>JACQYK010000135.1 GCA_016208255.1 Deltaproteobacteria bacterium | reverse complement strand
TTATCGGTCACCAACGGCCTACCCTTTCACGAATATACGCAAGGGGATGTTTTTGCCTTAGCCGCTTTAGCCTCTCAGGAGGAGGGCATGGACATCATAGATCTGGCCGTTATGGAATATGCTAAAACAAAGGGAATCGATTTAAAAGAATACCGGCAGATCGAATACACCCCTTTTAGTCCATCCCTTAAGAGAACGGAGGCGATTATCGAAGCGGCCGGCAAGCGCTTCAAGGTCGTTAAAGGCGCGGCCCAGGTAGTCCTATCCCTGTGCCGGGAAATAGACCAAGAGACCCGGGAGAAGGCAGACAGGATGGTAGAAGAGTTTTCCCGGAAAGGATTCAGAACGATAGCCGTGGCCCGATCGGAAAGGGAAGACCTGAATGATCTTAAACTGGTGGGATTGCTGCCTCTGGCTGACCCGCCAAGACCGGATTCGAAGCGCATCATAGAGGAAGCGAGAAGACTGGGGATAAAGCCGATAATGCTTACCGGCGATAATATCGCCATAGCTAAAGAGATCGCCCTTCAGGCAGGAATCGGCAGGAATATTATCCGTATGGCGGATATCGAAGGTTTGAACGAAGATCAGCGGGTCGAAGTTGTCGGAGAAATCGACGGGTTTGCCGAGATATATCCTGAAGACAAGTACAGAATCGTCAGGCTTCTTCAATCCAGGGGGCATATGGTTGGGATGACCGGCGATGGGGTCAATGATGCTCCGGCATTGAAGCAGGCCGAGATGGGAGTAGCGGTGAGCAATTCCTCTGATGTGGCCAAGGCCTCGGCCAGCGTGGTTTTGACCGAACCGGGTATTAGTGTCATCATTGATACCATTACCATAAGCAGGCAAACCTACCAGAGAATGCTCACCTGGGTTTTAAACAAGGTCACCAAGGTTATCGAATTTGTCGGTTTACTGACCTTGGGTTTCTTTTGGCTCCATGAAATTGTGCTCTCTCTCCTCGGTATGGCCCTGCTTGTGTTTGCCAACGATTTCGCCACCATGTCTTTGGCAACCGACCATGTAACGCATACGCCCAATCCCAATAAGTGGAATGTGAAGAATATTACTCTGGCCTCGCTCGTCCCGGGTCTGCTCCTGGTTGTGGAAGGTCTGCTGGTGATCCTAATAGGATTGAACTATTTTCATCTGGAATGGGAAAAGCTGCGCACCCTGGTCATGCTAAACCTGGTGTTCAACAGCCAATTCAGGGTATTGATCGTCAGAGAACGAAGGCACTTCTGGTCCTCGTTTCCAGGCCGGGAATTAATTATCCTGAGTTCAGCGACCCTAATCGGCTTTGTTTTATTGGGCATCTACGGTATCTTTGTCCCACCCGTCACCCCCTTTCAAATCTTAGCCGTTCTGGTGTTCTCCGTAATCTTTACGCTTGGGATAGATTTTCCCAAATACTATTTGTTCAAAAGATTCGGGTTGTAAATCCCCTTGGCAATTATAGGGGCAGGTAGGTTGGGGAAGGATCCCATTTTATTCCACCAACGATTGGTCGGTCTATATTATTTTTCTTCGGGCGGCCTGATGTTTTTGAAAAATAGCCCGAATAAACCGGCATTGATCGCCAGGGTAATCGTTGCCAGCCACATGGGAGCCGCTTCGGATATACTGTGCATCAAATGGGAAGCAATGGTTGGGGCCACCATCCCGGTGGCTTGGGCTGGCAGGTTGCCGATTGCCGCCACTTTGGAACGACTTTTCTCTGAAGCAACTCCCATAACAAATGATTGCCGGATTGGCATACTGATTGAGAATGGCGGATGTATTTTTGGTCAAAAACTCAATAAATAATTTTAGTTGAAAATCTGGCAGAATGACTTAATTAAAAATCAACATTGTGCCCTCCCGGCGGGTCGGGATAATTCAAGACCTCACGCAAGGTGGCAATCGGCAGATAGGGCTTTGGGGGCAGAAATAAAACCCGTCGTCCCTCGGGCCGGAAGACCTTTCCTGAGCCGGAGGGCCAGATTCCGCCCCTCTGGTTGGATTTCTTCTATAACCACTGGAACCGATTCTACTCCCCTCCGAGATCTCTTCAGGAGCAATTAGGACATAGCAGCCTACGGGTCACCATGGACATCTATGGACACCTGCTCAGATCATCGGATCAAGACGCGGCCATTAAATTAAGACAGGTTATTTTAATGTCAAAAATTGATGATCAGCCAAACAGTAGTAGCAAGATGGTAGCAGAGGGTTAAAGGAGGTCTCAATGGCAGGTCAACTCATTCGTAACCAGTTGATTTTAAGTGGAGCCGGCGATGGGATTTGAACCCGCGGCCTGCTGATTACGAATCAGCTGCTCTACCCCTGAGCTACGCCGGCCCAAAAAGAATAATTTCATATCCGCTTGAATTTGTCAATAAAAGGATCAAACCTCTTCACCTCCACAAAAATTCAAAAATAGATATTGTTTGATGCCCGAAACCGATTCACTGATTGACTAATTACCTGCAATAGTTTATTATTTTTGTATCAATTTAGCTTTTTGAAAATCCAATTCTTTTATCCGACAGGATTTACTGGATTACCTGGATTTTTGTGCCTTTCCTGAAGAAAGGCACAAACCTTATCGTCCTGCGGACAAAGCTCCCCTTTCTGCTGAAAGCAGATAGGGGTTGCTCGGGTCTTCCGGAGCCTGAGCAAAATACCTGTAAATCCGTTCGGTCGGCCCTTGCCGACCTCAAAAAAGGTTCCCTTTTGGGAACCGCTTGATCCTGTCAGATAATTTATTTTCATAAGACTAAAGTGTTACTTATTTTTTATCTTTGATTCGGTGCTGAGGCGATTATGTCCTTCCGAACTTTATTCGTTTTGCCCTGTTATATTTTCCTGACCATAGGGTTCAGTTTATTGGCCCTGGGTACCGCCTTATTTGATTCGAACGGAAACCGGGTTCATCGGGTTGCCGTCCTCTGGGCCGATATGGTCTTGCTAATCAGCGGCGTTCGGGTTCAATTATTCAACGCGGAGGTCCTCGACCCCAACCAGTCCTATATCTTTGCCGCCAACCATCGAAGTGCCTATGATATTCCGGCGCTTCTTTCCAAGCTGCCGATACCATTTCGCTGGCTGGCCAAGGAAGGCTATTTTAAGGTCCCCCTGTTCGGCTGGGCCATGAAACGGGCCGGTTATATCTCCATTAACCGTTCCAATCCCAAGCAGGCTTATCAAAGCCTCCGTCAGGCCGCCCAAAAAGTGAATGAGGGAACCTCGGTCATCATTTTCCCGGAAGGGACCCGGCAGAAAACGGATCAGCTGGGTGCGTTTAAAAAAGGGGGATTCGTCCTGGCTTTAAAATCAGAAAAGCCTATGGTTCCTGTGGCCATACAGGGAAGCGGCCGGGTCCTTTCCAAAGGTGGCTTTTGGATAACGCCGGGCACCATCAACGTTGTTTTAGGCAACCCGATCCCCACCGAATGCTATTGTAAAAAAAAGGACGCCGATATTTTGATGAAAAAAGTCAGGGAGGCGATTGAGGAAAATCTTACTTTCAAGAATCCAGAATCCAGGAGTCAGAAGTCAGAATGAAAAGAAAACCGGCAAAAGATTTTCAAGAACTGATTGTTTGGCAAAAAGCCCATCAATTTGTTTTATTAGTATATAAATTTTGTGAATGTTTTCCTAAACATGAACTTTATGGGTTGACATCACAAATTAGAAGAGCGGCCATATCCATACCGGCAAATATCGCCGAAGGATTCAAGAAAAAAACAAAACCTGAAAAAGCAAGATACTTAAATATTGCTCAGGCTTCTCTCGAAGAATGCAGATATTATTTAATATTAGCCAAAGACCTTGGCTACGGAGATACCACAACTTTAATAAACCAACTCGAAGAAGTAAGTAAATTGCTTGAAGCATATCTGACTGCTATTCTGACTTCTGGCTTCTGAATTCTGGATTCAAAGAGATTAAAGAAAGACAATAAATAAATGAGTACAGAAACACATCAGCAAACATCTTCTTGTTTAGACATCATCCCCCTGGGCGGGCTGGGTGAGATCGGGTTGAATATGCTCCTGGTTCAATATGAAGAGCATATCCTGATCGTCGACGCCGGCCTGATGTTTCCGGAAGACTACATGCTGGGTGTCGATATTGTCATCCAGGATTTCAGCTATTTGTTAAAAAACCAGGAACGGATCCGGGCCATTGTCCTGACCCACGGCCATGAGGACCATATCGGGGCCCTGCCCTTCCTTCTTAAAGAGATTTCAGTCCCGGTTTATGGCTCCCGGTTTACCCTGGAGCTGGTCAAGGAAAAATTAAGGGAACATCATCTCCTGGGGCAATCCGAACTGCGGACGGTTTCACCCAAAGAGTTCCTGACCATCGGACCTTTTCAAATCGAATTCATCCGGGTCACCCACAGCATCCCGGACGGTTTCGGCCTGGCCATTCAAACCCCCCTGGGTACCTTGATCCATACCGGCGACTTCAAGATCGACCAGACCCCTCTGGATGGTGTGATCACCGATATCAATACCTTCGCCGCTTACGGAGCCAAGGGAGTATTGGCCCTGATGTCGGATTCCACCAATGTCGAACGGGAAGGCCATACCCTTCCGGAAAAACGGATCGGGGAAACCCTGGATCAGATCATGCGGGACTGCGAAGGACGGATGATCGTAGCCGTCTTTGCCTCCAACATCCACCGGATCCAGCAGGTGGTGGATTCGGCCGTCCGCTATCAGCGCAAAGTGGCCTTTAACGGAAAAAGCATGATTACCAATTGCCGGATCGCCCAGGAAATAGGTCTGCTGACCATCCCCCCCCAAGTGGAACTGACCCTGGGGGAGATGCTGCAACTGCCCGATTCCCAGGTGACCATCATCACTACCGGCAGCCAGGCCGAACCTATGTCCTCCTTGACCCGGATCGCCCGGGACGACCATAAACAGATTAAAATAAAAAAAGGGGATACGGTCATCCTTTCCTCACGCTTCATTCCCGGGAACGAAAAAGCGATTGACGGTCTGATTAATAACCTTTATCGCTTTGGAGCCGAGGTGATTTATGAAAAAGTTTCGGAGATCCATGTTTCCGGTCATGCCAACCAGGAAGAACTGAAATTGATGCTTCACCTGACCCGCCCTAAATATTTCATCCCCATCCACGGGGAATACCGCCATCTGGTAAAGCATACCCAATTGGCCCATAAGATCGGCATCCCCAAGGAAAACCTGATCCTGGCCGAAAACGGCCAGGTTATCCGCTTTGATCAGGAAGGGTGCCGGATTGGCGATCAGGTGGAAGTGGGCCGGGTTTTCGTCGATGGGAAAGGCGTAGGGGATGTGGGCAATCTCATCCTGAGAGACCGCCGCCATCTTTCCAATGAAGGGCTGGTGGTGGTTCAGGTGGTGCTGAACAACCAAACCGGTGAACTACTCTCCGGGCCGGACATCATCTCCCGGGGGTTTATTTCAGAAGAGGAATACCCCGACTTGATCCGGGAGGCCAAAGAAAGGGTATTGGAGATCTTGTATCTCCGACAAAAAGAAGATATAAAAAACTGGTCCGAAATCCAGGAAGAGATCCGCAAGACCTTAAGGCGGTTTTTTGATCATTCTCTGGAACGCCGGCCGGTGGTGCTGCCTTTGATCATACCGATGTGAGGAAAAGGCCGGTGTAAGGTCTACGGTTTAAGGTATACGGTATACGGCAAACGGGGATGCAGTTCTCCTTGGCCTTTAACCTTGTACCTCATACCTTATACCTTGTACCTTTTTTTATTGGAGTTCGATCATTGCCTAAAGAAGACAGACCTCAAAAACCGCTTTACTATGAAATCCTGGGGCTGGCCCTGGGGGCCTTGGGAATCCTGATTTTTCTGGCCCTTCTTTCTCATCACCCGGCCGATCCCTCTTTCAGTTCTCCGCAGATGGGGGATCTGCCTATAAAAAACTGGGTAGGAAAGATCGGCTCTTATTCCTCGTCTTTTCTGTTCGAATGGCTGGGTCTGGCCTCTTTCTGGCTTGGTTTCATCTTTCTTCAACTGGCCCTCTTTTCTTTCCGCAAAACCCCCGTCCCCTCACCTTCCTGGCAGGCCGCCGGCTATCTTCTGGTGATCTTTTCCTTTGCCGGCCTGCTTTCCCGGGGGGAACAGAACTTCCAGTACTTCGGGTGGAATTTCCCCTGGGGAGGGATATTGGGCTACCTGATCTTCCACCGCATCTCCTTGTTATTAAACCCGCCGGGGACCCATATTTTATTAATCGCCATCCTGTTGACCGGTTTTATCCTGATCACCAGGGTTTCCCTGGCCCGGGTAGCGGAAAGACTCCATACCCGGTTTCTGGATCAAACCAGCCGTCTCCGGGATTCTTATCAAAAAAACAGGGAACGAAAACGCAAGACCAAATCCTTGCGGGTGGAAAAAGAAATCCAAAAAGAAAAGGAAGCCAACCCTCCGCTTATTGTCCAAAGCCCGGTACTGAAACCAGCCGCCCCCCAGCCCCGACCCCAGCCACAACAGGAACAATTCGTCTTCATGAAAGACCCTGGGGATTTTGAACTCCCTCCCTTATCGTTATTGGATACTTATGAAAAAAACGATCAGGAGATCCAGCAGCAAAGCCTGATCATGAATTCCCGGCTCTTGGAGAAAAAGTTGAAGGACTTCGGGGTGGAAGGTCAGGTCACCGAAGTCTCTCCCGGCCCGGTCATTACCATGTACGAATTCGAACCGGCCCCGGGGGTCAAGATCAGCCGGATCACCGGTCTGTCTGATGATTTGGCCATGGCCATGCGGGCGGTCAGCATCCGGATCGTTGCTCCCCTGCCGGGCAAACCGGTCATCGGCATAGAAATCCCCAACAGCCAGCGCGAGACCGTGGGGCTGAAAGATATCCTCTCCTCCCAGGAATTTACCAGTCCCAAGGGCAAATTGACCCTGGCCCTGGGAAAAGATATTCTGGGATTTCCCGTGGTCACCAATCTGGCCCGGATGCCCCATCTTCTGATTGCCGGAGCCACCGGTACCGGCAAAAGCGTCTGCCTGAACGCCCTGATCACCAGTATCCTCTTTAAGGCCCGGCCGGAAGAGGTTCGCTTTTTCTTTATCGATCCCAAACGGATCGAGCTCTTACCCTATGAAGGGATTCCCCATCTCCTGCATGAGGTGGTCACCGATGCCAAAATGGCCACCCGGGTCCTGCGCTGGGCCATTCGGGAAATGGAGGACCGTTACCAGAAAATGGCCGACAAGGGGGCCCGGAATATCGACACCTACAATCAAAGGCTGTTGAAAGAGAAAAAAGGAACCTCTGAAAAATATCCCGAGGAATGGCTGCCCTACGTGGTTATTGTCATTGACGAACTGGCCGATCTGATGCTGGTCTCCTCCCGGGACGTGGAAGAGTATCTGACCCGTCTGGCCCAGATGGCCCGGGCCGCCGGGATCCACCTGTTGATCGCCACCCAGCGTCCTTCCGTGGACATTTTGACCGGTATCATCAAGGCTAATTTCCCGGCCCGCATTTCTTTTCAGGTCTCCTCAAAAACCGACTCCCGTACTATCCTCGATGCCAACGGAGCCGAAGCCCTTTTGGGTGCCGGAGATATGCTCTTCCTCCCTCCCGGGGTATCCAAACTCCAGCGTATCCACGGGGCCTTTATATCCGAATCGGAAATTAAGCGCCTGACCGACTTTTTGAAAAAACAAAAACAACCGGACTACGATAATACCCTTTTGGCCATTGAAGAACCGGAGCCCTCGGATACCGATGACGACATTGATGAAAAATACGAGGCCGCCGTCCAGATCGTCAAAGAAACCCGCCAGGTTTCCATTTCCATGATCCAGAGAAAACTGCGAATCGGTTATAACCGGGCCGCCCGTTTGGTGGAAATCATGGAGCGGGAAGGAATCGTCAGTTCCGGGGAAGCCGGTCGCCCCCGCGAGCTCCTGATTAAGAATTTTTGATTTTTATGGGTTGAAAGGCTTCATTTCCCGTTCTTCAAATTATTAATAAGTCGGGCTGAGTTTGATTTCTTTGATTTGTTTGAAATGCTTTTTGTTTCGAGTAAGCAGGGGAAGGTTTTTAGCCCAGGCCGTGGCTGCTATAACATAATCTGCCAAGACCCCAGGTCTTTCTCCGTATAGGGCAATCAACATATGAAACTTTTGTATAATGGCTTCATCAATTTTGAGGACTTTTAACTCTTCGAAAAACGATTTTATCCTTTTCCTTTCTGAATCCGTAAGTCCAACCTTGGAGAGTAATTCTTTTTTCGTCTGGATGGAACAATAGAGATCAATTTCCCTATTCCTTATTAATTCTTTGGCTGGTTTGATGCCTTTGAGAGCATCAATAATTATATCCGTATCTATTAAGAGTTTAACCTTTGCCATTCGATCAATTCTTCAATAAGTTTTTTACCGGATTTAACTTTCTTTCCTTCTTTCCTTCTCATTACTTCCATATATTCGGCACTGTCTTTTATTTGAGAATATGAGAAAATAGATTTTTTTGTCCTAAGGGATTGGGCAAAATTTATTAACTCTTTGATTTTTTCTTTAGGTTAATCTTCGGTTAATTCTAATATTTGTCTCCTGTAATCGGTCACTACACTCATGAAACCTCCTCAATATCTCAAATTCAATTTAATATTATTTTATCTCTCTTTTGGCCGAGCTTCAAGCCAAAGGCCAGGAAGCACGGACAAAGGTTCCTTCCCCGATTGCTGATTCAAGATCAAAGGACCCGCCTGAAAGTTCGGTCCGTTCTCTCATGGTGGAAAGCCCCAACCCTCTTCTGCTCGTATCCAGATTAAACCCCTGCCCGTTGTCCCGAACGGTTAGTTCTATTCTGCTCTTTCCCTTTTGGAGACGAAGGTTAACAAGACTCGCCCCGCTGTGTTTGGCGATATTATTCAGGGCCTCCTGGGATATGCGGAAGATTGCCGTTTTCAGAGAATCGCTTAAATCGTCTTCAGCTATGTCGATCTGCTTTTCCACGTGCATATGAGAATACGTCTTTTCATACTCCCGGCAAAACCAGTTAATTGCCGGGACGATTCCTAAATCATCCACCGCGGGCCTTAAATCAGCCATGATCCTGCGGGTTTCTTCGTTGGCCAGCTGAACTTTTGAGATGAGATCTCTCAGCTCTCCCCGAGTCTGTTCGTTCTGATCTTTCTGTCCAAGGATCTTCTCGATGCTGAACCGGATAGCGCTCAATGATGAGGCGACGGTATCGTGAAGTTCTCCGGCGATTCTTCTTCTCTCTTTCTCCTGGGCGGCCAAAAGCTCTGACGAAAGACGTCTGAGTTTTTTCTCTGATTCTTTCAGTTGCTCGTCAGCCTGCCTGCGCTCCATCTTCTCACTCAATTCCCGCAAGGCCCGGTTCACGGCGGGCACAAGCCGGGTCAGATTATCTTTGAGGATATAATCGGTTGCTCCATGCTTCAGGGTTTCTATGGCCCGGTCTTCGCCCATTTTCCCCGAAATGAAAATAAAGGGAGTGTCAGGAGATTTCTCCATTGCAATTTTGAGCGCCGAGATGCCATCAAAGGCGGGAAGAGAATAGTCGCAAAAGATCAGTTGGAAATCGCCCCCTTCCAGAGCATCGACGAAGGCCGTTTGGGTATCCACCCGAACGATATCGCAGGCCATTCCTTCCAGGAGAAGGATTTCTCTTATCAGTTCAGCGTCTTTTAAATCATCCTCAAGATGGAGAATCCGCAATGTATTACCTCCCTGAAAATACTTTCACCTTCTCGCAGCCTTCCCTAGGCTACCCGGCGGGGGTTCGTTAATAAGTCCCCAGAACATACCCAATCCTTTCACGGCGTTAATGAACTCATGAAAATCAACAGGTTTCACCACATAGGCATTGACCCCCAGTTTATAACATTCCTCAAGATCTGTTTCCTGACGGGAGGAAGTCAGGACAATCACGGGGATCATCTTCAGCTTTTCATCCGCCCTGATTCGGCTCAGTACTTCCAGCCCGCTCACTTTCGGGAGTTTCAGGTCGAGCAATATGGCGGCCGGGTTGCCGCTGACAAAGGCATCAAACTTTCCGCTGTTAAACAGGTAATCCAGGGCTTCTTCACCATCCCGGGCCACCACCACTTCGTTAGCCAGATGGTATTCAGCGAGTGCTTCGAGAGTTAGCTCCACATCTTTCGGATCGTCTTCAACAAGAAAAATACGTTTCAAATCCGTCATCATTTTAAAACCTCCTGGTAAAATTCCAAGGGTAAAGTTATGAATTATACCTGATTACTGTAATCTGTTTTGTTTCAATCTCTGCCATGATGATGAACTCGTAAAAAGTCGTCACCCCGGCGAAAGCCGGGGTCCAGATAATTCCTAAGTGATTGAAGATCCTGGATTGCGGCTTTCTCTCGACTTCCTCCGGAAGTCTCTTTTTAAGGTCGGCAAAGCCGACCGTATGGAATGACCAAAATGAGCTTCCGGCGACTTTTTACGCAATTGTCTCATCTGGGGAGTGAAAAATAAAAAGTCGCACCCTGTTCTATTTCACCGTCAGCCCAGACCCGGCCCCCGTGGCGATGGATGAGGCGCTGGACATTGGCCAGCCCGATGCCCGTTCCTTCAAACTCATCCTGACGGTGAAGCCGTTGGAACACACCGAAGAGTTTATCCTTATATTTCGGATCGAAACCAACGCCATTATCCCGCACGAAAAAGATAAATTCCCCATGATCGGGGATGGTCCCGATTTCGATTTCAGCTTTAGGCCGTGGCCGCGTAAACTTCAAGGCATTGGAAAGAAGATTGACGAAGACCAGGCGAAACATGGAGCCATCACAATAGACTTCCGGCAATGCCCCGACGCTCCAGGCGATGTCTCTATTTTCTGTTTCTTCCCGCAAATCTTTAAGAATTTCTTTCACCAGATATCCGAAATCAACTCTGCCTTTTTTCACCTCTGACCGGCCAATGCGTGAAAATGCCAAAAGATCATCAATCAAAACTCCCATCTGCCTCGCCGATTCCGAGATGGTATCCAAATAGTAAATGGTTTTCTCATCAAGAAGGGATGGCGCCTTTTTCTGTAACATCATAGCATATCCGGTGATATGCCGAAGCGGCGCCCGAAGGTCATGGGATACCGAGTAGGAAAAACCCTCAAGCTCCTTATTGGCGGCCTCGAGCTGCGTCGTCCGTTCCAAAAGCTCACGGTTGGCAACTTCCGCTTTTGATCGCTCCACGTCAAAGTCTTCGAGGAGATTCAACATCGCCCGCTGGGTCTCCTCGAAGCCGGTCTTTTCTGCGGCAAAGTCCTCCAGGATGTTGACGGTGGCGCGCTGCATCTCCTCCAGGCGAGCCTTCTCCTCCGCAAAGTCCTCCAGGATATTGTGCATCGCCTTGGTGTAGTCTTCGATGTCCATGACCGCCGACGCCGCCTGGGCTGCCTGAAGGGGCTGATCCGTCATGGTTTGGCCCTCTCCACTTGCACCGTCCGCAGTAAATCATTTTCTTTCCGGAGCTCCTCAATCTCTTTTTTCAGATCGATCATCTTGAGCTCCCGTCCGACCGTAAGTTTTTGAAACCTCTCCAGTTCCGCCAACCGCTCCATCTCGCGGGTCCTCTGTTCTTCCCGGGCCCTCTGCTCAGCGATCTTCGCCTCGGCTTCCTTTTGCGCCGTAACGTCACGGGCGGCGGCAAAGACGCCAAGAACGTTGCCCTGAACGTCGCGATACACCGATGCGTTATAGAGAACATCGGTCAGTCTTCCGTCCTTATGCCGGATGGTCAGGGGATAGTTGGTGACAAACCCTTTGGAGAAAACCTGCTCGTATCCCTTGCGGGCATTCTCCGGTTCTGTGAAATAGTCCGAGAAGTCGGTTCCGATAAGAATTTCACGGGGAACACCTGTAGCTTTCATGGTCGCCTCATTGACGTCGGTGATCTTCCCTTCCGGGCTGATGGTGACCAGCGGATCAAGGCTGGCTTCGATCAGGCTCCTGGCATACTGGGACGCCTGACGGAGCTGTTCTTCTGCCTGTTTCTTTTCTGAAATGTCGTTGCTCATGAGCAGATATCCGATGGGATTGCCCGAGGCATCATTACGGCGTGTCACAACAACGCTTGCGAAAAAACGGGAGCCGTCTTTCCGGACGCGTTCGAACTCGCCTTCTGCCAAACCCTTCTGATAGGCCCCTTTCAGCATATTGTCCACGGTCCCCGACTGAATGTCCTCAGGGGTGTGAAGGATGCTCGAGTCTTTGCCCATAATCTCTTCGTTGGTATAGCCGTAGTTTCGTCGCGCCCCCTCATTCCAGGAGAGGATGTGGTGGTCAAGATCTTTTCCGATAATGGAGTACTTGGTTGAACTTTCCAGGATGTTATCCAGGAAGTTTTTTGTCTCGGCGAATTCGCGCATGACCCGTTTGGATTCCGTCACGTCCCTGGCCGCAGCAAAGACACCGAGAACGTTGCCGCGGACGTCTTTATAAACCGAGGCGTTGTAGAGGACATCGACTAATTTCCCGTCCCGGTGCCTGATCGTCAGCGGGTAGTCGGTGACAAAGCCCTTCTCGAAGACCTGCTGGTATCCTTCCCGCGCCTGATCGGGCTCTGTGAAATAGTCCGAGAAATCGGTCCCGATGAGTATGTCCCGCGGGATTCCCGTCACTTTCACCGTCGCCTCGTTGACGTCGGTGATCTTCCCTTCCGGGCTGATGGTCACCAGCGGGTCAAGGCTGGCCTCGATCAGGCTCCGGGCATACTGGGCTGCCTGCCGCTGGGCGGTGACGTCCCGGGCCGCGGCAAAGACGCCGAGGACTTTGCCGGTGACATCTTTGTAAACCGAGGCGTTGTAAAGGACCTCGACTAACTTCCCGTCTTTGTGCCTGATGGTCAGGGGGTAGTCAGTGACAAAGCCCTTTTGGAAAACCTGCTGATATCCTTCCCGCGCTTTTTCAGGCTCGGTGAAGTAATCCGAGAAGTCCGTTCCAACGAGTCTATCACGGGGGAGGCCGGTTACGTTTACGGTCGCCTCGTTGACGTCGGTGATCTTCCCCTCCGGGCTGATGGTCACCAGGGGGTCAAGGCTGGCCTCGATCAGACTCCTGGCATACTCGGCTGCCTGCCGCTGGGCGGTGACGTCACGGGCGGCGGCAAAGACGCCAAGGACATGGTCCTGCATATCGCGGTAGACGGAGGCATTGTAGAGGACATCCATGAGCCGTCCGTCCTTGTGCCGGATGGTCAGCGGGTAGTCGGTGACAAATCCTTTGGAGAAGACCTGGCGGTATCCATCACGGGCCTTCTCCGGTTCGGTGAAGTAGTCCGAAAAGTCCGTTCCGATGAGCCGGTCGCGTTCGAGTCCCGTCACTTTCACCGTCGCCTCATTGACGTCGGTGATCTTCCCTTCCGGGCTGATGGTCACCAGGGGGTCAAGGCTGGCCTCGATCAGGCTCCTGGCATATTTCGAGGTGGCCTGCAACTGCTCATCAATACGTTTACGTTCTGAAATGTCCCGGACAATGGACGAAGCGCCGATGAGCCGGCCTGAACTGTCATGAATAGGTGAGACGGTAAGGGAAACGTGGATCAGGGTGGAGTCCTTACGTTTGCGAAGCGTCTCGTAGTGATCAACACGCTTGCCCTTGCGGATCTCGGCCAGGATCTCCTCCATTTCCTTCGGTCGGTCCGGGGCCAGGAGGATCGAGACCGGCTTGCCGATGATTTCTTCGGCCGTGTATCCATACATGAGCTCCGCCGCCCGGTTCCAACTGGTAATAATTCCTTCGAGGGTCTTGCCGATAATGGCGTCGTCAGAGGAATCGACAATTGAGGCCAAGAGGGCTCTACGTCCCTCTTCGAGAGGGAGAGGGGACATCGCCTTATTTTGTTTTTTCTTCTTGGCGCTTTCTTCCATATTTTCCCCCTTTTAGATGTTCCTGCCGCCGGCGCTTTTAAGTTCTTTATTTGCTTAAATATGGATAAAGTACTCTTCTTGGGATACATCTGACCCGAAAATGTATTGAACTGACAACGGAACGAAAGTGTTTTATAATAGAAAAATAAAATAAGAATGTCAAAATTTTAAATTTCCGTGAGTCACGACTCTTTTCCCTCGTTATTTTTTAAACGATTGCTTTACTTGACTATAGTTGATGTCTATGGTAAAAAATAGAGGTTAATTCCTTATAGAGGAAACAGTCATGGAGGAAATGGTTTTAGACGAAAAAGAGTGCCAATGACCTTTGGCTGTCCCCTATCAGTATCCGTTTTGCCCAATAAGTAGGATTGCACCTTCCGTATATTTCACCGAAAGGATTTGTATGTCTTTTTCATTTCCCTGCTTGCCTATACAACGAAAGTTTGCCGGCCTTTTTGTTTGTCTTTCTATCTTTTTCGGCTGGAGCGGGGCCTTGGCCCAGGCTCAAATCAGCGGGGACGTGAACCGGATCCTCTCTCAATTAAAAGATCGGTTTGCCGCTTCCAAGACCTTTCAAGCCGATTATGTCCGGGAAATTGTGCCTAAAATCGCCTCTAACCTGCCCTCTTCCGCCCTCCAGGCCGAGGGGCAGCTTTCTTTTCGTTCCCCTAACAAGCTCCGGATGGATCAAAAAAAACCCCGACCGGAACAATTGATCTGTAATGGTGACAAAGTCTGGTGGTATCTGCCGGAGGAAAAAACGGTTAATGTTTACCGGTTAAAGGATTATTATCTGCAGGTCAAACCGATCATCGATTTTCTTTCCGGCCTGGGGGGATTGGAAAAAACCTTCGCGGTTCATTTGGATACCTCGGTTTCCGAGGAGGCCCCCTTTCACCAGCTTATTTTAAAACCTAAACAGCCCCAGCCGGATCTGCAGCAGGTCATGGTCCGGGTCTCCAAAACCACCTTCCTGCTCCTGGAGTTTACTTTCGATAACCTGATGGGAGATGGGACCCGCTTTCGTCTCAGCCGGATGCAAACCAAAGTACCTTTGCCCTCTACCCGGTTTGAATTCATCCCCCCGGTGGGGACCCGGGTGATTTCCCAGTCTCTTCCATCTCCTCCCAGGAAATAGGGAAATAAAAAATTCTCATCCGGCGTTTCGGACCATCCCGCTGATACCCCAGCAGCCCCTTCAGGAAGGAGAACTGAACGGTCTCTTTCTCTTTTAAATAATCAAATAAAAAACTGACTTCAATCCGGTTCAGGTCTTTTTGTTTCTGGTGATAATACAAACCCCACAGGAACTTGGAAACCTCTTTACCTTTCCCGTCCTGATAATATTCATAAATCCGGAAAAGCATCCCGTAATGCCGCTCAAGCCCTTCCCAATCCGCCGGCATCAGGGCCGGGGTATAAAAATGGACCATTCCCCTCCCATCCTCGGCATGGCGGAAGAAAGGCCAGAGCTTGGAGACCCTTTCCCAGCGGTCTTCTTTTTTATAATAAACACGGTGGAATTTGTTGATATACAAAAATCGATGCAGGATCTCTTCCCTCTCTTCGTCCTCATCTTTTTCCTGATAGAAGATGGGCCAGAGCAGGAACAGCCTTTCCCGTTGATCCACCCTGCGGTAGGAAAAGAAAGGCATCAGCTTAAAGGCTTTGGCATTTTCCCCCCGGGCATATTGAATGAACGGCCAGGGGAAGTCCACCTGAAAATAGTCGAAGTTTTTTTCGGTGTAAAAATTAAAAAAAGGCCAGAGAAAGATCTTTTTATTCTCCGTAGGACTATGCTCGGAGAGGTAGAGGGGAAAAAGATAAAAATAGGTCTTGGGGGTGTCGGTGTCGAGGTATCTTTGTTGATAAGCACCGATCGGCCAGAGGAAAAACATCTTTCGGTAGGCGCCTATCCCCTCCTGTTTTTCCTGCCCGTAAAAGGGCCAGATTCGGAACCCGCTGCGCATTCCCCCCGAGGTCAGAGAAAAAAAGGGCCAGAGGAAATGATAGGTTTCGGTTTCTCCTTCCCGGATCCTGGAGTAGAGGGGCCAGAGGACAAACTGGATTTCATCCCGGGCGAAACGGTCTCGAAACAGACCGCCGAAAGGGAACAGCCCTCCGTAAGGTTCCCCGGTCTTACCCTTGCCCCAAAAAAGGAGGAAAAGATCCACATTCTCTTTTTTATCCTCTTCGGCCATTTCCCGGGAGGGCTTAAACGAGGAGTAGAAAGGAATAAGGCGATGGAGGGTTCCTTCAGGGGTTTTTCGGTAACGGCCCAAGGGGTATAAATATTCCAGCTCTTCGGTTTGTTCTTTCAAGTTTTCCCGAAAGGAAAAGAAAGGACGGAAAGTCCATTCCCGTTCTTCCGGACTCTCCGACTGGGAATAGAAGGGCCCGGCCCCGTCCAGACGACGGCTTTGTTTTTCCGGATCGGTTTGAATGTGAAAAAACGGAGCGGCATTTTCCGGTCCCAGACCGGGAGCAAGATGGGCACAACCGGCGGGGAAAAGTAAGCAGGAGAGCAGCAAGAATAAAACCGGAAAATATCCGGAGAGGGACAAGGCTCGATTTTTTTTCAGTTCGGAGTTCGGAGTTCGGAGTTCGGAGCCCATTAGTGTCGGTTTTTCGCCAAACCCGCCCCGGCGAAAAAATTTGACTCCAAATCTGATCATCTTTTTCACTTGAAACCTGGAACCCTTGACTCCTTGAAACCTTCCTTTATTTGATAATCGCTTTCCCCTTACTTTATAATCGTCCCGATAATCGTCCCCAAAATACTCAAGGGGACCTGTTCGGACAGCCCTTCCATGGCCTTGGTCACGCTTCTCAAGGTGTATTTGATCTCTTTGTGCACGGAGTCGTCATGGATTAATTTTCCAATGGTCCCTTCCCCCTGATTGATTTTGTTGGCCGTCTGACTGAGACCGGATACCGCTTCCTTGGCCTCTTGGTACAGGGAATCATCATTAACCAATTTCCCCAGGGTGCCTTCCCCTGATTCAATTTTTTCCGCCACCTTTTGCAGACTGGTCAGGGTTTTTTTGGTTTCATCATAAAATTCCTGATCATTAATCAGTTTCCCAAGAGTCCCTTTCCCTTCATTAATTTGGCTCATGGTGTCCTTTAAACCGGTCATGGTGGTCCGCATATCCTTATAAAGGGAATCGTCCTGGACTAACTTTCCTATGGTTCCCTCTCCCCGCGAAATCCTCCCCGTCATACTCCGGATATCTTCGGTTGCCTTGTTGAGGTTGGTAAAAGTCATTTTAATGTCGTTTTGGCCGTCTTCGGTGCCTAATGTTTCGCTCAAGGTTTTGGTCACGGAACGGATATCATCTACAATCGGTTGGGCTTTGGCCAGAACCTGCTCCAGATCAACGGGTGACTGAGTATACTGAATCACTCCTCCGGCTGCCAGGCGATGGGTCTTTTCACTTCCCGGATTGATCTCCACATATTTATCGCCTAGAACCCCCTGGGTTTTTAGGCTGGCCTGGGCATCGGAATAAATCGGGATTTCTTTGCGAATGGTCATGGTGACCCGGGCCTGTTTACCGGCCAGTCGGATGTCATTTACCCGGCCCACTTCGATCCCGGCGATCTGGACCGCACTGCCTTTAATCAAACCCGAAGCGGAGTCAAAGAGGGCGGCGACTTCATAACCTTCCGCGCTTTTCATTTTGAACTTTTCCACCTTCAGGGTCATATAGCCGAGTACGATCAAACCGAGAAAGACAAAGATGCCGACTTTGACTTCGGTGCTTATTCCCCTTTTTTCCATCTTTCCTCCTTTAAATTAAAGATGAAAGCCCAGGATTTGAATTGGGATTTTTCCGTTCAACAACTTTTAATTGAATTTTCCGGAGCCCGGCCCAACAAAAAATCCTGAATAATCGTATTGGAAGATTGGCGAAAATCTTCCGGGGTTCCTCCTTCAATGATCTTCCCCTCATAAAGCATGGCAATGTTGTGGGCTATCCGGAAAACACTCTGGATATCATGGCTGATAACCACACAGGTCATCTGGAACCGCTTTTGGGTCTCTATAATCAAATGATCAATGGCGGCGGTCATAATCGGGTCCAGTCCCGTGGTCGGTTCATCAAAAAGCATAATATCCGGATCCAGGGCGATGGCCCTGGCCAGGGCCACCCTTTTTCGCATGCCGCCGCTCAATTCCGAAGGCATTTTTGCTTCAATACCCGACAAACCCACCAGGGCCAATTTTTCACAGACCAGTTTTTCAATTTCAACATGGGACATTCTTTTATGTTCCCGAATGGGAAAAGCCACATTTTCTCCTACGGACATGGAATCAAAAAGGGCCCCTTCCTGAAAGAGCATCCCGAACCGTTTGCGAACCCGGTAAAGATCCCTGGGTCTTAAGCGGTTTATTTCTTCTTCTTCAATCCAGATTTCTCCGCTGTCCGGGCGTATCAGCCCCATAATGTGTTTTAACAGAACACTCTTCCCTCCCCCGCTTAGTCCGATAATCACGGTTGTCTGTCCGGAGGGAATGGTCAGATTCAGGTCCTGAAGGACAGGCTGACCATTAAAGGATTTGTTTATGTTTACTAATCGAATCATTGGGTTTAGGCAATAGGCTATGGGCAATAGGCAATAGGCTCCGTTTATTTGGGTTATGGTTTTCCCATGGCCTCTTGCCCTTTGCCCCTCGCCTGTTTTAAAATAATAAAGACGTTAACACATAGGTCCCGATCAATATACAGACCGAGGAAATGACCACTGCTTCCGTGGTCGCCCGGCCGACCCCTTCAGCACCACCGGAGGTATGGTATCCCTTATAACAACCAACCAAGGTCAGGATGAGTCCGAAAAAAATCGACTTTACTATCCCCTGAACCAGGTCGGACATCTCCATCATGTTATACATCTTATCCTCAAAGACACCCGGATTGATTTTCAACAGGATGACCCCGACAAAATAACCGCCGAAGATTCCCACCAGGATGTTGACGGCCGTCAGCAAGGGCACCATTAAGACCCCGGCCCAGAGCCGGGGGACGACCAGATATTGAATAGGATTGATGGCCATCATTTGCAGGGCGTCAATCTGTTCGGTGACCCGCATGGTCCCTAATTCCGCGGCGATAGCCGACCCGGCCCTGGCGTTGACCATCAGGGCCGTCATCACCGGTCCCATCTCCCGGGCCAGGGATAAGGCCACGATTCCTCCCATAAGACTTTCCCCGCCGAATTTTCTAAATCCGTGGTAACTTTGGAGGGCCAGGACCATTCCGGAAAAAACGCCGGTCAAGGCGACGATAAACAGGGATTTGACCCCGATGAATTCCATTTGTTTAAACAAATTCCTCAGGCGAAAAGGCGGAACAAAGGTCCAGATCAGGCTCTGGATAAGCATCAGTAGAATCCCGCCCAGTTCGGTCAAAAAGGTAAGGGATTTGCTTCCAATTAAGAAAAAGATCCGGGTAATCATAGGTCCTTGTTGGTTAAGAGGAAAGATGACGATTATTAACCTCTTAACCAGCCTACAGGGAGATGTCAAGAAAAAATATTAAGAACCCCGGCGGACAGGATCTCCATCATTAAATATTAGCAGTTACCCGGTCTGTTTGATATAATAAAAATTTATCAAAGTTCAAAGTTCAAAGTTCAAAGTGAGAGGCGAAAGACAAGAGGCAAAAGAATACCCCAATGTTGCAAAAGCCGAGGATGCTGCAGATCCGCGGCGGCAAGGGTGAAGTCGTACTAAGGTACTTCGAACCCCTGCCAACAAAGGAGATACGGCATCACACGGCTTTCCCGAAGGGTAAAAATTGATCAATATTTCAATAGAATCCAAACTTCATTGGTGATGACTTTTGGCACCTACTCCGAAACCATTAAAACACCTTGTTATTACTAATAAATTTTCCCAACTAAATCAATTTTTATGTAACTATGAGGAATAATCACTTATTGAGAGATCGGGGAGGAAATTATGAACGGAGTGATCGTGGTTGATATTCAGGGGGACTTTACCCAACTGATGAGCGGCTCTTTGGCCGTGCCGGGAACCGGCTTAGACTATTTGAATAAAATCAACAAGGCCATCGATCGTATCAGAAGCTTGGGAATTCCTCTCTGGGCCTCGCAGGACTGGCATCCTGCCAACCATATTTCCTTCTTTACCAACCACCCCGGGAAAAAAGCTTTCGATCTAATCAACCTGCAGGGAAAGAATCAAATCCTTTGGCCGCCCCATTGTGTGCAGGGCACGCCCGGGGCGGAATTATTAATTGAACCGGCCTCATTTCAAGCGGTCATCCAAAAGGGACGGGATTATCGTTTCGACAGCTATTCAGCTTTTCAAGATGACGGAGGGCAGGAAACGGAATTGGACGGACTGCTAAAAAAACAGGGGATACGAACCTTAATTATCTTCGGGATCGCCACCGATTACTGCGTTCGCTTTAGCGCCCTGGATGGCTTGGCCAGGGGCTACAAAATAAGGGTCATAAAATCCCTGTGCCGGGGGGTCGATCCGGTCACCTCGGCTGAGGCGCTGAAGGAAATCGAATCCAAAGGAACGGTTATCTTGGAGGATCTCGATGAATTTCTTAATGCAGGGTCTAAGGTATAAGGTTTACGGTTAAAGGTAAAAAGTAATAGGATTAGGGGTCGTTTTTTGAACCTTGAACCTTGAACCCTTAGTCTTATTTGGGTAAGGCGGAGGCAATCCTGGCCGCGATGCCCCGAATTTTTTCCATATTTCCAGGCTGAAAGCCGTGAGCTAAATCCACCCCCTCGTTTTTCCAGCGGGGGACCAGATGAACATGAAAGTGGTCCACCAACTGCATGGCCACCTTTCCGTTAAGCTGATAAACCAGCATTCCCTCCGGGGCCAGTGAGGCCTTGATAGCCATGGCCACCCTCTTGGCCGTGCTGGTAACGGCCACGAGGTCCTCCTCACTGATATCAAAAAGGGTGGGGGCATGGGTTTTGGGAATGATCAGGCAATGACCGTCCGAACGGGGATTGATATCCATAAAGGCCAGTGACCGGCCATCCTCAAACACCTTGACGCTGGGGACCTTTTCGGCAATAATTTTACAAAGAATGCAGTCCATTGCTTTAAATTGTACCCTCGTTTTTATCTATTAACATTGATGGACTTGTAAAAAGTCCATCAACATTGATACCTTCAAAAATTCGCCATAGCCGACACCCGGACGAAAGCGGGGGGCCGGCCCTCCATTTTTTTTAACCCGTAACTTGAAACCTGTAACCCGCAACCGTAGTGTTATCCTTACTCCATTTTAACAATTTTTTCAATCCGGGCGGTGTCCGGCAAATTCAAACACCACTTAATCCACAGGTAGTACCCTAATTTCCTTAGGACACTACCAATCCAGGAATGGAGTTGACAGGTTCGGCTTTTCGGATTATATTTTCACCCATGCGCCCATAGCTCAGTGGATAGAGTGCCGGACTACGAATCCGTCGGTCGGAGGTTCGAATCCTCTTGGGCGCGCCAGAATTTCAAGGGGTTAGGCTGTTTTAGCCAACCCCTTTTTTTCTTTGGTGTCCATGTAGGTGAAAGAAGATTCCCGTTATCAAACGTTCTAAATCAAGTTTTTGAATCAACGAGAGAAATGTTTTTGTTTTTTGACGTGGAGTCGCTTCAGGGTAACCCCGATACACAGAAACGAATTCAAGAGCGGAAGGCGGTTTTGGTTGACTGAGTAGCCTTTTAGGAGGTGATCCTTTAAAACTTTCGTCGCCCAGATCCGAAACTGGGTGCCGCGTTTGGAATTGACTCTGTAGCCGATAGAAATAATGGCGTCGAGGTTATAGTATTGAACTTGATAGGTTTTTCCGTCTGGAGCAGTATGTGCAAAAAATGCACTAACTGAATTCCTCTCCAGTTCTCCGGAAGAGAAGATATTACGCAGATGCTTGGTGATAACGCTTCGCTCAGTGGCGAAGAGAACCGACATCTCCTTCTGGGTGAGCCAGACCGATTCCTTCTCAAAACGCACGTCGAGTCGGACCGTCCCATCCGGGGCGCTGTAGAGCACCACCTCACCGCCGGGACCGCCGTAGGCCGCCGCCGGCTCCCGCAGGAGACCCTTCCCGGCCTTGCCGGTTTTGCGCTTAATCGACATCGGCGTCTTCATGGCCCCCAAGGTCATCCTCTCCGGTTCCTTCCTCTACCGCGTTTTCTTCCAACTCCTCGTCCATGATTAAGAAGCGGGGGTCCTTTATGCCGGTTTTCCCTCCCATTCGTTCAAGGTCGCTCTTCCAGCTTTTGCCATAAGGAGGATTGGAGAGCATAAAGTCGAATTCGCGGGAAGGGAAGGCATCGTTGGAGAGCGTCGAGTATTCAGGCCCGCCGATAATATTATCCGCCGCTTGACCCTCGCCTTTGAGAAGAAGATCGGCCTTGGCAATGGCATAGGTCTCAGAGTTGATCTCCTGACCGTAAAGATGGGTGGCCACCTCCTTGCCGTGCTCCCCGGCAAGTTGTTGCAGGGTCTCTTCCGCCACAGTCAACATGCCGCCTGTGCCGCAGGCTCCATCGTAAAGTAGATAGGTGCCGGATTCGATTTAGTCGGCGATGGGCAGGAAGATGAGTCTGGCCATGAGTTTCACTGCATCCCGGGGGGTCCAGTGTTCACCCGCTTCTTCGTTGTTCTCCTCATTGAAACGGCGGACCAATTCTTCGAAGATCGTGCCCATGGCATGGTTGTCGAGGCCCGAGTGTTTTATAAAACCGTCATTGTTTAGGACTGGATCAGGGCTCAGGTTGATGTCCGGAGAAAGGAACTTCTCAATCAACGTCCCAAGGGCATCGGCCTTGGAAAGTCGGGGAATCTGGTTTCGAAACTCAAATTTTTCCAGGATGTCCTGTACGCTCGGGGAAAACCCATCGAGAAAAGCCTCAAAATCGGCTGCAAGCTGCTGCTGGCTGGCACGGGCCTTGAGATCACGAAGTGTGAACTTTGAAGTATTATAGAATCCTTGGCCGGATGCCTGGCGAATGGCCTGGTCCTGGTGGACAATACCTGCCTTATCGAGAGACGCCTTCATATCGAGCACGGTTTGTTTAGTCGGTTCAAGGACCGCGTCAAGGAGGCGTAATACGGTCATGGGAAGGATAACGTCACGGTACTTACCACGGACATAGAGATCTCGCAAGACATCGTCAGCGATCCCCCATATAAAATTGGCGATCCAGTTAGTGTTGTTATTGGTCATCAAAGGTCCTTCTTTTCCCATGTAACAAAGTGGTTTTGATTTTAGACTAATTGGCCTTTTTTTTCCAACCCAAAACAAAAACCCCATCTTCTTTTTCGAAAGATGGGATCTTGTCGGTATGCTTCATGGACCATCCTCTCCGTTAGTGGTTGTCGGTGCTAGGAAAGTCAGCTTTTAACTTGATAATATAAAACATATCGATTACTTAATGTCAATTTCAAAGGATCATTAAAAAAACAGCTTCCAGTTATAAAAGGAGGAGGTTGTATACCCCTACCAACCGAAGGGGAGGACGGGAGAAGGGTAAGAAAACTTCAAACTATTTCCAAGCAATCAAGGGGGCGGTGGGGGGCGCAGGGAGCGGCAGCCGCCCGCCCTAAAAGCCAAAAAGCAACGAAGGCAGGAGGCTTAGATAAGCAATAGAACCAGGGCGACGGAGGGAAAAAACGGAGCTAAAAAAACAACACGCGCAGGTAAAACCATTCTGAGAATAAGGCCCGGCGATAGGGCAACCAACGCCGTTTGGGCGGCCTGAGAGCCGCGACACCCGACGGCACCCGTAGCTGGGAGCTTGATTTAACGGTTTGGTTTTGGGGTGGTAGTTGGGTTTGATTAAAGAGAGATGGATAAGAAGAAAAGGGGAGCCCCCTGGGGGGCGGACGGGCGGGAAACATCAAAACCTCTAACAACCGCTGAACGGGGGGGGATAAATAAGGGTATTTTCTACCGCCTGTATTTTTTGGGCACCCTGAAGGGGCAAGGGGGCCTTTGGTTCCGGCAATTCAGGGCCGAGGTAAACGGGTTACCCGGCCTGGGGCGAAGGGCCACAGTTAGAGGCATTCCTCCCCCTTCCAAGAAATAGAGAGGGGTAGCGATCCTTAAAGGCGGAAGTAGCCGGACGGTTCGGGGTTCAGGCCCCCAAATTGACAAAAAAACGGTTGGGGTAGTTCTGCAATTTGGTGGCCGGGTTCCCGGACGTCCGAGCGCACCCGCCAGCCACAAAGGGGGGGTTTAAGGGGGGGAATGACGGGGCCGGGTTCGTTTAACTCAGTGCCCGTGTTTTTGCCGGAACAAATAAAATAGCGGGTTGGGCTGTGGGGATGGCAAGAGCCGTGGACCGGACCGTCTACCGCTTGGATTCTCTGGTTTTGGGGTTTGCCTCCAATGCCGGATTGACGGGGCGGGGGGGATATTCTGAAATGGAAAGGGGTTCCAACCCAATCAATTCCCCCCTGCGGTTCTCAGATCCGCCGGCAAATGTTTCATGACGGGGGACGTGAGTGCCGTCAGGTTAAAGGGGAACATAATGATTTCGATTGGACGATCCTTTCATCTTTCCGACCGAAAGAGAGGAATGTTGAAAGGGGATACCTTATAGAGTCCCCCAGGCGGTCTGTCTGGCAACAAGCAGTCCGCCGATGGGGGGATAAAGGGGTGGCCGCTTTTAAATAATGACAAAATGCAAGGCTGGTGACGAAAGTTTTATTCGGCGGCCGATTTGCCACCACAACTTCCTATAACTAGTTCTGTTTTTCCCTTTATTTTTTTGTTTCTCGACGCTTGTTAATATTATTGGCAAAATAACTCAGAGAAGTTGATTTCATATGCAAATGGTTTTTGAAAACCTCAATGAAAAAACAATTTAAAGACAAATCTTATTCTTTTGGATCATTTGTTTAACTTTACCAAGAGATTCTTTTGCCATAGTAAATCCAATCTTATTTATATCTTTAACCTGAGATACCTTTTGAGCGTGAAACTCAGGATAATATTTTTTTTCATATTCCTCCATTGAGTGGAATTCTTGCTCCTTTGATTTACCCTTTTTCATGATCGAGATCCTCTCTATAATCTAAATAAGCCGCATCCGGGTTTTTCATGGATACCCCCAAGATATAGTAGAAAGCGGCTGCTCCGACGAGCTTGTCAGTAGCCCATTCTCGCAGCCGCTATGATCATTATAAATAGAGCTAACGTATTGTAATATAAATTTTATTCCAAATTAAAGAGGGATAAAAAATCCAATCCACAACCCCTTGGGGGTACCCATGAAAAAGCCGGAAGCGGCATAAAATCATCAGCATATTCTTTTAATGTTGAATACTTTTTCTGCTTTAAATCAGACCTATATCTCTTTATAATTGATTCCCAAGGGACTCCCATGAAAGTGGCGGAGCCATATATCATCACTCCAATTGGATGATATTTCGACAAGGTAAATAACTTGTTAACTGAATTAAAAATCTTATCTTGACCAATCGTAACGGCACTATCAGCAGCGAGCGCTACTGCTGTCTTATTCATGATTGCGATTTCTGCTGTCATTGATCCCTCAAAAACAATAATTGTTAATGATGTTACAACTAATTATAACATCCTTTATTTAATCCAGCAGATAATAATATCCTAAGATTTTGTTTTAGTTTTTAATTAACCGAGAGAAGAGTTCTAACCCTTCGTTAAAACCAACATTTGAAATATAAATTAATAGAAAAAGAGGGTCAAGTAGAAAAAATCTTTAGGAGGCATAGAAAATGGTCCTGACGAATGCACCATCTATCAGAACCTGTCCCATTTTTTATTCAGGTATATCTGAATGCCTTGGCCTGGGAGATAATTCGGATAAAGTTTGAAAAACTTTCCTAGGGCCTCTTGATAGCCCTCGCCTGGGAGGACCCCCACGACCTTAGCCAAAAATAATAGGGCTAGAGATGGGGCCCGGTAGTCTCCCCGGTTGCAGTGAATCAAAATGCTTTTTCCGGCCTCCCAGTGTTGCCGGACAAATCTTAAAAACTCGGTGAAAAGAGGCGGCATGAATAAAGGTCCGGAAGGAAAAACGTTAAATAGCAGATAATCATTTAATATTATTATAGAATATAATCTCCCTATTTACTATTCCCCAAAAGGTGTATAATGGACCTATAAAGGCCAGATTAATAAGATAACCTATCTTCCAGCATCTCCACTTTCCCGTAAGGGGGGCAAGCCAATGGAGGAATTTAGGAAACCCCGTTTTCTTTTTGAAAGGCGGGGTTTTTTATTTTGACTCCGTATTAACGATATAATGGAAATTATGGGGGATCATTGTTTGAGCTAACCATCATTAATGAGCGGACCTTTGTTATGAAATAAATCCGGTTCCCCCATTGCGGAGTACACAACCAGGAATTGAATTACATTAATTTAAAAGGTGATGATCATGGCCAAGGCAAAAGCCAGTGGGATCGAGATAGAGTATGAAACCTATGGGGATCGTCCAGGGCGGCCACTTCTATTGATAATGGGCTTAGGAGGGCAATTAAATACCTGGTCGGAAGAGATATTACACCAACTCGTCGAGGAAGGACACCGGGTCATCGTTTTCGACAACCGGGACACAGGGCTCTCCAGCAAAATGGAAGAGGCCGGTGTGCCCGATATCCTGGGAGCAATCAGTGCTTTAATGAAAGGGGAGAAGCTCAAAGTGCCTTATACACTTTACGATATGGGCGATGATGCTGTGGGTTTGCTCGATGCCCTGGGCATCGAGAAGGCCCATATCTGCGGCCTGTCTATGGGTGGAGCCATAGCGCAGACCACAGCCATCAGTCATCCTTCGCGCCTAGCCAGTCTCATTTTGATAAATTCAGCAACCGGAAATCCCCATCTTCCGCTGCCCAAACCCGAAATCATGAATTTCGTCTTGGTTCCCCCGGTTTCGGATCGTAATGCCTATATTGACCATCGGATTAATCTTTTTCGCATGATATCAGGATCCGGCTATCCCCTGGATGAGGAAGGGCTTCGTCAGATATTTGGGCGAGGATACGATCGCTCCTATTATCCCGAAGGGGCAGGGCGCAATTTATTAGCCATCTTTGCCAGTGGTCATCGACGCAGCGCGCTCCCATCCATAACAGCACCCACCCTCGTGATTCACGGCGATGAGGATCCCCTGGTGCCTGTGGAAAACGGCCGGGATGCCGCTGAAGCCATACCGGGCGCAGAATTGATGATCATTAAAGGCATGGGGCACTACCCTCCCCATAAGGGACCCTGGCCGCAGATCGTGAAAACCATCGCCGCCCATACCAGAAAAGCATCCGTGTAGATTGAATTTCTTGGCCATGAGCGCTGGGATCAGAGGTGGCCTCAAATTTACCTTGGCTCATTATTAGATGTCTGAGGATTTATCTCTCACTTTCGATTCTTAGGACCAAGGGGGATCTTATTTTTGGGGATTGTCCAAAGGGTGACTTATCGCCCAATCCCGGCCAGTCCAGCAAACTTTGATTCGAGGCAGGGCCTTCACCTTCGCCCGTTGCCGGTAATGGTGAAGGCCTGCTTCAGACTTAGGTAAACATTTTGGCCCGGCAAAGAAGCTCAGGGCGTTAGGGTGGACAACCCCAAAAATAAGATCCCCCTTGGTCCGTCCTGCCATTTCAAATAGGTGTGGTTAGGCTTCCGAATTGTTGATGAGTTTTGGTTTTCTTATTCCCCCGGGTCGACGATCACCTGATTGCGCAGGACACCGATTTCTTCGATCTCCACCTCCACTGTATCGCCAACCTTCATGGGACCGACCCCTTCCGGGGTCCCGGTGGCGATGATATCTCCCGGCAGCAGGGTCAGGTAATGCGAAATATAGCTGACCAGCTCCTCCACTTTGAACAAAAGGTCGGCCGTGGAAGCGGACTGTTTCACCTGACCGTTGAGCCGGGTTTCAATTCTCAGGTCATTCGGATTTTTAATGTCCAGAGCAATCACCGGGCCGATCGGACAGAAGGTGTCATAAGATTTTCCCCGCGTCCATTGCCCGTCTGACATCTGCCAATCCCGGGCGGTCACGTCGTTGAGACAGGTATAGCCCAGGATATGATCCGCCGCTTCCTCCGTTTGGATCTTTCGGGTCCGATTTTTAATAATGACCGCCAGCTCTCCTTCATAATGGAGCGCCTTGCATTTCTCGGGATAGAAGATTCCCTCCCCCGGACCGATAATGGAAGTCGGGGGCTTCAGGAAAAGGAGAGGAGCCGGGGGAGCGGTTTGCTCCTTCGAAACTTCGGCCACATGACTTGCATAATTCAGTCCGACGGCCACGATTTTGCCGGGCATCAGGGGAGCTAAAACCTTCACCTCTTCCATCCGGATGGTTTCTTCGGCAACTTTATAAGGACCGGAAGGCCACCCTTCGATTTTTCGAAGGTTTTCCCCGCTGACGACCCCATAGCTCATTTCTTCCCGATAAACAAAACGCATGATTTTCATAAAAAAATACCTTTCTTCAGATAACCGGTTCGTTTCCGGAAAACTTTCAATTGAATTTTCTCGATCAATGCCTACCTAACCACCTGATCCCCTGTCAACAAAAATCCCGTTCTGGCAATGTCCTGATTGGTCTGGATAACCCCCCGTTCTTTCCGGTTTGCCAACCCGTCGATGTTATGGTATGTTTCAATCAAGAATAATCCTCGGGAGGAGTACCATAGGATGCAATGCCAAAAATGCGGTCTGGAAATCGAGACCGGTGAAGAAAGAGACCTACACGGCCGGACGCTGTGCGAAGACTGTTATATGGATGCCTTGTCGCCGGTGAAGACCTGCGACCCCTGGGCGGTTCATTCCGCCAAGCGCCTGGAACAAATGGGCGCCGGGGATCAATTCACCGAACTCCAAGCCAAAATTCTGGCTATCTTAAAGAAAAACGACGGAGTCAGGCCGGATATCCTTTGCCGGGAGCTGAGCATCACTCCTGAAGAACTGGAAAGGGAATTCGCCTCCTTGAGACATATGGAAAAAGCCCGTGCCGAAAAGGTGGGGGACCAGATCATCCTTCGCCTGTGGTGAGCGGACGGCCACACCCTTCAAAAATCCGGGATTTTCAGTATCAGTCCTCCAGGTCCTCATCGAGGATCGGGTTGGCCAATTCTAGAAAAATACCTAATGATTCGGATAAATTTTTTATGACCTGGCTGTGGGACACTTTTTCTTCAACCGTTTTAGCATTGGACAAGGCCTTCAAGGCGACCCCCAATTCTTTGAATAAATTATCCATGATTTTATCCGGTTCCATAACATTTGATGGACTTGTAAAAAGTCCATCAACAGGCCGAGGACGATTAAGTCCCGGCCTGGGGTGAAGGTGGAACCACTTGAATTTACTTCAAGTGGCGGGAGAGGGGAAGCCCTTTCCCGCCTCGTGAAAAGTCGTTTTTTGACTTTTTACGAGGTTATCAAGTTTGATAAACTGAAGTATACCTTACCCCTTCTTCAAATTTATTGAAAGCGCATTTTGTTAAGGACTCCTTTTTTTATTGGTTCAGGATTACCCCGGCTGCCATCCCCTTGACAGAACGATGAGAAGGCCCTATAGTCTTTACAACATATCTTTGATTGCTATGAACGGAGGAACTTATTATATGAGAATCGCATTTCCGGTAATGGAAGATCAAGGGCTGGAAAGCACGGTCTATGGTCATTTTGGTTCAGCCCCCCATTTTATGGTGTTGGACATCGGCAGCGGGGCCTTGGAGGCTATAAAGAATTCGGATGCCCATCATGAACATGGCCAATGCCAGCCGATCAAAGCCCTTGGACAAACCACTGTGGACATGGTGGTGGTCGGCGGGATAGGCGCCGGGGCACTGATGAAGCTGCAGCAGGAAGGAATCAGGGTCTTTCGGGCCGTGGAAGGAAATGTCAGTCAAAATCTTGCATTGTTAAAATCAGGGAAATTACCTGAATTTGCAGCAAACATGACCTGTGCCGGACATAAAGAAGGCCTTGGATGCCTGCATTAAACCGTCAGGCCCCGCAGGGGCGTGACACCACAATACGGTCGGCTCATCGGCTCCCGTTCGATCGGCTTTGGCCGATCTCAGGGGGAGACTTTCGAAGAAAGTCGGGCAGGGAGCCTCTTCAAAAGCTCGACAAAGTCGAGCGACCCGACCTAAAAAAGAGGCTTCTTTCAGAAGCCGAGACATGAAAATAGGACTGGGCGATGGTAGGCTAGAATCCTATTTTCGAACTAAACCGCCAGGCCACGCTTTTGGTGGCCTAACACTACCAATCATGAAAATAGACTCGTTGAACTTTTGGCCCTATTTTCGTACTAAAGGAATAAAATATGCCTTTGTATGATTTTCTTTGTCTGGATTGCGGCAAAGTGAGGGAGACCCTTTTGACCGGGTCCAGTGATGTTGCGGAATGTAACGGGTGCGGAAGCAGGAATGTCAAGCGTCTGCTTTCGGCCCCTTCCTCCCTTTCCGGGGCAGGCCGGCAGGGCCTGCCGGGGCCGGGGGATACCGCCTGCTGCGGATCGGCTCCGGGAATGGCCGCAGGCTGTTCCGGACCGGGGAGTTGTTGCGGGCACCGGCACTAACCTTTTCCCGCCTTCAATCCCTTCAATAAACCATCTCTTCGCTATATTTCCTGGTAGGGGGCCGGTTTTAAACCGGCCCCCTACCGAGATAGGAAAATATTTAAAAGGTCTATTATTCGCGGAGTGACGGAATCCTCGATCCCTACCGTGATCGGTCCTGCAGGGAAGACCGCCGGAGGGCTGTTCCTTTCCCCTTGGAAAACCCAAAAATGGTGCTGTTTCGCCGGGCTTCGGGAGCAAACCCTGGGGGAGACGTCTCTTTTGGAGACGAAGCCTTCGGCCTGGTTTGTGTCTGATTTCTAGATTCCCCTTTTTCTTTGTGGCGGGCCCGTTCACCGGCCCTCCGGGTTCGGATGGCGTCAATCCGCTCCTTAAAGGGTATTTCGAAGCGTTCCATTGGTTTTTTCTTATAGTCGAAATCCGGAACCGTCTCCCGGGGCATACGCCGGCCAAGGCTCCGTTCAATGGCATTGAAGGTCTGCTCTTCATCAGGGGAGACCAGGGTGCAGGCATCGCCAGTGGCTCCGGCCCGGCCGGTCCGGCCAACCCGGTGAACGTATTCTTCGGCCAGATGGGGTACGTCAAAATTGCAGACCAGCCCGATGGCCTCGACATCGATCCCCCGGGCGGCGATGTCCGTGGCCACCAGGACCCGGAACTTTCCTCGTTTGAATCCGGCCAGGGCCTCGGTCCGCTGACTCTGGCTGCGGTTGCCGTGTATTCGGGTGCAGGAAACCCCATGCTTTTCCAGGAAGTCGGACAGCCGGTTGGCCCGGTGTTTGGTTCGGGTGAAGGCCAGGACGCTCTTGTTCGTACTCCGTTTAAGAAGGGCAAGCAGGAGATTTGATTTTAATTCATGGGCCACAGGATAGGCCACATGGGTGATTTGGGCCGCCGGGGTCGGTTTCGGAGTGATATTGAGTGAAACCGGGTTATTGAGCATCTCCTTGGCCAGGACCACGATGGGCGGTGGAAGAGTGGCTGAGAAGAATAGGGTCTGACGTTTCCTGGGAAGACCGTCCAGAATACGCCGGATGTCGGGAAGAAAACCCATGTCCAGCATACGGTCGGCTTCATCAAGAATTAGATAACTGATCCCGTCCAGTCTGGCGTATTTATTGCGCATATGGTCCAGGAGCCTGCCGGGCGTGGCGATTATAAAGTCCACTCCCTTCCGAAAGGCCTGTTCCTGAGGAACGGGGGAGACCCCTCCGTAGACGGCGGCGGCCTTTAAGAGTGTATGCAGGGCCAGATCATGGAAATGATCGGCAATCTGAACGGCCAGCTCCCGCGTGGGAACCAGAACAAGACCCTTTGTTTTTCCCCGGGGCTGACCGATCAGTTGTTGGAGAATGGGAAGAAGAAAGGCGGCCGTCTTGCCGCTTCCCGTAACGGCGGTGGCCATGACATCGCTGCCCTGAAGCAGGGAAGGGATGGCCAGTTGTTGAATCGGCGTAGGCCGGTCAAAACCCTTTTCTTCAAGGGCTTTTAATAGTTGGGGGTGAAGTGCAAAAGATGAAAACGACATAGATCTCCTTTTTCCCCGGGCCTTTCTTTCCTCAGAAAGGCAAAGTTCCGCCCAAAGGATTGATCCGGCTGGTTAATGATGAATTTGGAGGACGTTTAGGATGAATGCGGAGGGATTGCCGGTGAAACCGCCGTTCAGGCTGTACTTACTGTCCGATAGAACTTGGCTGTGGTGAGACTTTTTATAAAGCTTACTTTATTGAGGTCTCATTACGCCCCAGGCAGGGCCTGATGGATTCGGCTTCCGGAGCTTTGACAAGAACTTCCAACTGATAATGATGGGATTATAACCAGGAAGGACTTGGATGTCAAGCATTTAAATAAAAACAGCCTGACCAGGACATCATAAAAAAACCTTGACAGAACTAGACGACCGGTCTATTATTCAAAGCTCATCTCCAAAAGAGTTAGCGATGAGCTAAGGATTCAAGGAGCCAAGGGGTCAAGGTTTCAAGTAAACGGCTTGGAATTTAAAACCCTCGAACCCTTGAAACCTGGAATCCTAAGAACCCTATTTCCATCGTTCCCACGCTGTAGCATGGGAACAATGGGAACTAAAACCCCTGGATGCCGGCCGACTCCCAAAGGGAGTCTTTGCTTAAAGTTCGGCGAAGCCGAACGACTCTAGTCCGGCAAGACGGAGAACAAACAAGCATGGGAACGATGGGAAAAGGGGTCGCCTTACTCCTTACGCTTAACGCCTTACGTATTTTCGTATTAAACCGTCATGCCACGCTTTTCAGTGGCGTGACACCACGAAGCATGAAAATAGGCTGGTAGGCTCCGAATCCTATTTTCGAACTAAAAAAACAGAAAGGAAATTTTAGCGATGGATCTATTCGAGTATCAATTGGACGAACATGTAGCCGTGGTGACCATGAAAAGCGGTGAAAACCGCTTCACCCTCACCTTTCTGGAGGCCTTCTTAAACATTCTGGATGAAATTGAAAATAAAACCCCGGCCACCGTCCTGGTGGTTAAAAGCGCCGATGCCAAAATCTGGTCCAACGGGATCGACCTGGACTGGCTGCGGGCCGCCGTAGCCGAAAACCCGGAAACGGGGAACCGGTTTTCGGCCAGGATCATGGACCTCCTGCGCCGCATTTTAACCTATCCCCTGATCACCATCGCCGCCATCAACGGCCACGCCTTCGCCGGGGGAGCCATAATGGCCTGCGCTTTTGATTTCCGTTTCATGCGCACCGACCGTGGTTATTTCTGTTTCCCGGAGGTGGACATCCATATTCCCTTTATGCCGGGGATGGACGCCCTCATTAAGAAAGCCCTGCCCGGCCATCTTTCTCTGGAGGCCCAGTTGACCGGCAAACGGTACACGGCCGCGGAATTGGAGGCCCAAAAAGCCGTCTTTAAGGCCTGCCATCTTGACGACCTGATGAACGAAGTAATGACATTTGCCAAGACCATGAACAAAGGCCGTAATATCCTTAAACCCATCAAGGAAGTGGGCTTTAAAAGTATCCTGCGGGTTATGGAAATTGATGATCCGGCCTACCTCGCATCCAGAAGGAGCCTTACTACCTCCTGAGACAACATGAAAACAGATACCAAAACACGCATCCTCAAGGCCGGCGCCGGAATTGTCCTGCAAAAAGGTTTTTTTAATACCGGTCTGGCTGAAGTACTCGAAAAAGCAAAAGTCCCGAAAGGATCTTTTTATTTTTATTTCAAAAACAAGGAGGACTTCGGCCTGCAGCTCATTGACCTCTTTGCCGGATATTTAGAGTCCAATGCCCAGGGGTTTTACCGGGATGAAAAGCTCTCTCCCCTGGAAAAGGTGAGACATCTTTTTAAAGGGCAGGCGGAATCATTCCAGAGAAACGATTTTAAGGGGGGGTGCCCCATCGGCAACCTGTCTTTGGAAATGGGGGATCGCAATCCCGCCTTTAGAAAGAAACTGAATCAGGCTTTTATTGATTTTAAAAAGAATCTGGCCGCCCATCTGGATCAGGCCAGAAAACAGGGGATGATACCCGATTCGATCGACGTTGAGGAAACCACGGATTTCATCCTCAACAGTTGGGAGGGCACGCTGATGCAGATGAAGGTCTCCAAAAGCATGACCCCCTATCAAATCTTTGATCGGATGGTCTTTGAACGGATTTTGCGTTCACCATCATTCAAAAAAAATAAATAACTTTAAGGAGAAAAAGAAGATGAGCCAGGAAGTGTACCGACAATTGCTTGAAGTCATGAAAAAACGCGGAGGAGAATATTCAGGTATGGACCTACCCGAATTCTTCGCCATGGTGGAAGAGATGTTTACCCCTCAAGAAGCGGAAGTGAACAATGCCCTGCCCAGGGGCCCGGTAACGGCCAAAGATCTGGCCGGACAAATGGGAAAGGATGAAAGAGAGATCGAAGCAATCCTGGAGACCATGGCCAATAAAGGGCTTTGTATGGCCTTTAAGGTTGATCAAACGAATTATTATCAGGGCGCCAGGTTTATGCCCGGGATCCTGGAATTTCAATTCATGCCCGGAAAAATCACCGAGAGGGACAAGAAAATGGCCCGGCTGATCCACGCCTATGAAAAGGCTTATGATCAAAAGACCGATCGGGTCAAGGGGGCTTTTCCCACCGCCAGGGTTATTACCGTAGATACTTTGGTTAAAGCCGGAAATCAGGTTCATACCTATGATCAGGTTCAGAGCATTATCGATAAATCCGATCCCATCTCGGTCACCACCTGTTTCTGCCGTCACGCCGCGGTCTTGCGGGAGGAAGACATCCATGGGATGCCTAATGACACCTGTATGCAGTTTGGACCTAGCGCCCAATTTTCCATTGAAAGACTGGGAGGTCGGAAGGTAACCAAACAGGAAGCCATTGAGGTTCTGAAACGATCGGAAGAAGCCGGCCTGATCCATATGAGTCAAAATACGACAGAGGATATCGGCTTCATCTGCAATTGTGACCGCTGGCATTGCTTTACCGTCAAAAATGTCCTGGCCAAACCCAAACCCGGTTTGTATTTCAACTCGGGGTTCGAACCGCACTTTGATGCCGATCTCTGCACGGCCTGCGGCACCTGTATTGATCGCTGCCCTCCGGAGGCCTTGACCCTGGGAGATCAGGATATCCCGGTGGTGAATCTGGATCGCTGTTTCGGGTGCGCCGTCTGCGCCACCGGCTGCCCGACCGAAGCCATTGCCATGGCCAATAAACCCGGTTTCCCCGCGCCTCCCAAGGACGGAAAAGCTTTAAAGGAAGCCCTGAAAATGGGCCAATCCTGAGGGAGATTAACTTCCTGCATCGGAAGGATCATTGTCCGGCAATATTTCTCAAAAATGATAAGTTCTTAAAATGTCGTCATTCCCGCGGAGGCGGGAATCCAGACTATCCATAACAAATTAAAAACACTGGATTCCCTTTTTCATTTCGACTCCCTCCGGGAGTCTCCCCAAGAGATCGGCATAGCCGATCGGCAGGAAGCCGAATCGCCGAGCTTTCGAAGAGGCTCCCTTAGGAGCCGATAGGCCGACCGGACGGAATGACGAAAATGGGCTTTCGGCTACCTTTTCCGAGTCCATCAAAAAACGAATCGAAAGGCAAGACAATGGAGCCACCCCAAGATGGATTGATTCTGTTTTGCAAAAAGGAATGCGCCACCTGCGCTATGGTTGTGCCGGTCATGAAAGAAATTGTCACCGGGGGCAAAACGCTTACGGTCTATACCCAGGATGACCCCGGGTTTCCGCAAGGAATCCCGGGGGTCATAGACGACACCATTCTGGAACAATCCTACCGTTTCCAGATCGAGACGGTCCCCACCCTGATCCTGATGGAAAAGGGTCGGGAAACAGGACGAACCGTCGGTTGGGACCGGGAAGAATGGCGGGCCATAACCGGGATGAAAGGACTGGGAGAAGGGTTGCCCCTTTCCCGTCCGGGTTGCGGTGCCAGGAATGTCGAACCCGGGACCGCGGAGGAACTGGCTGTCCGCTTCGGAAAGATACCTCTGGCTTCCCGGCGCATAACCTCCCCGCCTTTGGAAGACGAAATGGAAACCTGTTTTGCCCAGGGGTGGACGGACGGATTGCCGGTGGTCCCTCCTACCGAAGTCCGTGTGGTGCGTATGCTGGAAGGAACCACCCGATCTCCGAATGAACCGGTAGGCATCATCCCGCCCAACCAGGAGCCCTGTACCGTGGAAAAAGCGGCCATTAATGCCGTTTTGGCCGGATGCCGGCCGGAGTATCTGCCGGTGGTTCTGGCGGCCGTGGAAGCCGCCTGTCTGGATGAATTCTGCCTCCACGGCCTCTTGGCCACCACTTATTTTTCCGGTCCGCTGGTCATCGTCAACGGCCCCATCATCAAGTCCATTGGTCTGAATTCCGGGGTGAACGCCCTGGGGCAGGGAAACCGGGCCAATGCCACCATCGGCCGGGCCCTTCAGTTAATCGTCAGAAATGTCGGAGGGGGAAAGCCGGGAGAGGTTGACCGGGCCACCCTGGGCAATCCCGGCAAGTATACCTTTTGTTTCGCCGAGGACGAATCGGGCTCCCCCTGGGAATCTCTATCCGTGGAGCGGGGGTTTTCGGAAGGGGTATCCACCGTAACTCTTTTTGCCGGAGCGGGGGTTCAGCCCGTGGTGGACCAGCTTTCCCGGAAGCCCGAATCCCTGGCCCGCACCTTTGCCCTGTGCCTGAAAGCCGTGGCCCATCCCAAGATCCCCATGGCTACCGATGCGATTCTGGTGGTCTGCCCGGAACACGGAAATATTTTTCGCCAGGCCGGGTGGACCAAAGCCAGGTTGAAAGAGGAATTGGACGCCCTGCTTCAACTTCCCGGTAAAGAGCTGGTACGCGGGGCCCAGGGCATTGCCGAAGGGATCCCCGAAGCCATGCAGGAAATGACTCTACCCAAATTTCGCCCCGGAGGTTTAACCCTGGTTCATGCCGGAGGGACAGCCGGACGATTTTCGGCCATTATCAGCGGCTGGGTGGCCAGCGGACCCAGAGGAAGCCAACTTGTAACCAAGGAGATTCGAAGATGAGACCATCAACCATCTTACTGGACCCCACCTCCGAAAAATCACCGGAGATGAGGGAACGGTTAAAACGCCCCGATAATCTGAAGGGGCTGACCATCGGCTTATTGAACATATCCAAACCCCGGGGGGATGTCTTTTTGGATGAAGTGGAGAAGCAGCTTACCGGGCAGGGCCTGAAGATCCGGCGCTATCAAAAACCGACCTTCGCCAAAGTGGCCCCGCTCGAGCTTAAACAGGAAATCAGGTCCCAATGTCAGGTAGTGATTGAAGCCCTGGCCGATTGAGGGTCCTGCACGTCGTGCAGTGTGCACGATATTGTGGATCTGGAAGGACGAGGGCTGGTCGGCGTTTTTGTCGCCTCATCCGAATTTAAACAGGCCGGGGAGTCCCAGGCCAAGGCCCTCGGCTATGACCCGGCGGCCGTGTACGTCCCTCATCCCATTCAGGACAGGACCGATGATGAAATGAGGGCCATCGCCCGGAAGGCTCTGGGGGAAATATTGAAAGCGGTCACAGAAAATTAGGCAGTAATACTTTTGGTGTCTGTAAAAAAAGTTTTATTCACCGCAAAGCCGCAAAGATCGCAGAGAGAACCGTTTTTATTCAATCCCGTGAGAGGCGGGATTGAATAAATCCCGCCAACGCGGGACCTCCGGCCAAATAATGCCCTCCAGGGTAGCAAAGGTTATCTATTGCCGGCCCCTCACCCCGGCCCCCGAATGGGGGCCTTGGCATTGGGTCGGCAGAGCCTCCTGTGGCAATAGATAAATTTTCTTCTTTGCGCTCTCTGCGGCGCTGCGGTGGGTACAATTATTTCAAAAATCTAACTTGATAAGGGTAGCGTACAAAAATCAAATAAACCATGAACTAAGAATGGAGGCTCCATGTTTAAGACCGGAATGACCGAATTGTTGGGGATCGAATATCCGATCCAATGTGGAACGATGATGTCCATCAGCAAACCTGAGCTGGTGGCGGCCGTGGCCAATGCCGGCGGGCTGGCCTGCCTGGCCGCCGCCATTTATCCCACCCCTGAGGAATTGACCGAAGCTATCGAGAAGACCAGGGGACTGACGTCTAAACCTTTCGGGGTCAACATTTCCCTGTTTCCCGCCCTTATGCCCAAACCCCCTGAAGAGATGCTGGAAACCATCATCAAGGCCGGAGTAAAAATTCTGGAAACAGCCGGCCGGAGTCCGGAACCCTATCGCGAGATGATTTCCAAGGCCGGCCTGGTCCATATCCACAAATGCGCCCGGGTCCGGGACGCCGTCAAGGCCGATAAAATGGGGGTGGACATTGTCTCGATCGTCGGCACCGAGTGCGGCGGCCATCCCAGTATGGAAAAAGTGACTTCCCTGATTCTAATCCCCAAGGCCGCGGCCAGGATCAAGGCCCCCTTGATCGCCGGGGGCGGTTTCGGAGACGGGCGGACTTTGCTGGCCGCGCTGGCCATGGGTGCGGCCGGGGTCAATATGGGGACCCGGTTTCTGGCCACCCGGGAGTGTCCCCTCCATCCGGCGGCCAAAGCCAAGATCGTCGAATCCGATGAAACGGGAACGGTCCTGGTTTTGGAATCCTTGATGAACCCGGCCCGGGTTTTGAGAACGCCCTGGACTGAAAAGATCATTGAAATGGAGAACAGGAAGGCCACCCTGGAAGAACTGGCCCCCATGATCAGCGGTAAAGTAAGCCATCAAGGATGGACCAGCGGTGATCTGAGTCAAGGGATGTATCACATGGGGCAGGTGATCGGGCTCATCGACGATATTCCCACGGTAGCCGAGCTGATGAAACGGATCAAGAACGAAGCCGCGGAAGCCAAAAAGCGGCTGGACCAAATGGGTTAATAATTGTCCCGGGAGTATTGACCCGCTGGGATTGCGGTTTAAACCTTCAGGCCCTTGCGGGGCGCCACGAAACATGAAAAAGGGGTTCGCTTTACGCCTTACGCTTAACGCCTAACGTCTTTTCGAAATAAAGGAGAAATGACTATGTCTTCCCGAGTTGTCTATACCATGATTGATGGGGTGGCCGATGTCCGGATGAATCGACCGGAAAAAATGAATGCCCTTGATCCGGCCATGTTCGAGGGATTAACCAAAACGGGGAAAGAACTGGCGGCCAACAAATCCCTGCGGGCGGTGGTTCTGTCCGGGGAAGGAAAGGCCTTCAGTGCCGGTTTGGATTTTATGAGTTTCCAGGCCATGGCCGATTCAAAGGTTGAGAAACTGGGGCAAGGAATTTTTGAATCGGATAAGGACAATCCGGCCAATTTCGCTCAACAGGTGGCTTATATCTGGCAGGTATTGCCGGTCCCGGTCATTGCCGCCGTGCACGGAGTGGCCTACGGCGGAGGACTCCAGGTGGCCCTGGGCGCGGATATTCGAATTATTGCCCCGGAGGCCCGCTTGTCGGTAATGGAAATCAGATGGGGGCTGGTTCCGGATATGAGCGGGACCCAGCTCCTGCGCCATCTGGTCCGATTGGATGTGGTCAAAGAGCTGACTTTTACCGGCCGCGTCGTTTCCGGGAAGGAGGCGGTCGAGCTGGGTCTGGCTACCCGGGTCAGCGATGACCCCCACGGGGAAGCCATGAAATTAGCCCGGGAAATCGCCTCCAAATCCCCCGAGGCTATCAGGGCCGGGAAGAAACTTCTAAATTCCTCCCGGCTTCTCAGCCTTGAAGAGGGATTAAAACTTGAAGCCACGCTGCAACGCTCCGTTATCGGCCAGGCGAACCAGGTGGAAGCCGTCAAAGCCAATCTGGAAAAACGGGAACCTCAATTCAAGGATGTAAGTTGATTTGATATTGGATTAAAAGGCCTTTTGCCACAGACTCCCTTTAGACAAAAGCCGGACCAAGGCCTATCTCTCACAGAGCTCTCAGAGGCGCAGAGTTTTTTTTCATTGCGGTTGAGAGGACCGCAATGAAAAGCCAGCCTTCGCCCAGTCTGCCCCGGACTTGTTCCGGGGGCGAATTTATCCCGCAGGGTAGCGGGGTCAGGTAAATCGACCCCTCAACGATTTACCTGAAAAAGAAAGTCCCCCTCTGTGAACTCTGCGGGCTCTAGTGACCGAAGGGAACAGGCGAGAGGAAAAATTTGTGCCCCCAGGGGCCTGACGACAGGAGGAAGACAAGTCGTCTTCCTCCTGTCCCGCAGTTGTCTGTGGCAAAAATGAAAATCGCTGTCTCTTCACTTCCCAAAAAGATACTTGAATGTCTTCCGCATACCCTGCTGAGTAAAGAAAGAGGACATGGCCACCCCTATCGAGGGACGATGGCGGAAGGTATGCCAGGTCCGGGAAAGGATCCTCCCCCAGGTAAACCCTTCCTGCATGACCCGGCTGTTTTCCGCCCTCATGGATTCAGGAGTCATGACCGGATGACGGAAGACCACCGATTCCCCGCCGTACCGGTCCCAGGCCAACTCGGTTATGATTCGCCCTTGTTCCAGATACTCCTCATAGATGGGGCTCCCCGGCATGGGGGCCAGGGTCAGAATCATGGGGATAATCTTCGTTTCATCACAGAAATCCAGGGTCCGTTGATACGTCTCCAGGGTGTCTTCATCCCAGCCGATGACAAAAAAGCCCATAATCTCTATCCCCAGACCCTGGAGGGTCCGGATATTCTCTTTCAAAGTGCGCTGGTCAAAGACATCGGGCGCGGTGAAATGGAGTTTTCGCCAGGCCCCGGATTGTTTCTGGCCCGAACCGGACAGGGACTCCAATCCGGCGGCAATGGAGCATAAACCGCTTTCGACGGCCAGTTCGATGATCCGCCGTCCGTCCTTGTAATTGACCGCCGACAGCCCCCCGGCACCGCTCCACAGCCTCCTGGTCTTCAAGCGGGCCAGTTCTCCGTATAGATCCAGATAGTAGCGGTTTTCTTCAGGCCGTTCGACCATCTGCGGATGACCGAAAACGCTGTCGTCCACATTGAAATAATATTTCCGAAGGGTCTCCACCTCGGCTACAACCTGGTCAATGGGACGGTGGCGGATCTGGGAGCCGAACAAAGGAGTGACCGGGCAGAAGCGGCAGAAATTCGGGCAGCCCCGGGTGGTGAAGATGGAGTCCATCAGGTATCTTTTCCGGGGCAGGAGGTCCCGCCGCATCATGGGGATCCGTGCAAGGTCCGGACGCTGGGGGACATGATAGACACTGCCCCTGAAGGATTCCGTTTTGTAGGGACCTGAGACATAAAAATCCTGGAGTGCGCCCTGGGCCCTGTCCTCCAAAATCCGGGGCCAGAGTTCCTCGGCCTCACCGATGGCCACGGACGTGGCATGGGCCTTGGCCTCGGCCGGGAAGGTAAAAATGTGGGGGCCGCCCAGGACCACCGGAGTGCCCCGGGCCCGGAAGCGGTCGGCGATTTCGTAGGCCTTGACCGCCAAAGGGGTGCGGACGGTCAGGGCTGCCAGGTCACAGGAAGCGTCATAGTCCACCTGGTCTCCAAAAACCATGTCCACCAGTTTGACCTCGTGCCCCGGCGGGGTCAGAGCGGCCAAAAGTGTCGGCGCCAGGGGCATGACCGGAATCATGGCCCGGCCCACTTCCATTTCACGAGCGGGGAAAATGATGGTGATGTTCATAAGCCCTCCCTCTGAGCCTTCTTAAAAATGTCCCTTTTGCTCAATCTCCGTGTCAGACTCAAATTTAATGGACTTGTAAAAAGTCGTCACCCCGGTGAAAACCGGGGTCCAGGGGTTCTTAACTTATTGAAGTTCCTGGATTCCGGCTTTCGCTCGACCTCCTTTGGAGGTCTCTTAATAGAGGTCGGTGAAACCGACCGACCGGAATGACGTTTTTAGGGTTCTGGCGACTTTTTACGAACCTATCAAATTTCAATCCTCGAAATATTCCATATATTCCTGCGGTTGAAATTTCCGCCTTCCTTTATCTTGACCAAAATTGAACATTTTTAGGAAATCTTGATAACAATAATACGAAAACAGGTTCCGAGCCTTCCAGCCTTTCTTCCTGCGTCGAGGTGTCACGCCACTAAAAGCGTGGCATGACGGTTTAGTGGGACTGCCAAGGATGATAACAAAAGAAGGAATTCAATACAAGCACTGCTAAACGCCTAGACATAACGGGGATTATATTGAGTCAAAAAAAGACACACCCCTCACATTCGTTTAAAAATGAATTGTCAATAAAATATTTATCTTTT
>JACQYK010000134.1 GCA_016208255.1 Deltaproteobacteria bacterium | reverse complement strand
GGACAATGAAGGTCACCAAGTGCTTACGGCCAATAGCGACAAAAGTCGTGCCCGCACCAAGCGATTCCAAGTCAGGCGCAAACTTCTTAAGGCATATTAGAAAAAAATCACGTTCGTAGCCCTGATAAGGTCGCAAAGCTGCCAACCCTCGTCCAATGCAACACATTTCGGTCGCAATGTTTGTTGGACCCACTGGTGCACGAACTGAGATTAGGATGTCGTCTTTCTCTGCCAGTTTTGTTGGTGCAGTGCACCAGTAGCGGGGTGTTGGATGGATTTTTCCAAAGTCGGCTTTGCCTTGGTAAAAGGGCAACCCTTCACGATGTTGGTTGTAGAACTCCGAACTCGGAGACTGACCCATTTCTACGTGTGCTATGGTTTCAATTTGGACCCACTTCCATGTCTTTGGAATTTCAAATGCTATATCCCTTGGTTCAATAGGCGGAAGCGGCTGTTGAACGCGAATGGCGCCTTCCTTAAAGAGCCGCGAATTCTCCTCCTCAATACGCTTGAGTAACTTAGATGTAGGCTCTTCATTCGGAACCTGTTCCACCAGCTTTCCCCGAACGGCCAAGTCCAGAATCAACCGTCGCAGGCAAGTAATAGCATCGGGGGCTTCGCTGATCTGGTCGAAATATTGCAAAACCGCGTAACACGCGGAAGACGCAGAAGGGACAGAATCAGGATTCATAAACCCCATCCTCTAATTTATCTTGAAGCTCCGCCTCGATTTCCTCAATGGATGGCAGACTCGACTTTAGACTTTCCGGCAGGGCGCGGGTCAATTCGTAGTCCGATACGCCGATGGGTTTATGAATGTCCCGCAAGGCGTATTCAGCCAGAATTCGGTCTTTAGTCTGACAGAGAATCAAACCAATGGTCGGCTGATCGGTTTCATGTTTTAATCTGTCATCTACCACGGAACAGTAGAAATTCATTTTCCCGGCATATTCCGGCTTGAAATCCCCCTTTTTTAGGTCTATCACTACAAAACATCTTAGCTTTAGGTGATAGAAGAGAAGATCAATGTAAAAATCTTTGTCGCTTACTTCAAGATGGTATTGGCGGCCCACAAAGGAGAAACCATGCCCCAGTTCCAGGAGGAATTTTTCCAGATGGCGAACAAGCCCCACTTCCAGTTCTCGTTCCTGAAAAGGTTCGGATAGAGTCAGAAAGTCAAAGATGTAAGGATCTTTTAATGTCTGTTGTGCAAGATCCGATTGCGGATCCGGCAGTCGCTGATGGAAATTGGTAACCGCTTCACCCTTCCTTTTATGAGCATTACTCTTAATCATTAGTCCTAATGTATCCCGATTCCAGCCGTGTTCAATGGTTTGTTGCATGTACCAAAGACGGACTGGTAAGTCTTTTATTTTTTCCATGAGCAGGATATTTTGCCCCCAGGGAATTCTTGCAACGAGTTGTTGCAAATCCGAGAGCGGCTTTGGATTTATCACCTGTGGTATAGGCTGTGTCCCCTTACCATTTTCTTCAGACAATTTTGCAACAGGCCGTTGCAAAATTGGCAATACGCCGTATTCACGGGCGAATCGAACCATATATCCAATATTACGTTCTGAAAACCCTTTCATCTCCGAAAATTCGTTACGCAGATCGAGGGACAGGCGAGGGATAATGGAAGCCCCCCATCCCTCCTGATTTTGTCTTTCTTGAATCATCAGCCCAATGTCCCGATACATAAGGATCATTTCTGCGTTGGCGGAAAGAGTCGCTTTTACCTGTGCCTTGCGGATGCGGACTTTAATGTCGCCAAGCAAACCGACATAGAGGTTTCGATCAATCATTACAAAAGGCCTTCTTAATTTTTTCCCCTACGAATTTCCGAGAAGGTTTCTCGTAAATCTGCAAATAATCCTTCGCATGATTTTTCGAATTCTACAGAAGGCATTTGCAGAATTGGCATCATTTTGTGTTTGTGGCCACGTCTCATTCATTATCGAAGCAACGCTTCCTCCAGCATGGCCTTTAGCTTGTCCCGCAGTTTGGCCGTCTCCCGTTCGCTTTCCTCCAGTTTGGCCATTAATTCCACCGGATCGCCGTGATCTTCCTCCACGGTATGGGGATTTTTGAAATCCAGATTGTAGTTTCGGGCCTTGATCTCATCGATGGTCACTTTCCAGGCGACCTCGTTGGCTTCCCTTTTGTCCCACCAGTCGATGCATGGTTTCAGGTGGTCGAACCGGATGGGCCTGGTCATGGAGTAGGCCTTTTGGCCCTCGGGGACGCGGTGCTCATAGAACCAGACTTCTTGGGTAGATGTACCCTTTTCGAAAAAAAGAAGATTGGTGCCGATGGAAGCATACGGTTTGAAGACGCTGTTGGGCAGGCGGACGATGGTGTGGAGGTTGCACTCTGCGAGCAGGTGTTCTTTTAAGCGGGTTTTGACTCCTTCGCCGAAGAGGGTGCCGTCGGGCAGGACGATGCCCGTACGTCCGGTTGGTTTGAGCAAACGAACGATCAGGGCCAGAAAGAGGTCGGCTGTCTCCCGGGTCTGGAAATTTTTAGGAAAGTTTGTCTCTATGCCGTCTTCCTCACGCCCGCCGAAGGGCGGATTGGTGAGGACGATATCCACCCGGTCGGACTTGGTGTAGCTGACATAGGGCCGGGCCAGGGTGTTATCATGACGGACGAAAGAGGGGTCGTCGATACCGTGGAGAAGCATATTGGTGACGCAGAGCATATGAGGGAGTTGCTTTTTCTCCGTAGCCCTTAGAGCTTTTTGCATTTTTTGTTCATCGGCCGGGGTCTTGACATAGCGCTCGCGCATATGGCGGACGGCACAGGTCAGAAAACCGCCGGTGCCGCAGGCCGGATCGAGGAGGATTTCCCCCGGTTTAGGATCGATGCGGTCGGCCATAAAGGCCGTGACGGCCCGGGGGGTGTAATACTCACCGGCATTGCCGGCACTCTGGAGATCATTTAAGATCTGCTCGTAGATATCGCCGAAGTGCTGCCGCTCGGCCAGATTGTTAAAATCAACCTCACTGATCTTATTGATAACCTGTCGCAGGAGCTGGCCTGACTTCATGTAATTATAGGCATCGGCGAAAACATCACGCACCACCAAGCGGCGGCCGTTTTGCCCAGCATCGGGCAGATCCTTGAGCTTAGGGAAAAGCTCATCATTAATAAAGGCCAGTAACCCCTCTCCGGTCAAGCCTTCAGGATCTGAGGCCCAGGCCCGCCACTGGAGGTTTTGGGGAATGGGTGAACGGTAACCCTTCTGAAAGGTCTCCAGCTCTTTATCTTTGTCGTCAATGATCTTGAGGAAAAACATCCAGCAGAGCTGAGAGATGCGCTGGGCATCGCCGTCGACGCCCACATCCTGGCGCATGATATCTTGAATGGATTTAACGGTGGTTCTTACGTTCATATTCGATCAGGCTGCCTTTTCATAGAGTGCGGCTTGGAGTTCATGGACGGCCTGTTCGAAACCTTTGAGGTCTCCAAAGGGTTTCAACAGCTCCATCGGGGTGCCCATGGTATCGAAGGGCGTGATTCTCAGGATTTGCGGATCATCGAGTTCGGTGACCCCTTCATCCTGGTATTTTAACAGCAGGGCTTCCAGCACGGCCCGGGCCTGCTCTCCATACCTGGTGAAAACGTCGCGCTTCCGAACATTATCGGCCCGCTCCCGCCGGGTCAGAGGCGGCTGATCAAAGGCCACATGGCAGATCAGGTCAAAGGGATCGAAGTCTTTTCCAACCTCTTCGGCCAGGGCTTCAAAAATTACCCCTTGTTCAAATAGTTCCTCCAGCACCGCTTGTTTTTTTTCCGCCCCATTCCATTTTCTCAAGAAATCGTCCAATGAGGCATATTCTTTGAGGACATTCCTGCGGGTGTAATCTTTCAGGGATTCGGTGATCAGTTTGCCGTCCGGGCCGTAATACTGCACCCGTTCGCGAACCACAAAAACCGGTACGTCATTGACGTAATATTTGGTCCGGCTTTCCCCGCCTTCCCCCCCATTGCCCCCCGGTCTGGGTGGGGGAGGATCAACGATGATATCTTTACCATCTTCTCCGGGGTCTTCTCCTCCCGGCTCATCAGGAGGCACCGGCGGGTCTTGCGGCCCAGGCTCATAAATCTGCACCGGTTCCCCGTCAAAGGCGGGGTCGGCGAAAAGTTCGGTTGCCCTCCGGAAATCCATGATGGTGAAGAAAAACTTATCATACTCTTCATTGATACGGGTGCCCCGGCCGATAATCTGTTTGAATTCGATCATGGAGTTGATGGATTTATCCAGAACGATGAGCTTGCAGGTCTGAGCATCCACGCCGGTGGTCATGAGTCTGGAGGTTGTAGCAATGACCGGATAGGGACTTTCGGGGTCGATGAAGTTATCCAGCTCCAGCTTGCCTTCCTCGTTGTCGCCGGTGATCCGCATAATATATCGATTGCTTTTGGAAACCATGTCGGGGTTTTCATTGACCAGGGCGACCCGCATCCGTTCGGCATGGTCGATGTCTTCACAGAAAACGATAGTCTTATCAAAGCGGTCGGTCTTCTTCAGGAATTCGGTTACTTTCCGGGCCACGGCTTCGGTGCGCTGCTCCAGGACCATCTCCCGATCATAGTCCTTCTGGTTATAGACCCGATCCGGCACCTCCGCCCCAAATTTATCGAGCTTGCCCTGTTCCGGACGCCAGCCGAAATCCTTGTCCAGATCAATACGCACCACCTTGTAAGGGGCCAGAAAGCCGTCATCAATACCCTGTTTTAAAGAATAAACATAAACCGGTTCCCCAAAGTAATGGATATTGGATATGAATCGGGTTTCCTTGGGTGTCGCGGTCATACCGATCTGGGTGGCCTTATTAAAATAATCCAAAATCTCTCGCCAGGCCGAATCCTCGGCGGCACTGCCGCGATGACATTCATCGATCATGATCAGATCGAAGAAATCAGGAGAGAATTCCCGATAAATGTTCCTGAACTCTTCCGTGCCGGATATACCCTGATAGAGGGCCAGGAAAATCTCGTAGGACTTATCGACCTTCCTATTTTTAATCTTGGTCAAAACCGGACCGAAGGGCTTAAAGTCATTGGTCATGGTCTGGTCAATCAAGATATTGCGATCCGCCAGATAGAGAATGCGTTTTTTTCTGCCGGATTTCCATAAGCGCCAGATGATTTGAAAGGCGGTAAAAGTCTTGCCGGTCCCGGTGGCCATAACCAAAAGGATACGATTCTGTCCTTTGGCGATGGCCTCCATGGTCTTATTAATGGCTATGACCTGATAATAACGGGGGATTTTCCAGTCAGGCTCAATATAGTAGTCCTGGGTCAGACAGGACTCGGATTCCAAAGGGATCGCCTTCCATTCCAGATACCGACGCCAGAGGGTTTCCGGGGCTGGAAATTCAGCCAGGGAGAACTCCCTCTCAATTTTTCCTTTGGTCATCGTGCGGTCATGTTCCATAAAGCCATTGCCGTTGGAACTGTAAACAAAGGGGATGTCCAGGATATCGGCATAGACCAGCGCCTGTTGCATACCGGAGCTGAGAGAATGGGTGTTATCTTTGGCCTCTATCAGGGCGACGGGGATATTGGGCTTGTAATAGAGAATATAGTCGGCCCTTTTGGCCTGGCCACGGGTGATCAGCTTACCGCGAACAATGATTCGGCCTTTGGTAAAACCGACCTCTTCACGAATTTGTTGATGGAGGTCCCAACCGACAGAGGTTAAGGCAGGAGTAATGTACTTGGAGCAGATATCGCGTTCGCTGAGGGTTTTCTTCATATTCTCATCATAGGCAAGGATTGATGGACTTGTAAAAAGTCCATCAGCAGGCCGAGGACGATTAAGTCCCGGCCTGGGGTGAAGGTGGAACCACTTGAATTCACTTCAAGTGGCGGGAGAGGGGAAGCCCCTTCCCGCCGAGCAAAAAGTCGTTTTTTACTTTTTACGAGGTTATCAAGGATTGAGTCCAAAATTAAAACCCATCACTTTTTAAAGGATTGGATCTTGTTGGTTGCTTAAGGACCAGCCATAAAAGGAAAACGGGATTCAAGCCTGCAACAAGTTCTGACGAGTCGGTCAAGGATTTCAGGACCGCAGACGGAGTGAAGGGCGTGGCAGTTAAACCCATTAATTATTTTCATGATTTGTGGGGTCCGCAACAAGCAAGCTTGAGGGTTTGTTGAACAGGTTGCCGGTATCAAGAAAGCTAAAATAATTTCATAATATAAGCCATAACAAACAGTTAAAGTCAACTTTTTCTGGTCTGTTTAGCCTATCTGGTCTATTTAGAGAAAAGAAAGTGTTGAAGGAGTGAATGCATAGGGTCTTGCCCGGCGGATACCTCCCCAACTTGAAATCACAATCTGTGATTTCAAGTTTTGAAATTCTTCCATGGTTAATTGGAACAGCTTCATCGGCGAGGTCATGAGCGGCCGGATGGCTTTAAAGGACCGCCTTTGACTGACTTCCGGGGAGTGAAAACGGGCAGAAAGATCAGTCCTGCAAGGCAGGGGGCTGACGATGGTTGGGCATGACCAATCCGCTGGAAACGATCAGTTTAAAGGCCTCTTCCACGGTCATATCCAGATACATCAAATCTTTTTCAGGAACCAGTACATAATACCCGGTCGTCGGATTAGGGGTGCAGGGTATAAAGATACTCATCACCGTCTGCCCGGCCCTGGTTTCTAATTCCCCCCTGGCCGGTCCGGCCAAAAACCCGATGGAATACAAACCCGGTCTGGGGAACTCCAGCATAACCACCTGTTTAAAATAACTGCCGGTGGTGCTGAAAACCGCTTCGGTAAATTGCTTGATCGCCTGATAAATATTTCGGACCAGAGGAATCCTTCCGACCAGCAGGTCCCATATTTGAACCGTCTTATTACCCACGTAACTGCGGGTCAACAGTCCGATCAGAAAAACGAGGAAGGTTACCAAAACCAATCCCAGACCGGGGATCCGAAATCCCAGCAGGTTGTCGGGATGATAGGACTTGGGCACCAAGGTCAGAAACTCATCCATAATCCCGATCAGAGCCCGGATGATATAAAGAGTGATCGTAATCGGAACGACCACGATTAATCCGGTTAATAGATATTTTTTTAACCAAGCCTTGAATTTCATCAATCAAGGACTCCCTCGACCAATTGTTTTTTCATGTTAACCCTCATCCCCCTGCGGAGCGCTACGAATCTATGAAAATGTTGCGAGACCAGTGAGTTAGGTCGTCATTCCGGTCGGTCGGCTTTGCCGACCTTAAATAAGAGAACTTCCGAAGGAAGTCGAGCGAAAGCCGGAATCCAGGTTATTCAATAAGCCTCAAAGTCCTGGATGCCTGGCCGACTCCCAAAAGGGAGTCTTTGCTTTAAGTTCGGGCCGCTCGATCCGCTCGGCTTGGCCGAGCTCCCCAAGAGGCTTCCATTCGGAAGCCGAATTGTCGAGCTTTTGAAGAGGCTCCCAAAAGGGAGCCGGTGAGCCGAACGACTCGAGTCCGGCATGACGGAGAACAAACAAGCCTTGAGATTAATCCAGGGTTATTTTCGCACTACAGGGCTATGGTCAGCCCCTCCAGGGTATCCGGAGCATCACTGAGTCTGAGGCACCCTGTCTCCGTAACCAGAACGGTATCGGAATGGCGATACCCTCCCTGACCGGGGATATAGAGACCCGGTTCGATGCTGATAAGCATGCCCGGCAGGAGCATTCTGGAGTCACCGAGGGCCAGATAAGGCGCCTCGTGGCCCGTGATTCCCAGTCCATGCCCGGTGCGGTGGAGAATCCGGGACTCGTATCCGGCGTCGATCAGGACCTGCCGGACCTGCCGGTCAATCTCCTCCAGGACGGCACCGGGTTTGATCAGTTCATAGGCCAGGGCCCGGGCTTCCATTACCACGCCAAAAGGTCTTAAGGCCTGTTCCGGCACCCTCCCCAGAAAAAAGGTTCTCTCTACCTCCACGCCATATCCGTCAACCTGGGCGGTCACAATGGAGACATGAGGTCCGCCCTCTTCCATGACGGTCATGGGCGTGGGGACGATGTGCGGATCATGAGAGAGGGACGGCGGCCAAACGGCACCGATGAACCTGGAGACGATCAGATTGGCATTGGGAATTTCCATCAGTGTTTTTCCCATCATCTCCCGGACGACTTCCCCGTAAATGAGTACCTCCATGACTCCCGGCCGGGTGACTTCCAGAAGCTTGCGGTGGCCCTGGTTGACGATCGAGCAGGCGTGGACCGTGCGCCCGATTTCATAGGCCGTTTTCACCAGCCGGACGTCTTCAATGAGGTCCGCCACCACCTGTTTTCCGGGTGTTTCATTAAGGAACTGTTAATTAATAAGATGTACAATTTGATTGTAACTTATGGATTAATACTATAATTCCATTCCCCATGAAAATTATGTGGGTT
>JACQYK010000151.1 GCA_016208255.1 Deltaproteobacteria bacterium | reverse complement strand
TAAAAACGCTCTGAGGATCCTGGAAAAGAAACCAGAGGCCCAAATCTTCATCTTGTACCGGGATATGCGAACTTATTGTTTCCAGGAAGACTATTATCGGCTGGCCCGGGAAAAAGGGGTCATCTTTGTCCGGTATGAACCGGAAAACCCACCGGAGGTTCAGGAAGCCGGAAAGCAGGTGAAAATTACCTTCACCGATCCTATTCTGGGCCGACCCTTGACCGTCAACGCCGACGCCCTGATCCTAAGCACCGGATTGGTCAGCGATGACGAATCCACCGAAGACCTGGAGGCGATTTTTAAAATTCCCAGAACATCGGATGGTTATTTTCTGGAAGACCACATCAAATTGCGCCCGGTGGATCTTTCCAATCCTGGGTTTTTCGTGGCCGGAACCGCTCATTCCCCCCGGTTGATCCTGGAAACAATCGCTCAGGCCGAGGCCTCAGCCGCCAGGGCCCAGACCCTTCTCAGCCGGGATCACCTCAACCTGGGTGCGGCCGTTGCCAGGGTCGATTCCAAAAAATGTGCCGCCTGCCTGATTTGTGTCCGGGCTTGTCCTTTTGATGTCCCGTATATCAATGCGGACGGGGTTTCGGAAATCGATCCCTCCAAATGTCAGGGCTGTGGCATTTGCGTCTCCGAGTGCCCGGCCAAGGCCATCCAACTGATGCAGTTTGAAGACGATCAGATTATGGCCAAGCTCGAGGGCTTGCTGGAAAGGAGAGTAGCATAACCTGATGGAAACATTTGAACCGGTCATTGTCGCTTTTTGCTGCCATTACTGCGCCTACACCGCCGCGGACATGGCCGGCACCCAGCGGCTCAGTTATCCCCCCAATGTCAAGATTATCCGGGTTCCCTGTTCCGGGAAGGTGGATACCATTCATATTCTGAAGGCCTTTGAAAAAGGCGCCGACGGCGTCTATGTGGCCGGATGTCTGGAAGGAGACTGCCATTTTAAGAAAGGTAACGTTCGGGCCGCCAAACGGGTGGAACAGGGGCGAATTCTCCTGGAAAGCGTTGGCATTGAAGGCGAAAGATTGGAAATGGTCAATCTCTCAGCCGGCATGGGAGAGGGTTTCGCCGAGACTGCCCGGCAGATCACCGAAAAAATCCGGAAACTGGGGCCCAACCCAGTCCGAATATCGAAGGAGAAATAAAGGCGATGATTACAGCGGAAGGAAAACCCCTGGAGGAGATCATTGAATATATCCGGCCGTTTCAGAGAATTCTACTGGTCGGATGTAATGAGTGCGTCACGGTTTGTTCCGCCGGCGGCCGAAAGGAAGTCGGCATCCTGTCCTCATTACTGCAAATGGCCTTTCTTAAACAGGGTAAAAATTTACAGATTCGGGAACATACCCTGGAACGCCAATGCGATCCGGAATATGTGGAAGAACTGACGACCATGGTTGACGGCGTCGATGCCATCCTGTCCATGGCTTGCGGGTGCGGCGTACAAGAGTTAAGCCGCCGTTTCAAAACCAAACCGGTGTTCCCTGCGGTCAATACCAAATTTATGGGGGCCTCGGAACGACAGGGCGTGTGGTCGGAACGGTGTGCCGGATGCGGCGAATGTCTGCTGGGGATTACCGGCGGGATTTGTCCCATTGCCCGATGCTCCAAACAATTGATGAACGGTCCCTGTGGAGGTTCCACCTCCGGGAAATGTGAGATCAGCCCCGATGTGGACTGCGCCTGGCAATTGATCTGGGACCGGCTCAAGTCGCTGGGCATGGAAAGCCGTTTCGAAGAAATTATCCCGGCAAAAGACTGGAGACCCGGCCGGGCTTCCGGCCCCCGAAAAATCATCAGAGAGGATTTGGCAGAATGAAAACCGACAGCGTCCTTGAAAAAATTTTAAAAGCCGGAAAGCTGGCAGTAACCTCGGAATGCGGTCCACCCCGAGGGTCGGTTCCTGAAAAAATTCGTCAGAAAGCGGAACAGTTGACCGGCTATGTAGATGCCGTCAATGTCACCGACAATCAGACGGCCATGGTCCGCATGTCCAGTTTTGCCGCCGGTGTGTTCCTGCGGCAAATGGGCCTGCATCCGATCCTGCAAATGGTCACCCGGGACCGTAACCGTCTGGCCATGCAGGCCGATATTATCGGGGCCTATGCCCACGGTATCAATACCATGCTCTGCCTTTCAGGGGATCATCCCCATTTCGGAGACCACCCCATGGCCTCTGCGGTTCATGATATCGACTCCATTCAGTTTTTGCAGATGGTTAAGAAAATGCGGGATGAAGGTCGGTTTCAGGGAGGGGCGGAAATCGAAAATCCGCCCAAGATGTTCATTGGGGCGGCCGCTAATCCCTTTGCCGATCCTTTCGAACTCCGGGTGGCCCGTCTGGCCAAGAAGGTGGCCGCCGGTGCCGATTTTATTCAAACCCAGTGCATTTACAATGTGGATAAATTTGAAAAATGGATGGAAGGGGTCCGTAACCGGGGATTACACGAAAAGTGTTATATATTGGGCGGCATCACGCCCCTTAAAACGGTCGGGATGGCCCGATATATGAAAAACAAGGTTCCGGGGATGGATGTTCCTCAGGAAGTGGTGGACCGGATGGCCGGGGTGGCCAAAGAAAAGCAAGCGGAAGAGGGAATTCGCATCTGCGTGGAAACCATCGAGCGCCTCAAGCAGGTCAAGGGTGTGGCCGGATTTCATATCATGGCCATTGAGTGGGAGCAGAAAGTACCAGAGATTGTGGAACGGGCCGGGCTTTATCCCCGGCCCCAGGTCGAATAAAGATCAAGTAAAAAATCAAAGGAAAAGCCGTTTTAAAGATATTTTTTAAATTTCAGATTGGAAATCTGAAACCCTAAGAAGGAGAAAAAAGATGAATGACAAAAAACTCATCCTGGTAGTGGACGATGATCCGGATCTGGTGGAAGCGGTTGCCTTGAAGCTGGAAAGTGAAAATTTCCGGGTAAATAAGGCCTAAGACGGTGTGGAAGCGATGGGCCAGATCAAGGAGGAACGGCCGGCCCTGGTCCTTCTTGACGTGATGATGCCGCGTAAAAACGGATACGAATTATGTGAAGAACTGAAAAAATCGGATGAATACAAGGGCATAATTGTCCTCCTGCTTACCGCGGTCGGTGAGGCCGTTGCTTCGACCAACTACACCCATTGGGACGGTAAAAACACCTTGGCCGATGATTATATCCAGAAACCGATCAATCTGGATAAGCTAATGGGGATTGTTAAAGATTATTTAGGATAGAGGCCGCTAAAAATTTGGAAGATGGATGGCGGGGGAAAAGGAGAGGCCGTATTTCCCCCCTGTTTTTCTCTTGACCTCCTTTCCCCCGGTGATGATTAAGGTCAGAAACATTTCATTATGAAGGCGAATACCCCAATCCGGACTTTTTCAATCGGCGGACTCAAGCTTAGCCCGGAACTTATCCAAATTCGACTTTTTCCAGATACCGGATCCCTGGTAACCGAGATGTTTCGCCGTTTAGCGGACCAGCAGGTTAACCTAATCGGGGTGGTCCTCGATGCTCTTGATGGGCAAATGACCGGTGTCTGTTATATTTCTATTGAGGACCGGTTAGCAGCCGAACAGGCCCTTCAACCATTTAAGGGGTTGTATGAGCTTCAATCACCGGTAGGTTTACTGACCATTTTCCCCCATCAATCGCGTTCGGAGCTTATGGGGAGCCTATTCGCGGCACTGGGCCATGCGGGATTGCCGGTTTATGGTATCGCTTCTTCTCTCTCCTCCCTGACCATCACGACTGATTACCACCGATTGGATGATGCCGTTTCCGCTGTCTGCCAGGTGGTGACTTTGCCGGACGACCATGCTCCGTTCAGGCCGGAGTTTCGCGTAAAACAACTCTAATGGAAACCATCGCCTTTTACCGGGAATCGATTATTAAAACCTACGGGTTTTTCGAACGAACCGGACTTTGTCTGGTTACGGTCGACCTGCCGTTCCATCAAATAGGCGATTGGGGGGAGGGTTTATCGGGCTTGCCTGACCAATTCGGTGTCTCCTTAATATTATTGATGGCCAGACCCGCCTCTGGAAATCTTCTTCGAATCCATATGATCCTGGATGAAAGCCAAACCGGACCGTTGTTGATGAACACGCCACAGCCCTTTTTCGCCACTGTTCGGGACCGGTTGAAAATAGAAAGGGAGGTTGAACTGCTTTACTTTCAAGGCCCTCATTATGGCGACCGATACGGAATTGCCAGTGCGGCTTTAACCGCTCTGTCCGCTTATAACGTGCCGGTTTTGGCTGTCACCTGCACCGGGGCTTCGGTTTTCCTGGTTACTCCCAAGGGGAAAACTCCCTTAGCCCGGGAAGCCCTGGGACAGGCCTTTATGACTCCCGAATCCGAAAAGCATGGAAGGCCGTGATGAATTTTCACCTGCAACAGGAAATCGACTGGCGATTACGGGTCTTTGACTCGCTGTCCTTCCCGACTTTGATCCTGACTCCTGAACATACCATTATCGCGGTCAATCAAAAATTGCAGGAGGCCTATGGATTGCCCCGGGATGAACTCATCGGGAAAACGTGTCGAGATTTTTTTAAGACCTTTGAAGGCAATTCGGATCTCCCTTGCACCAAAAATATTTGTCCCCTGGATGAAACACTTAAGGACGGAATGGGACATTCTCTGTTGCGTCGGATTCAGCACAAAGACGGCAGTGAGCATTGGGAGGATCGGGTTTTTTCCCCTATTCTGAATGATGACGGGGAAGTTCTCTATGTCATCGAGTCCATCCGCGATGTGACCCGGTCCAAGGCCCTGGAAAAAGACTTGCAGGATATCCGAGAGTTCCTCAATCGAGTCCTGCAAAGCTCGGCCAGCGCTATTGTAGCCGCCGACCGGGAGGGGCACGTTTTGCTGATGAACCGGGCAGCGGAAGAATTATTCGGCTATGTTTTCCAGCCGGAGGAACAGCTTAACATCAGTTCCCTATATCCTCCGGGCGTGGCGAAGGGCATCATGAAAAAACTCCGGGATGATGGATATGGGGGACCAGGAAAGCTTCCGGTCACCCGGGTCAATATTCTTACGGCATTGGGAGAACAAATCCCGGTTGAAATGACTGGAGCCATTATTTATGAGGATGGGCGGGAATCTGCAACCATGGGGGTCTATAACGACCTGCGGGAGAGACTGACTTCCGAGAAAAAACTGCTGGAGGCCCAGTCTCAATTAGTGCAAGCGGAAAAAATGGCCTCCCTGGGACGGCTGGCGGCCGGTGTAGCCCATGAAATCAATAATCCCCTGACCGGAATCCTCCTGTACGGTAATCTGGTGAAAGAAAAAATTGGGAAAGACCACCCTCTCCAGTCGAATTTGGACTTCATTATAGAAGATGTGGAGCGATGCCGGGATATTGTCAAAAACCTTCTGGCCTACAGTCGTCAATCCATCACCTCCAGGGATCGTTTTTCATTGAACGATCTGGTGGATGAGAGTCTTCGTCTGATTCGGGATCAAAAACTGTTTATCAATGTGACCGTTCAAAAGGAACTTTCCCAAGCCAGGATGCCGGTGAATGCGGATCGGAACAACATGAGCCAGGTGGTCATCATTTTGGTCATGAATGCCCTGGATGCCATGAATAAAAAGGGAACACTGACCTTGAAGACCTATCGGGATGACCGGCAGAAAAAAGGCTGTCTGGAGATATCCGATACCGGAACCGGAATCCCCGAGGAGAACCTGTCCCGGATATTCGATCCTTTTTTCACGACCAAGGCCCCGGGTAAAGGAACCGGTTTGGGATTAAGCACCGCTTATGGGATCGTCAAGGACAATAACGGCGAAATTTCCATTAAAGCAACCGGTCCACAGGGAACTTCTTTTCTGGTGGAACTTCCTTTAGACCTTGATTCCCTTTATGTCGACGAAGAGATGATCGGATAGCTGAAGGCAACCGTTAAAACGGAAAAAATTGGGTATCAGATTTTTAGGGCCTTTACTGAGTGAGGAGGAGCATGATTACTGAAACGGAAATTCAAACCTATTACCCTCCAAGGATTCTGGTTGTGGATGATGAACCGCGTATTCGGGAGGCCTGCAAAACGGTTTTGGAAGAATGCGGATATGAGGTGTCTTTGGCCTCCAACGGGGTTCAGGCCATTGAAGGTATATCAGCCGAACATTACGACATTATACTGCTGGATTTGATGATGCCGGAGATGTCTGGCTTTGATGCTTTGTCCAAGATCAAAGCTTTGGATCCGGGCACCGTTGTCATTGTGATTACCGGCTATGCCACATTAGAGCATTCGGTGGAGGCCATGAAAAAGGGTGCCTTTGATTTTATCCCCAAACCGTTCACCCCGGAACATCTCCGGGTGACCGTCAGCAAAGCCATTGATTATACCCGGGCGCTGTGGGATATTGCGGATACCCGTTCCCGGTTACGGACCATGGTTAACCACATCTCTGACGGGGTCATGTGCACCAACCATCAAAATCAGGTTGCTTTGGCCAATCCCGCTTTTTTGAGAATGGTGGGCTGTCCCGCTCCATCAGTGATCGGCTGGGCCATGGAAGAGGTTGTCAACATTCTCCCCATAAAGGATATGGTTTATCGGGCTTTGAAGATGCCTGAATCCGAATTCTCGGAATTGACCGAAGAAATTACCCTTAATGGAAATAATCGTCCGGAAGAGATTGTTTTAAGCATCCGTTGTGCCCCCTTCAGGGACCCTAATGGTCGCAATCTGGGGGTCATTACCGTGTTGCATGACATTACCGCCTTGAAGCGGATGGATCGGATGAAATCACAGTTCGTGTCTACCGTAAACCATGAGATCCAAAGTCCCTTGAATACGGTCATGATGCAGATACAGGTGATTATTGACGGTTTGGCCGGAAAACTTTCTGAAAAACAAAAGACCATTTTGTCCCGGGTTTATCAAAAAATTAGTAACTTGGCCATAATGTCTTCAGAATTGCTTGATTTAGCGCGTATTGAATCCGGTTTAATCTCTTTTGAACGGGAGCCGGTGGATATGCTGGCGGTCATTCGTGACCAGGTTGCCTTTCACCTGCCCAGGGCCGAAGCACAATCGATCCTGTTCGAAATCGATGCCCCGGAAACACTGCCGCCTGTATTGGCTAATCGAAGAAATATGGAAGGGGTTATATCTAACCTGGTCACTAATGCCATCAAGTACAGTCCGGATGGTGGACGGGTCACGGTTTCCGCCTCTAAGGAGGATGACTTTCTCTGCATCCGGGTGAAGGATTCCGGAATTGGCATCACTCCGGAGGATCTGAAACTTATTTTTCAACAATTTTATAGAGTAAAAAACGAAAAAACCCGTCAAATCAATGGGACGGGGCTGGGATTGGCTATCGTTAAAAGAATTGTTGAGTCCCATGAAGGTCGAATCAAGGTTGAAAGCCGTCCCGGAGAAGGAAGTATATTTACCGTCTTGCTTCCTTTGGGGGCTGCGATCCAGAACTATTTATAACTGCTCAAGTGATTAGGCAGAAGACTGAAGTCTATCCCCCTGATTGGCAAAGGGCGACAGATCATTCGGGATTCCGCAAATGGTTTTTTCTAATGCCCGTATCCTGTTGCCTGTCGCCCTGTCGTATTTACAATATTTCCTTCCGTTTCAAAAGGGGCACAGGATCTACAAAATGGCGGGACAGCCAGGTTCCGGCTTCGGATCCTTTCCAGGAAACCCCGATTAATTCCGTAAAATAGTAAACAGGCAGGTTGTATTGTTTCCTGAAGGTTTCCGATATCGCGGCCGCCTGGGGCATGTCCAGGTTGGCCTGACACATCTGGCAGGAGACCGCGATGGCTTCGGCCCCGACCTCGAGGGCCTTTTCATAGAGGCGTTGCACCATAACCTGAACAATATCAGGCCGGGCGAGGGTGTGACCGGCCCCGCAGCAGTCGGTCTTGTAAGACCAATCAAGGACCGTGGCTCCCAGGGCCTGGAGCAGGGTGTCCATGTTTTGAGGATTTTCGTGTTTTTCGGCTTCCGTGATTCGGGGGGGACGGCTGGCCATACACCCGTAGTAACAGACCACCGACAGACCTTTCAATGGTTGTCGGACCTTGGCTTGTATCTGAGACAGCCGATCCGGTCGGCTTAAGAAATCCAGAAGGTCCCATATCTTAATTTTCCTGGAGTAAGGGAGACCCCCCTTCGGTTCTTTTTCCAGTTTATGACCGGCATTCTTTAAGCGATTGAAACACATGGGGCAGGGAACGATCATGTCCAGCCCGATTTGCTCGGCCAGGATCAGATTGCGTCCCGGCAGGGCGACGGATAAAAATTCATCGGTACTGTGGGCGGCCGTGGCTCCGCAACAGGACCAGTCAGGGATTTCCTCAAGCTCAATCCCCAGTTGTCCGCAAACGTAGGTTATGGATTCCTGATAATCCCTGGCTGTAGCCTCTAAAGAACATCCGGGATAATAAGAAAGCTTCATAAAAACCTTAAAACAGGCTATAGGCTATGGGTTAAAGATCATAAGAAAAGACAAAAGGCTATAGGCAATGGGCTATAGGCTATAGGTTAAAACCTAAGAAGGCTATGGGCAAAGTTTTTTTTGCCTTGTTTGTATCAAACGCCCAAGCATCTTGGCCAACTCTTCACATTCCTGCTCTAATTTTTGGTAATCTGCTTTCGAGAGATATCCAATGTTAAAAGCTATCTCTATTTGAGTCCTCAATTCAGCAAGGGAACCTTTGGCTATAAAAAAGAAACGGATGGAATCTCGGTCTGTATCGCGTTCGTCTCCTTCAGCAATATTGCTTGGGATACTTACAACTGACCTTCTGATTTGATCTCGAAGAGAATAATCTTTGCTGATAGGCCCTGAACTTGTAATTTGATATATTAACACCGCTAGGTCTTTGGACCTTTGCCAGACGATCAGATCCCGAAACCCCTTCTTCCCCATCAGTCTTTTCCTCTTCCCCTATAGCCTATGGCCCATTGCCTATAGCCGAGTATCTTTATCAAAAAGCTGCTTAATTTCATCGATCCCTTTAATCCGCTTTGGCAATAGATTTAACCTCCCCTTGCGGATCATCGTCCAGCCCAATCGCATTTCATCGATGATGGATAGATCTTTCAGCTTCCGGAACCAATCTCCGCTTTTAAGCATATAATTCCCGATCAGACCGGTTTCAAAGACCCGCCCCCTTTTCCGGATGGCCTTCATAAATACTTGATGAAAGGCCAAGACCCTGCTATCCGCGGCCGGCCCTTTTTCTTTAACAACCCATTGCTTCATAAAATCCATGACTCCGGCGATATCAATTTCATTAGGACAACGGGTGGTGCAGGTCTCACAAGACGAACAGACCCAGATCGTGGCGCTTTCCCGAACCTCCTGTTTTAAGCCCAACTGAATATATCGTATAATCTGGTCCGGATAAAGATCCATGGCAAAGGTTACCGGGCAGCCATTGGTGCATTTGCGGCACTGAAAACAGGCCGAGACCTTGATGCCGCTTTCCGCTTCAACCTCGTCAAGAAAATCCGAAGTCATTTCAATAATATCGGATTTCGCTCTGGCCATCATGGTCTTTTCGTTCGCTGAATTCTGTTGGCAAAAAATATTAGGAAACTCATCCGTCTTATCTGTTAAAATTCTTTTTCCGGAACACGGATGATCATGACCGTGCAATGGGCTCTTCGGGCCACGTTCTCGGCCGTGCTGCCGAAGGTGATGCGTTTAATAGCAGAAGTGCCGGCGGCCCCCAGGACGATACAGTCTACATTCTGGGCCCGGGCAAAACGGATAATTTCCAGGAAAGGGACCCCGCAGACCACCTGAAATTCATAATTGGTTTTCAAGGCACCCATTTTGGGCTCATAGCGTTCTTTTAATTTTTGGGTTCCCTTTTCCAATTGCTCCGGAGAAAAAATCGGTCCCCCCCCGTCTTTCCCGGGTTCTTCGCAACTATCAGGCATGGACTGATAAACGGAATGCAGAACATGTAAGACATAAAACCGGGCCTGATATCTTTTGGCTAAATCTAAAGCGGTCGATAGCGCATTATCGGCATCCTCCGAGAAGTCCGTGCAGAAAAGGATCTTCTTAAAGTTGATGGCCATGGGGACCTCCATTACAAAAAATTGGTGAAAACCAGGTAATTATAATACTTATACTCCCGCTCCTTTATCCTTTAGCCTTCTGGCCTGGACCTGTTTACCGGCCCATTTTTTATTGTAACATTAGAACCATGGGTTTTGCAACGGGGAAACTCGCCGGCCCCCTTCACTTTGATTTAAGTAATCCGGATACCTCCCTTTTTAATCAGGGGGGAGGGAAGCCATCTTATCAACAATTTTCCATTTCCTGTTGACAACTTCTTGTCATTTTTGTTAAGGATTGTGAGCTTGTCCCTATTTGAACTATCGTGCTTTTTATAAATTCTTTATGGAGGGTACCATGACCTTTATCGCCTTTGTTGAAGGCCCCCTGATCTGGATTGCGTTCCTGACCTTTTTATTGGGAAGCGCTTTGCGTCTCCTCTTTTTCTTTACCCTGAGCGTAAAAAAAGACAAACCGGTCTATCGCTTTTTCAATCTAAAATGGATGCTTCTCTCCATCTTCCGCTGGCTTTTTCCGGCCAACGTAGATCTGAAAAAGAACCCCATCTTTTCCATTCTGGGTTACCTGTTCCATATCTGTCTTCTGGCGGTTCCCCTGTTTTACAGCGCCCACGTCATCATGTGGGAAGAAAGCCGGTTTAACTGGAAATGGTGGGCCATGCCGGACACCTGGGCCGATTGGATGACTTTGACCTTGCTGGCCATCGCCCTTTTTTTCATAATCCGTCGAATGGTCCTGCCCAGTGTCCGGATTATTACCACGCCCTCCGATTACCTGTTGATCATCGTCTGCGCCTTGCCTTTTTTAACCGGGTATATTAACACCCATCCTGACGGGCCGGCTTATCAGTGGGTAACTTCAGCCCTGCCCGTTTATGGCCAATACAGTACCACCCTTCATATTATAAGCGGGGCTTTGATGTTAATCGTCGTTCCTTTTACCAAACTCTCTCATTGGGTGCTTTTTTTCGTTTCTCGAGCGGTTACCGGGATGGAGTTCGGCAGAAGAAATTATCCCGTCTAACCCCATTTTTTGGAAAGAAGGAGACCCTTATGGCTGAAGAACAATACCCGGAAATCACCATCAATCCCGAAGCGATAAAGCAGGCTGTTGATGATCGGATGAATGCGCGGCTGAAAATGTGGATGCGTACCTGCGCCCATTGCGGACTGTGTGCCGACACCTGTCATTTTTATATTGCCAAAAACAAAGACCCTAAGATGGTCCCTTCCTATAAGGCTCAAAAACTGAAGGAACTGGTCAAGAAAAAGGGCCGGGTGGACAAAAAATATCTTCAGTCCCTCTATGATATCGCCTTTGGAGACTGTACGGTTTGTCGACGCTGCACTATGTTCTGCCCTTTCGGCATCGATATGGCCACCATGGTTTCCACCTTGCGAAGTATACTGACCTCTCAGGGGATGGCTCCCAAAGGTTTGCAGGAGGCCATTAAGAATTATCTGGAGTCGGGCAATCAGATGGCCATCAGTGAAGAGGACTGGGTTGAGACTTTGCAGTGGATGGAAGAGGAACTGCAGGATGAACTGCCGGGAGCGACCATCCCCATTGATAAAAAAGGGGCCCGGATTATGTATACGGTCAATGCCCGTGAGCCTAAATTCTATCCCCAGGATATTCAGTTGGCCGCCAAGGTTTTTCATATCGTCGGAGAGGACTGGACCCTGCCCAGCAAGATGGGCTGGGACGACACCAATCTGGCCATGTTTGCCGGGGATACCAAGACCGCCAGGCATATTGTTCAATTGATTTATGATCGGGCCGTGGAGTTAGGGGTCCAATATGTGGCCATCACCGAGTGCGGCCATGCCTTCCGTTCGGTGGCCTTTGAGGGACCGGTCTGGCTGGGGAAGGACTACCCCTTTCGGGTGGTTCACAGCGTTGATCTCTTCGCCCAATATATTCGAGAAGGAAGGCTTACTTTTGACCGGAAAATAACCGAACCGGTCACCTATCAGGACCCCTGTAATGTCTCCCGCAACGGAGGATTATCCGAGGCGGCCAGGTATATCGTCCAACATGTCGCCGAGGATTTCCGGGATATGGACCCCCATGGAAACTATAACTTCTGTTGCTCCGGTGGCGGTGGGGCCATCCCCATGGGACCCCCCTTTAAAAAGCGCCGCATGGAAGCCGGGAAGGTCAAGGCCGACCAGATCAAAGCCACCGGGGCCAAAATCGTGATCTGCCCCTGCCACAATTGTTATGATCAGATCAATGATTTGAACAAGGAATACCATCTGGGCGTCAAAGTAAAATCTTTTAAAGAGATTTTTGAAGAGATTATGCACATCCCGGAAGAATTGAAAGCCAAAGAGGAGGAAGGGGAAGAATAAGAGAAAAATTTTTATTATTTTTCAAAAAGGCTAATCACTTTTTCTTTCTGGGTCGTCACCCCGGCGAAAGCCGGGGTCCAGAGGGTTATTAACCGATTGCTAATCCTGGATTCCCGGCTTTCGCCGGAATGACATGGTTTGGGTTTCGGAGACTTTTTTAAATCGATCATTGTCGATGAACTCGTAAAAAGTCGTCATTCCCGCGCAGGCGGGAATCCAGACCATCCGTAAGACATTAAAAACACTGGATTTCCTTTTTCTATCGACTTCCTCTGGAAGTCTCTTTTTAAGGTCGGCATAACGGCATCCGAATGGATGCCTTTTCAAAAGCTCGACAAAGTCGAGCGGCCCGACCGTACGGAATGACGAAAATCAGCTTTCAGAGACTTTTTACGAACTTGTCAATGTTTAAACCGGTTATGAGAAATATTTTAATCAAACCGGTCCTTCAAAAGCGAATCAAGCCGGGCAGTGTTTCGAGATCAGGGTGATCAGCTCTTCCGCCTCCGGGGGTTTTTCGATGTAAGCTTCCGGTTCGGACAGGGAAACCCCGTGATAACGCTCCAGTTCCTTTATGGAATGCAAAAAAGTCTTTCGGGAGACGGCCGAGACCATAATGATCGGGATGAGTTTAGTGGTATTATCGGATCTTAATTCCCTATACAATTTTAATCCGCTTTCCCTGGGCATCATGACATCCAGTATTATCAGATCGGGTTTGTGCACTTTGACCATCTGCAATCCTTCTTCCCCGTCTTTGGCTACAAAGGATTTATATCCGTTGGTCTCAGCCAGGGTGGAGATGAAAATGCGGATGTCCATTTCATCGTCCACCACCAATATTTTCTTTTTCATTATTTCCACCCCCTCGTTACTTGCCTATTTTGTCCAGTTGAAAGCTTTTTTCCGGATAGCGGATGGCCATGACGGTGCAATGGGCTCGACGAGCCACATTTTCAGCGGTACTGCCGAAGGTAACCCGGTCCAGATCAGAACTCCCGGCCGCCCCTAAGACGATGAAATCCACATCCTCCGCCCGGGAAAAACGGACGATTTCAACAAAGGGCACTCCGACAACCGCATGAAATTCATATTGCCGGAAATCACCCATTTTGGACTCATATCGTTCTTTCAGATTTTTTATGATTTTTTCTATAACTTCCGGAGAAATGAAGGTTTCTTCTCCACCTAATGCCGGCTCATCAACCACGGAGCGCATATACTTGTAGGGAGAATGCAGGACATGGAAGATAATAAGCCGGGCCTGATATTTTTCAGCCATGTCCAAAGCGGTCAGAAAGGCATAATCGGCATCCTCCGAAAAGTCCGTACAGAAAAGTATCTTTTGGTAGGTAATGGCCATGAAGACCTCCTCATTGGATTAAAGATTGACTGCTAACCTGGAATCCTAACCTGATGATGATTTGATCATTAATTGACGGCTTCGTAAAAAGTCGTCACCCCGGTGAAAACCGGGGTCCAGGGGTTTTCTAACTTATTGAAGTTCCTGGATTCCGGCCGGTCACTTTCAGTGACCTAAAAAGGCGACTATTCAGTCGCCGACCGGAATGACAAAAATAGGCTTTCTGCGACTTTTTACGAGATACTCATTAATTAGCTTCCCCCTGATTCCTCTAAGATCGGAAGGATCACCTGAAAAACGGACCCTTTCCGGGGCTCGGAATGAAAAAGGATCTCACCTCCGTGTTCCTGCACAATTTTTCGGGACAATAAAAGACCTAAACCCGTTCCCCGGGAGCCTTTGGTGCTGAAAAAGATATTAAATATTTTTTGTCCGACCTCCCGGTCTATTCCCATCCCGTTGTCCTTGACCTCCAACAATATCTTTTTCCCGGGCAGCCGATTGCTTCTGATGGTAATTTCCGGTTTTTGAATGACCCCTTCCTCCAGGGTGCAGGCGTCCAGGGCGTTTCCGATCAGGTTGGTCAGGACCTCCAGCAGGCCCTTGGGATCCAGGTTAACCATTCCCATTTCTTCATCCAGGTCAAGGATTAGAAGGACCCCCTGCTGTTGGCATTGAGCCTGAAAAAGATTAAAAAGTTCACGAATCAGATCATTGGGATTGACCGGTTCCCGCTCCGGTTCCCTTTCCCGGCAAAAGGTCAGCAGGTCTTTGGTCAAACCTGAAATTTTTTCGATGTTCCGTTCAACCATGGCCCAGCCGTCCTTCAGATATTTTATGTCATTGCGTTCGAAACCCTGGTTGACCAGGTAGCGGCCTCCCTTGAGACCGCTCAGGATGTTCTTGATGGCATGGGCCAGACCGGCGACTGTTTCCCCGGTGGCCGCAAGACGTTCGGCCTGGAGGAGTTCTTTTTGCATACGCAGTATCTGATCCGTAGCTTCTTTTACCTGTATTTGTAAATCTTCCTTATATCTTTTGGACAGCCTTTTCCAGGCCAATTTTTCTTCGGCCCGCCGTAGAGCTCTAAAAAGGGCCTCCTCCTGAATAGGTTTGGTGATAAAATCAGAAGCTTCCAATTGCAGGGATTTTATGGCCAGATCCATATCTCCGTGACCGGTAAGCATGATGACCTCCGTGTCGGGACCCATGGATTTGATCCTCTGCAGGACTTCCATTCCGTCCAATCCCGGCATTTTGATGTCGGTCAGTACAATCAACGGATTCTCCTGTTGCAGGTATTCCAGCCCCTGTTTCCCGTCGGCGGCGGTGATGACCTCATAGCCGGCATCCCTGAGAGAAAGCCCGAGGATTTTTCGGATTCCCTCTTCATCATCGATTAATAACAATTTGGGTTTCACATCTTACTCCGATTTAGTTCGAAAATAGTTAAAAGCTCAAAGTCGTTTATCTCTCGCCCGCTTCGCTCGAGAGCGCAGAGGACCCCGAGAGACCATTAACAGGTCTGAATCCCTGAGAAGGGGATTCAGGCCCCAGCCTCAGCCTCCGGCAAGGATCGCAGCAGCGCTGGACCGGTTTTTCATTGCGGTCCTCTCAACCGCAATGAAAAAATCAGTTCGTCCTCAGTGATCTCTGTGGGCTCTAGCGGAGCGGGCGAGAGATCAAGCTTTTAGTTCGGGAGTTCGGAGAACCCCAATTTTCATGTCCCGGCTTCTTTTAAGAAGCCTCCTTTTTAGGTCGGGGAGACCCGACCGGCTCGTGGTGCCACGCCTCAAAAGACGGGGCATGACGGTTTGGTTTATCCCTTTCCTTAAGGGCGGGAAACTGAAGGGTGAAGCTTGTCCCCGATCCCATCCGGCTGTTGACCTGAATTTGCCCCTGGTAATCCCGTATGATTCCATAGCTGATGGACAAGCCCAAACCGGTTCCCTGCCCAACCCCTTTAGTGGAGAAAAAGGGTTCGAATATCTTTTCCTGGTTCTCTTTGGGAATTCCGCATCCGTTATCCGTAAAATCGATTTTTATCCAACCACCCTCATAGAAAGATCGAATCCGGATCATTTTCTCGCTGATAGCGGGCTCGTCCAGGGCGTCCCGGGCATTCATGGCCAGATTAATAAAGATTTGTTCCAGCCGGTTCTTGTCCCCCAGCAGGGGGGGTAATTCCGGGTCCAAATCAAGAATTATCTTTATTTTCCGGAGTTCCAGCTGCCGGCCGATGACGGTCAACATTCCCCTGATGGCCTCATTGACTTGAACCGCTGTTTTGTGGATCTCCGTTTTTCTGCCGAATTCTCTCATGTGGTTGATAATAGCTGAGGCCCGATCGACCTGGGCATCCATTTCTTCGGCCAGGGTTTTGAGGGTTTCGTCTGAAAGGGGTTGGTTGTTTTTTATCTTTCTTAAGATAAAATTACTGCCGGTTTTGATTACGGTCAGTGGCTGATTCAATTCATGGGCCACGCCGGCCGACAATTCCCCCAGGGTGGCCATTTTACCGGCATGCGCTAATTGTTGTTCGGCCTGTATTTGATCGGTAATATCGTTGGTAATAATAATATAGACCGATTTATCCCTGTAGACCCCTTGGGAACAACGTAAATTTACAAAAAAGAAAGCGCCTTTCCTGTTTTTTTGTTTTAGTTTTCCAAGAAAGGTTTTTTTCTCTCTGAAAACCTGGAGAAGGCCCTCCCTGAAATCTTCAGCGACAAGATCAAAAAAAGTCTTCCCAATCAAATCCGCTTTTTGGTGCCCATAAAGCTTAAGAGCCATGATGTTGACATCCCAAATCAGGAAAGAGGACTGATCGACTATAAAAATTGGGCTGGGATTGCTGTTAAACAACCGCCGATAGGTTTCCTCCGATTTAATCGGCTCTTCTTCCGGCATTTTCATGTGAGCGGGTGCCCATTCCTGTTATAGGCCATTGTGTGCTCGTTGCTTGTTACTGGTTGCTTGTTAGATCGAGGACCGAGAAACGAGCAACCAGTAACAGAGACAATTCTATTAGTTTTGGGTTATATTAAGCCCGCATGATATACTGGGCCACCCCGTTTCGATGAATCCGGCTGATCATGCCCTCATTGACCATTTCCTGCAAACTGTGGATCACGGTCTCTCTTTCCCCTTTGAGCGTATCCATTAATTCCTTAAGTTCGAAATAACGTTTGTCGGCGCTGAGGAGATTTTTCAAACGGGATTTTGTGAACTCTTCCTTCAGGATTCCCAGAAAGTCCTTGTCAAAAGCCAGGGCGTTGCGCTGATCTCCGGGATAAGTTTCCTCCCAGGGACGGCGTAAAGTGGCCCCGACGACCCAGCGGACCCTGGCGTTTTTCACGGTGGCATAGATTCCGGCCAGTTTTTCCCGATTGGCTTCGGTTTTTTCAATCGGCCCCAGGGCATTGATCTGCTGAATAAAACTTTCCACCGAGGTAATATAATCTTCCGGACGGTTGAGGTCCACATGGGCCAGGGCGATCCGCTTCCGGTCAAATCCGCTGAAACTGAGCAGTTTTTTAATCATAGTGACCCGGCTCCAGGTATGATCCAGCCCAAAGGAGTGATGGCAGTCCTCCGGGGGACATCCTATGAGTATCAATCCGTTGGCCCCTTCCAGAAAGGCCCGGGCCATGACCGCCGGGTCCAGTTGACCGATACAGCCCACTCTTAATAAGTAGAGCCGAGGATCATACTTGAGCCCTTTGACCCCGGCGTTATCAGCAGCCGCCAGCCCTCCCCAATTGCAACCGAAGCCCATCACTTCATTATCGGAGAGCTGCCGGGCCAGAGCGGCCACCCGGGCTTCCCGTTGAGCAGAGGTGTTGTTCTGCAGGATCAGGGCATGGTAAGGACAGGCCGCGGCACAGGTCCCGCCGCCGGTACAGACCATGGGGTCGACCGTGCGGGGGATACCCCCCCCCAGCCCTTCCACCGGGGTGATGCCGCCACAATGGCAGATCT
>JACQYK010000150.1 GCA_016208255.1 Deltaproteobacteria bacterium | reverse complement strand
CGCCGTGGTCAAGGGCCAAACCAGCATCAGGAGAAATGTGCTGGTGGCCCAAAGGGCCTATCTGGAGAATGCCTTTCTGGGCCGGGGGGCCAATGCCCAGGAAAACTGCTATATCCTGAATTCCAATCTGGAAGAAAACGACGTGACCGCCCATGGAGGGAAAATCATCCATGCCGTTCTGGGCAGCAAGGTATTTGTGGGGTTTAACGCCTTTTTGCACGGCAGAAAAGAAAATCCCTTAAAAATAGGAGGGGGGTGCATTGTCATGCCCCACACCATCATCGATCTGGAAGAACCCCTGGAAATCCCGGCCGGTCATTTGATCTGGGGATACCTAAAGAATCGCCATGATTTAAAAGAACACAGTCTCCCCCTGGCTGATTTTTCCACTATAAATAAAAGATTCGGCCGGGGAGGTCTGCAGTTTCAAGGCAGCGGGGCCGCCTTTGTCCGGGCCTTCCAAAACCGGATCGATCATATCCTGGAGGCCAACGGGGCTTTTTTTGACGGTACCCGCAACCGGGGACATGCCCAAAAAAACCAGGACATCTCCTTTAATACCATCCAACCCTATTCTACGGGAATACTCAAAGGGCTTTACCCGACCATAGAGATCAGGCCTTAAAAACAGGCGATAGGCAATGGGCAAAAGGCATCAGGTAGAGAGAAATTGAAATACCTATCGATTATTCCCCTATTTCCTTGCCCCATGCCTATAGCCTATCGCCTATTGCCTAAAATCTGATGTAATTTCTTTATTACACACAGTCATTTTTTTCTTTCTATTCTCTCCTTTTTCTCCTTCAAGGCCAATGAAATTTCAATTTAAAAAAATGTTTGGTTTTTTTAGTTGGTTATTTCCCCAAAAAAAGTAATCTTAAAATTACACCATATTCAAAACAGGAGACAATTAAGCCTAACTATGTAATTTTTATTAAATTATTTTGTTGTATTTTTAGATTAACTTTGTTACAACTTTCACCATCTTTTTATCTCGATTCAATCAAGGAGGTAAAACCATGCCGCACGAAAAAAAAGTCAGCGAGCTTATGATTCATTTAACCGACTATCCCCATATCCCCTACTGGTTTACCATCAAGCAAGCCATTGCCATTGTCAAGAAGGCCTCTTTAGGGTTGGAGGGAAAGCTGGAACCTACCATTTTATTGATCTTTGATGAAAAATACCAGCTCATGGGCTCCCTTTCTATAAAAGATCTGATCCGGGGGATTGAAAAAAAATTCACTCGATCCGGAGACTGGATGTCCAAGGAATGGGATACCCCTGTCTTCTTTGAAGGACTGTTTACCGCCGGGGTCAAGGAAGAAGCCGAAAAGCCGGTCGGTGAAATTATGACGCCGGTCAAAGAAACGGCCCAGGCCAATGATTCCATCATCAAGGCCATTTATATCATGATGGAAAAGGACCTGACTTTGCTGCCGGTCCTGGATAAGGGGACCGTGGTCGGGGTCATCCGCCTCAATGAGATCTTTAATGAAATATCCAAGCTGGTTCTGGGCGATTAAGGGAGGGCATCTGTCATGGCCAATGAGAAAAAAAAGCCGGTAACTTCCGCGGGACTGCCGGAAATCCCGGACCAGATTCACCTGGCCCCCATCTATAAACGGATTGATTGGAAGAGAATATTTTTTATCTTTTTAGGCTTGGGGCTCTTTTTCTGGCTATATTTTATACCTTCCCTGCCGGATGCCGTGGATCCCACCGGCAAACATTTTGCCCTCTCTCCGCAGGGGAAAGCAGCCCTGGGACTTTTTTTAATGGCCGGCATCTGGTGGGTCTTTGAGGTCATGCCCATCGGGGTGACCAGTATTGCCATCGGGGTGGTTCAGGCCCTGTTTGCCATTCGTTCGGCCAAGGACGCTTTCCGGGATTTTATGGACCCGTCGGTTATGTTTATCTTCGGGTCCCTGCTGATCGGGCTGGCCTTCACCCGCTCCGGCCTGACCCGAAGGCTGGCCTATAAAATGCTTTCCATCATCGGAGAAAACACCAAGGCTATTCTGTTGGGAACCATGATCATCACCGCCGCCCTGGCCCACTTCATGGCCCACACGGCGGCTGCGGCTACGGTCTTTCCCATCCTGATGGCTATCTATTCCCTGTATGGGGAGGGGGACCGGCCGACCAAATTCGGCAAGGCCCTGTTTGTCGGCATGGCCTATTCAGCCGGGGCGGGCAGTATCGCCACCATGCTCGGTTCGGCCCGGGCCCCGGCCGGGGTGGGGATGTTCAAGGAATTCACCGGCATGGATATCACCTTTTTCGAGCTCTCCAAATATTTGTTTCCTGTCTCCTGGATTATGGTCTTTTTGATCTGGGTCATGATCCTTATTTTCTTTAAACCGGAAAAACCCCGAATTGAGGGCTTGAAAAAAAGGGCCCTGGACCTTTATCAACAACTCGGCCCTATGACCGCTAAAGAAATTTTCGTTATTTGTTGTGTCATCGGCGTTGTGACAGTCATGACCCTCCAATCCTTTATCCCGGCCATGAGGTTTCTGGACCGCTCGGCCCTCATCCTGGTGGCCGGCCTGTTGTTTTTCCTGACCCGGCTCCTGACCATCAAGGAACTGGAGGAGATCCCCTGGAACATCATCTTTTTATTCAGCGGGGCCATGAGTATCGGCTTCTGCCTCTGGCAGGTCGGTACCGCCCAATGGCTGGCCGTGCACTGGCTGACCATGTTCAAGGAGGCCCACTGGCTGGTCTTTATCATGAGCATCGCCACCTTTGTCCTGATCATGACCAACTTCATCATGAATGTGGCGGCCATTGCCATTTCCCTGCCGGTGGCCCTGGTCATCGCCAAATATCTGGGGGTCACCCCGGAAGTGGTCTTTTATGCCGCTTTGACCACGGCCGGCATGCCCTTTCTCCTCTTGATCGGGGCGGCGCCCAATGCCATGGCCTATGAGTCCAAACAGTTTACCACCGGTGAATTTTTCGGGGCCGGTATTCCGGCCAGCATCGTTTTGCTGATCGTCCTGGCCCTGGCTATTTTGACTGTCTGGCCGATTTTGGGGATGCCGATCCTTGTAAAGCAGGCTTGAGGCGAGAGGCACGAGGCCATGGGTTTCAAAGCTCAACAAGGATGATGAATCTGTAAAAAGTCCCCAAAGCCGTCACCCCCGCGAAGGCGGGGGTCCAGAAGTAGTTGAGTTTCCTGGATTCCCGCTTTCGCGGGAATGACGAATTCGGGCTTCCAGCAACTTTTTACGAACTTGACAAGGATGGTCTCATAAAAAGTTGACGGCCTCACCCTTAAATGCTTTTGCCCGCGTATAAATAGATGATATCCTGCTCTCCCTCCCTTTTCCAAAGGGGGAGAGCTATTAACTTGAAGGAAAAAATATATGAAAAATAGATTTATTTTCTTAATATTTATCTTGATCTTAATGGTCGGTTTATCAGGTTCGATTATAGCAGCCGAAACCCAAAAACCAACCGGTCCTTTCGACCTCCTGATCGTTTCCGGTACGGTCAATAACGCCCAGGGTAAAGCGGTCAAAGAGGTAGGGCTCCATTTTTTTCTGAATGGTGAAAAAGTGGAACTGGAGGAAGAAATAACCACCTCCAAGGCCGGCCGCTATGAGGCAGAAATCAAAATGCCCTCCGGGACCCTTCCCGGGGCCAGGGTAGAGATGGAGGCCCGGAAACCATCCTATAAAGCCTCTGAAAAAATCCTGCTGGATAAAATCGTCAAAGAGACGATCGATGAAAAAGGAAATACCGTCTATCTGGCTCATCACAGTTTCACCCTCCAGAGGGCCATTTCTCCGGCCTTCTGGATCGCCTCGCTGGTCCTGCTGCTGGTCTATGTTCTGATTGCCTTTGAGGTCATGCACCGGACCCTGGCGGCCATGCTGGGGGCAGCCCTCCTTTTATTCATCACTTATACGGCCGGTACCTTCTATCCGGGCTATTCCATCCTGACCTTTGAAGATGCCATGCAGGCCATGGATATGAACGTCATCTTTTTACTCATGGCCATGATGATCATCGTCGGAGTGATGAAAAAGACCGGTGTCTTTCAGTGGATGGCCTATAAATCCTTTCAACTGGCCAGGGGCAATATTTTTGCCCTGGCGGCCATATTGATGTTCGTCACCGCTTTCACCTCAGCCTTTTTGGACAACGTGACCACCATGCTCCTGATCATCCCGGTGACCATTGAGATCGCCGTAACACTCAAGATCAATCCCATCACCCTGCTGATGCCCGAGGTCTTCGCCTCCAACGTGGGCGGTACGGCCACCCTGATCGGCGATCCGCCCAATATCATGATCGGCTCCTACGCCAAATTGAGTTTTGTCGATTTCGTCAGTAACCTGACCATTATCTGTCTCATCTCCCTGGCGGTCACGATTATCTTCTTCATTTACTGGTATAAAAAAGATTTTTTGAAGGCCCAGGTGGGGGATGTCCAAAAATTAATAGCGCACCTGAAGGAGGAATATAAAATCACCCAAAAAACCCTGCTTGTTTATTGCGGGATCATGCTGGGGATCACTATCTTTCTTTTTATTATCCACGGGGCCTTGCACATGGAACCGAGTATCGCGGCCCTGATCGGGGCGGCCGTTTTACTGGTGGTCAGCCGGGTCGATATTGTTGAGATGCTGGAGCATGAGATCGAATGGCCCACCCTGATTTTCTTCATGATGCTTTTTATCGTGGTGGCCGGGGCCGAAGAAACCGGGTTGATCCAGATCATTGCCGACTGGGTCAAAAACGTCTCCGGCGGCTCCCTGGTGGCCGCAATCCTGATGGTCCTCTGGGTCTCGGCCATTGCCTCGGCCATTATCGATAATATCCCCTTCACCGCCACCATGCTGCCCATTGTAGCTTACCTGACCCAGGTCATCCCCGGGGCCCAGAGCGGGGTCCTCTGGTGGGCCCTGGCTCTGGGGGCCTGTCTGGGAGGCAACGGGACCATGATCGGGGCCAGCGCCAATGTCGTTACGGTGGGAATGGCCGAGCGGGCCGGCTATCCCATTTCTTTCATGTATTATATGAAGGTGGCCGCCCTTCCCATGTTGGTCACTATTGTCCTTTGTTCCTTCTGGCTCCTTTTGGTTGAAATGTGAAAGACAGATCGAGGGTAAAAAACAAAAGGATTAAAGAGAGAAATGAAAAGTTTCTCTAACAACCATAACAAGTTCGTAACAAGTCCCCAAAGCCGTCACCCCCGCGAAGCCTGCCCTCGAATGTCTTCATCGGGGGTCGGGGGTCCAGACGTCGTCCCGGTGAAAGCCGGGAACCAGTACCACCTTCCTGGATTCCCGCTTTCGACTCGACCTCCTTTGGAGGTCTCTTGTTTGAGGTCGGTATACGGCATCCGGCCGATCGGCTGTTCGGTCACCGATGGTGACCTCTTCAAAAGCTCGGCAGAGCCGAGCGGATCGAGCGGCCCGACCGATCGGAATGACGAATTTGGACTTCCGGCGACTTTTTTACGAACTTGTCAACCTGGAATTTTTTAATAGAAACTAAAGAATAGAAATCTTCTCAAAATGGATAGAATATTTTCAATAAAATCCAACGCCTCGTCCGGGAGTTGCCCCGGAAGAGGAGGCCCCTAACGGGGCAGTTGACTTTGGATAATACATCAAAAGCCCATTTCCGTCATTCCGGACTTGAGTCGTTCGCCTTTGGCGAACTTTAAGCAAAGACTCCCCTTGGGAGTCGGCCGGAATCCAGGAAGTTAAATTCACCGCCTGCGGGACTGGACCCCGGCCTTCGCCGGGGTGACGGGCAGGGGGGGTTGTCACAGAACGATCGACAAAACTTTATCGATGTTGATTCACTAAGCGACTATAAATAGAGGATCAATTGATTATTTTTGGTCAGCCGTTTTCCATAAATTTGCACTTTGCAATTTCCAATTTGCATTTTCAAATTCCGGCTTGTCCGGGTTAGGAGTTGAGAATGGATTATAAAAAAATTGTTTGTGGAGTGACCGGTTCGGAACATTCAATGAAAGCAGCCCGGGAAGCAGCCAGGTTGGCCAGGGAGAACCAGGCCGAATTAATTTTCGTTTATGCGGCAGACGCCGCCTTCCTCAAGGGGTTAACCGTTCAATTAACCTCCGATTTCGGTCAAAAAACCCTGGAACATCTGGGCGGTCATATCCTGGATCGTGCGGAAGAAATAGCCTCTGAGCAAGGAGTGCCCAATCCCAAAAAGATCTTAAGACCCGGATCCGTAATGGAGATATTAAAACAGGTCATTGCGGAGGAAAAAGCCGATCTTTTAGTAATAGGTCATGAGGAGCGTTCCTTCTTCGAAAAAATCCTGTTTAAAGGGGAGGTGGAAGACCATGTTCAGGAATTGATCAATCGGACCGGGGTTTCCGTTTTGGTGGTTAAATGATATAATTATTGATATTCTTCCTCTCATCGCAGGAGTTTCTCTTTTTTGGAATTTAACGGATTCCTGAGGCTGGTCCTTGAGATTATCCCTGATCATTTCTATAATGATAGATAATTGAAATGAAAAGCCCTCCCTTTCCCAAAATGAATTTCTTCCGTTTCTTAAAAAAAGAAGATCAAGGTAAAAGCCCAAAAGGATCGGAATCCCTGGAAAAGATCTTCGGCCATTTTACCGGCCTGCTCCGGGAAAATAACGAAACCCTGGAATTGATGGCCGACCTGGAGGAAAAGCAGGGCGGGCATTTCCTCTTTGATATGAGTTACCTTCGTTCCACTGCCGACCGGATTGCCGAAAAAGTGGGATTGATCGTCACCCACCTCATCGAAATTTATCCAAACCGCTATGAAGAGTTAAAGGAAATTTACCAGGGGATCCTTCTGGAAGTACAAAAAAACCTGGATAGAAAAAAAGAGATACCCCGGACTGACTTCACCCTCGACCTGAATCGGATTACCAGCGGGTCCTTCCCTCAGACCGGGGGAAAAAACGCCCATCTGGGAGAAGTAAAAAATGTCCTGGGTCTTCCAACCCCGGAAGGATTTGCGATATCCACTTACGGTTATATTTATTTTTTATCCCACAACAATCTTCAAGACCGGATTCTTTCCCTGCTGAAGGACTCATCACTGTCGAGCCAAAAAGCACTTCAAGTGACCGAGGAAGAGGTAAAAACCTTAATCCATCAGGCCCGGATTCCGCCTGATATGGAAGAGGTTATTTTGGATTCCGCCCAAAAAATTGGGGCTGGCAGAAAAACCGAAGCTGGACTGGCCTTGCGCAGCAGTGCCCTTCTGGAGGATGCCCATTTCAGTTTTGCCGGTCAGTATGACACTTTTTTAAATATTACTCCTCAAGCGGTCCCCGAAAAATATAAAGCAATTGTCGCCAGCCAATTTAATGCCCGGTCTCTCTTCTACATGAAGAGCAAAGGAATTCTGGAAGAGGAAATGGCCATGGCCGTGGCCTGCCAGAATTTGATCCCGGCCAAGGCCAGCGGCGTTTTATTCACCAGTCACTTTGATCCTGAAAAAGGAGAAGTGGTTTTAATCAACGCCTTGTGGGGGTTGGGGAAATGGGTGGTGGAAGGAACGATCAGCCCGGACCAGTATTTGCTTGATAAAAAGACCGGTCAAGTCAAAGGGCAAAAAATTTCTCGAAAACACAAACAATTAATCGCTCTCCCGGGTGGAGGACTGGCGGAGGCGATCATCCCTGAATCGCTTCAGGAGCAACCTTGTTTGAATCCCGAACACCTGGCCACCCTGTGGGAATGGGCCGGTTTGTTGGAAGCCCATTTCCATCATCCCCAGGATGTGGAGTGGGCCCTTGATCCGGAAGATCGTCTGTTTATCCTGCAAACCCGGAATTTGCGGGGCTATGAGAAAATAGAAAAGAAAAAATCCCTCGAAAAAACTTTCCTGGATTATCCTATCCTTCTGGAAGGAGGGACGGTGGGGTCTTTTGGGATCGGAGCCGGGCCGGTCTTTAAGATCAGGTCCCCTGAGGATTTAACCGATTTCCCCAAAGGGGCTGTCCTGGTGGCCCCCCACACTTCTTCACGATTGGTATCGGTTATGGATAAGGCCGCGGCCATTGTCACCGATATAGGAAGCGCTACCGGGCATATGGCCATTCTGGCCCGGGAATTCCGCGTCCCCACCCTGGTGGACACCGAAAAAGCCACCCGGGTTTTAGAGGCCGGCCAGGTGGTCACCGTGGATTCTTTCCAAGCCCGGGTCTATGCCGGCCGGGTGGAACCTCTTCTAAGCGAACTTCCAAAGGAACAAACCCTCTTTTTGGATACGCCGGTTTACGAACGGCTGCAGGAAATTATCCGGTATATCGTCCCCTTGAACCTGGTCGATCCCAAACTGGAAAATTTCAACCCACGTTCCTGCCGGACCTTTCATGATATCATCCGTTTTGCTCATGAAAAAAGTATTGAAGAAATGTTCAAGCTCTCTGAAAGAGAAGACATCAAAAAATTATCCCCGGTACGAATCAGGACCCACTTGCCCCTTAATCTTCACCTTCTTGATTTGGGGGGAGGCCTTAAAAGGGCCGGGAGCCATCGTGTTCTGCCTCCGGAAAATGTGGTCTCCGTGCCCTTCCTGGCCTTGTGGAAAGGGATGACCTCGCCTGGAATCCACTGGGCCGGCCCGATAGGGGTGGACGTTAAAGGATTATTGTCGGTCATGGCCCAATCGGCCACCCAATCCTCCGATGATTTTTGGGACCGGACCCTGGCCCTGGTTTCTTTGAATTATCTCAATTTCAGTTCCCGTTTAGGATATCATTTTGCTACCGTAGATTCTTATTGCGGGCCGGTTCGCAACGACAATTATATCACCTTTGTTTTTAAGGGGGGGGCGGCGGATACTTTGAGAAGGGGGCGGCGGGCCCGTTTTCTGGGAATGGTATTGGAGGAATTGGGTTTTGAAGTCATGATCAAGGAAGATCTGGTCAAGGCCGATTATCGAAAATACCCGCAGCCGATGACTGAAGAAAAACTGGGCTATCTGGGTCGTTTGATGGGTTGTGCCCGACAGCTCGATATGATTTTGGCCGACGAAAATTTGGTGGCCTGGTATGCCCAGGCTTTCCTTTCAGGGAATTACGAGTTTAAAAGATAAAAATAAATCGTTACTGGTTGCTGGTTACTGGTTGCTGGTTAAAGTCTAAAGAAAACAGGGAGCAATATGAAAAGTTGTCGAGACCTGGAAATTTATAAATTATCTTACCGGCTGGCGATGAAAATACATCGCCTTTCGCTTACCCTGCCCAAATTTGAGCTTTATGAAGAAGGCAGTCAGATAAGAAGGTCTTCAAAAGCAGTTTGTTCCTGCATCGTTGAAGGATATGGAAGAAGAATATATAAAAATGATTTTATTCGATTCTTAGTTTATGCCCAAGCATCTTGCGACGAGACAACCCTTCATTTGAATTTTATCCATGAAGCCGGCCATATCAGTGACGAAGATTATGAGGAAATTCTTTCAGAAAATGACCTCCTTGGAAAAAAGATAAACAGCTTTATTCAATATGTTGAATCCCACTGGAACAAAAATGACCGCTAACCAGCAACCAGTAACGAGCAACCAGTAACCAGTAACCAGTAACCAGTAACTAGTAACCAGCATTTAAGGGGTTTCCCATGTTCATCAAAACAAAACAATTCATTCTCGGCATCGGAATCTTTACCGTCACCCTTTTGATCGCCGGCCTGGTCGTCGGGTTTTATTCGCTTCGGTATATGAAAGAGGTGGTGGGTAATCAGTTCAATCTGCAACAGCTGGAACTGGCCACCCATGCGGCCCGTCAGCTTGAAAATAAATTCTCCAATATCATTCAAGACCTGAGAACGCTGAACCAGTCCCCTTCCGTACAATATCTGGAAAAGGTCTCCTGGGCCAACCGGATAAAAATTACCCTGTCCACCATGCAGGAAACCGGTGTGCTGGAGATCGGTCGCGTCTCCGGCTCCGGAAAATCCCTTTTCGCGGTTACCGGCAAACAGGAAGTCCGAATGGTTCCCCTTTCCGAAGCGGGCCGGGACCCCTTTCTTTGGTCCAAAAGGGCCGAAAATAAAAACAAAGTGTCCCTTATCTCCCCTTATGAAAAGACCCTTTCCGCCAGACCCATCATGAAAATCGTCATTCCCACTTATCTGGAATCGGCGGATGACGCCCATCCGCTTCCCAGTTATCAGCCTGCCGGTTATTTATATCTCCTGTTAGACAAGGAATATTTTGTTACCCGGATGCTCAAGGACATCCGCTCGGGAAAGACCGGGTATGCCTGGGCGATTGATAATGGGGGGAACTTTATTTATCACCCGGTCCCGGAATTTATCGGGAAAAATGCCTTTGAGGTCAGGGGTCAGCGGGAGGCCAAAATCTCATTTGATCAGAGCAATCGAATCCAGAAGGAGAAGATGCTTCGCGGGGAGCAGGGAACCTCCTTTTATGTGTCGGGATGGCACCGGGGGGAGCGGGGAAACATTAACAAATTAATCGCCTATACCCCGGTCCGTCTTCTGGGAACCTCTCCTCCCATTAATTGGGCGGTGGCCGTGGTCGCTCCGGCCACTGAAATCGATGAGGTGATTCATACCCCCTATCTCTGGCAATTTATCATGCAGGGGTTCATCATCTTTGCCATCATTCTGGGGAGCCTGACGATTATCGGATTCGGATTGCAATACACCAAAACCCTGAAAACCGAAGTGGAAAACAAAACCAAGGACCTGCAGCGCTCGGAAGAGCGCTATAAAAAATTGGTGGAAGGGGCCCAGGATATTATTTTTTCGGCCGACCGGGAGGGAAAATTCTTATCGTTAAACCGCTATGGGGCCAACTTCCTGAGCGGAAAATTATTCGACCCGGAATCCCTGGAAATCCTCCAAACCCGTCACTATGACGATCTTACTCAAAAATTTATCGGAAAAGAGTTGACCGATTTTTTCACCCCCAACGGTTCATTCCATCCTCAGCTATTTGATGAAATCTGGGATACGGGAAGGCCCAAGACCCTGGAACACACCCTCAAAATAGGCAACAATGAGGTCTGGCTGCACACCCAGCTTATCGCCATCAAAGATGATGAAGGTCAGGTTCAGGGCGTATTGGGGATCTCCCGGGATATTACGGAGAAAAAGAAAATTGAAAAACAAATGATCAATACGGAAAAATTGGCCTCTCTGGGGCTCCTGGCCGCGGGGGTTGCCCATGAGATCAATAATCCCCTGGGGGTTATCCTGGGGTACTGCGATTACATGCTGGATAAGATCCCCAAGGACGATAAGACCCACAAGGTCCTGGAAAAGATAGAGCGTCAGGGAAATCATTGCAAAAAAGTCGTTGAAAATCTGCTCAGTTTTTCCCGGTACACGGAACACTCCGATACCATCAGCGATATCAATCTTAATCTGGAAACGGTCTTGTCTGTGGTAGAAAACAATCTGATGATTAAAAAAGTCCATTTAAAGAAGGAACTGGAAGCCAACCTGCCCCGGGTTAAGGCCGATCCGGTACAATTGCAGCAGGTCTTTCTTAATTTAATGAATAATGCCGTGGCCGCCATGCCTAAAGGGGGGGTTTTGACCGTCATTTCCCGTTGGGATATCTTTAACGACCGGGTAGAGGTCGTCATTGCCGATACCGGAACGGGCATCAGGAAAGAACATCGGGAAAAGATCTATGATCCCTTCTTCACCACTAAAAAGGTGGGCGAGGGAACAGGATTGGGATTGACCGTAACCTACGGGATCATAAACCATTATCAGGGGTCGATCCACCTGGAAACCAAAACCGAAGAAGAAGATCCGACAAACCATGGAACCAGCTTTACCGTAACCCTTCCCGTCTATCACTCCAAACGGGAAGTGGAAAAGAAGGGAGCGTAATATGGCCGAAAGGATTCTCATCGTCGATGATGAAATCGATATGCTGGAACTGCTGGAATTGATTATCACCGATCGGACGGAATACGAAGTGGTCACCACTAATTCTCCTCTGGAAGTGCCGGAATTGCTGAAGAAAGAACCCTTTGATCTTCTGATAACCGATCTGCGGATGCCGGATATCGACGGGATCGAGCTGATCGAGATGGTCAAACAGGTTGACGACCAGCTCCCTTTCATTATTATAACGGCTTATGGAACCATCGAATCGGCCGTGGAGGCCATGCGCAAAGGGGCCTTTGATTATATCACCAAGCCCTTCCGCCAGGAACAAATCCTTCTGACCATTGAAAAAGTCATGAAGTGGCGAAGACTCCAGAAAGAAAATATTGCCTTAAAGGCCGAACTGGAAAAGATGAAAAAGGGGGCCGATGGTTAAACTAAAAGGCCTTTTCAAAAAAAAGGAACCGGAGTACAAGCCCGACCGGAAGCTGGAGGAACAGGTTCGTCAGAAATACGGAGCCTTCCGGCGTCTTTTGGCCGACAACCAGGAGGTCATGGAGATCATCACCGACCTGGAGGAAAAATATCAAGGCGATTACCTTTTTGATATGCAGTACCTGCGGGCCAATATCCGCAGGCTCTCGGAAAAGGTCCATAATCTGATACACCTCCTGAACGAGATAGCCAACCTGAAATATGGTGAGCTCTATCAAGTTTATGAACAAATCCATCAGGAATTGCTGGACCTCCTGGCCAAAAAAAGAAAAATACCGGTCGATGACCTGGTCCTGCCTTTCGACCGGATCCATTTCGATAAGGAAGAAAGTGTCGGGGGGAAAATGGCCAATCTGGGAGAATTACGCAACCGTCTCGGTCTGGCTGTTCCGGAAGGGTTTGCCATCACGGCCTACGCCTATAAGGAATTTATTGAATATCATCATCTGCAGGAAGAAATATCCAGGAGGTTGAATGAACTGGATATCAACAACCTGGAGGATTTGATTCTCGTCAGCCGGGGCATTCAACAGCTGATCTTACAAAAACCCATCCCCCCTTTTCTGGAAGAAACGCTGACTAAAAGCTGCCGGGCTTTGGCCGAAAAAACGGGACCGGAGATCAGGGTAGCGGTCCGCAGCAGCGCTCTGGGAGAAGACAGCCGCCTTTCCTTTGCCGGCCAGTACGGGACCATCCTCAATGTCTCTTTAAAAGATATTGGAGAGAAATACCGGGAAATCTTAGCCAGTGGTAGCGGCCAAAGCCGGCGGAGTGCTCTATACCCGGGATCCCGGGAGGCCCTCCCCTTCCCAAGCGGTTATCCATGCCTACTGGGGCCTGGGCAAAACCGTGGTTGATGGAACGGTTTCCCCGGATGTCTTTTATGTTTCCAAAGAAGCCCCTTTCCGGATTCAGGAATCCCTCATCGCCCGTAAAGAAAAAATGCTGATTGCCGATCCCGAAGGGGGGATCCGCTGGGTGGAAGTCCCTCAAAGCCGATGGGGTGAACCCTGTCTTTCTCAAGAAACCATTTCCCGGTTAGGCCGGATGGCCGGGATTATTGAGGATCACTTCGGTCATCCCCAGGACATCGAATGGGCCTTGGATGATATGGATCAAATTATTTTCCTCCAAACCCGGCCCTTAAAAATTTTCACCCGGAAAGGGATCCCCTCGGCCTCGGAGCTTCCGGAGCTTTCACAATATCCTGTTTTATTGGAAACCGGGGTCATGGGTGCCCAGGGCGTGGGGTTTGGACCGGTGTATATCGTCTCTCAGGAAAGGGACCTGGTTGACTTCCCCAATGGTGCGGTTCTGGTGGCCCGAACCCCCTCCCCCAAACTGGTGACGGTCATGTCCAAAGCTAAAGGCATTATCACCGACTTAGGAAGTTCCGCCAGCCACCTGGCGGCCCTGGCCCGCGAATTCCGGGTCCCCACTATCTTGAACACCCACAAAGCCTCTCAGATCCTGTCCCCCGGTCTTGAAGTCACGGTCGATGCCACCAACTGCCGGGTCTATCAGGGAAAGATTGAAAAACTAATCGAGTATTCTGAAGAGGAGCCGGTCAACCCCTTTGAAGATACCCCCCTTTTCATTCTATTTGATAAAATACTGACCCGCATTGTGCCCTTGAATCTAGTGGACCCGACCGACCCTGATTTTACCCCCTCTCAATGCCGGACCTTTCACGATCTTACCCGTTTCACTCATCAAACGGCCACACAAGAGATGTTTTCCCTGAGCACCTCCACCTTGACAGCCCCGGGAGAAGCCCTCCGCTTGGAAACCGATTTTCCCCTGGAAATTCTTCTGATGGATCTGGGAGGCGGTATCGATAAACTGTCCGGAAATATAAAGATAAAACCGGACCGGATCCTTTCCTGGCCGATGAAGGCCTTCTGGAGGGGGATGCAATCCATGAAATGGCCGGGCCCCAAGCCATTGGATATCAAGGGGTTCGCCTCCGTTGTGGCCCAGACGGCCGCCGAATCGGGAGGGGAAAACCGGATTTATTCTGAAAAAAGCTTTGCCTTGCTGTCCGCAGATTACCTGAATTTCAGTATTCGTTTGGGGTATCATTTGTCCACGATCGAGGCCATGGGCGGCCAGGGTGATAATGAGAATTATATCAACTTTATTTTCAAGGGCGGGGGGGCGACCCTTGAACGTCGCGACCGCCGGGCCCGGTTGGTAGCCACCATATTGGAAAAATTGGGGTTTCAGGTGAATCAGAAGGGGGATCTGGTCGATGCCCGGTTGCTGCACCATCCCCGGGAAGAGATGGAGGCGATTCTTCAGGCCCTGGGAAAGTTGACGCTTTACACCAAACAGTTGGATATGATCATGTTTAACGAGGCCATCGTCGAGTGGTCCATTGAGGAATTTTTTAAGGAATATATGTAGGGGCGACCGGCCGGTCGCCCCTACGGGGACGAAAACAGAAATGAAATTCAATCCTGAAATTCATCATCGTCGATCGATCAGGTTGAAGAATTATGATTACTCGCAGACGGGGGCCTATTTCGTTACGATATGTACCCAAAACCGCAACTGTTTATTCGGGGTTGTATGCGATGGGATAATGTCGTTAAATGGTGCGGGAGAAATGGTCCGGATGGTATGGAATGAATTACCAATTCATTATAATGGCATAAACATCGATGAATTCCAGACCATGCCGAATCATTTTCATGGAATCATCGTTATTACCCATCCCGATCCCGTAGGGGCAGGCCCCCGTGCCTGCCCAGCAGGCCCCCGTGCCTGCCCAGCAGGCCCCCGTGCCTGCCCAGATACAGGGCAACCACAGGGGGTGGTTCTGTCAATACCAGGGCAACCACAGGGGGTGGTTCTGTCAATACCAGGGCAACCACAGGGGGTGGTTCTGTCAATACCGGGGCAACCACAGGGGGTTGCCCCTACAATGTCGTTGTCTGATGTAATTCACCGTTTTAAAACGATGACGACAAAACGATATATCGACGGTGTAAAACAAAACGGATGGCAACCATTCCATGGGAAATTTTGGCAACGTAATTATTATGAACATATAATCCGTACCGATGAAGAATTGAACCGAATCCGTGAATATATCGTGAGCAACCCAGTAAATTGGAATTCGGATAAATATAATCCAATGCAAAATAATCTGACCGTCTTTGGGGTAAAGGGAGGAACCATGGGAGGAAAAATCCTGATTGTGGATGACGAACTGGATATGCTGGAGCTGTTGGAGATGATTATCGTCGAAAGGACGCCTCACCGGGTGGTGACTACCAACAATCCTCTGGAGGTCTCCCTGCTATTGAAGGAGGAGCCTTTTGACCTGTTGATCACCGATCTTCGCATGCCGGGTTTAAGCGGCATGGATCTGATACGGGAAGCCAAAAAGATCGATCCGGACATGCCTATTATCGTCATCACCGCTTACGGGTCTTCTCAGTCGGCCGAAGAATCAATTAGCGAGGGGGCCTATGATTATATAACCAAACCTTTCCGAAAGGATCAAATTATCATCACTATCAATCGGGCCATGGAATGGCAGGCCATGAAAAAAGAATTGAAGACCCTTAGAGCACAAACAAAACCACAGACCGAATAATAACATGCGAGTCCTTCCCCGTCTGCCCCTAACACGACCGTTGAGCCGGAGGGTGGCGACCATCGGCGGCGCCGCATTATTAACGCTGCTCCTTTTGGCCGGAGCGACCTTGATGGGGCTGGCCATGTCCCGCCAGATGAAGGATATTGTCAGTGAACAATTTAACCAGCAGCAACTGGGACTGGCTCGGTTGATTGCCTCCCGGATCGAAGACAACTTTAATCTGGTCAGTAAGGAACTGGTGGTGTTAAATCTTTCCCCTTCTCTGCGGTCCGCCGACCTTCCCGTTTGGGAACGAAGGACCGGTATTACTTTATCGAATTTAGAAGAGTACGGGGCTGAAGAAATCCGGCAAATCAACGCCCAAGGAAACGAGGTCAGATCCTTGAACCGACAGGGGATCTCTCAGGTTCAAAAGGGCAATTTTCTTCAGGACCCTTCTTTTATCTGGGCCGGGGAAGGAAAGAATAAAGGGAAAATCTTTTTCGGGAGGATAAAAACCGGTCTGGATGAAAAAGGGAAAAGCATCGCCAGGCTCCATCTGGCGGTTCCCCATTATCAGCCGATTCCAGATCAGGGCAACGGTGGCGTTTTTTCCGGGGTCCTGCTCCTGGTAGTCAATGTCACCCGTCTGGTGGAAAAATATACGGCCAACATCCAATCCGGGAAAACCGGTTATTCCTGGGTAATCGACGATCAAGGGGAGTTTTTAATCCACCCGGAAAAAGGATTTGTCGGAGAAAACGCCTTTGCCATACGGGAAAAAAGGGAACCTAAAATATCTTTTGATGCCATCAACCGGATTCAAAAGGAAAAAATGCTCACCGGCCAGGAAGGGACCGGTTTTTATTATTCGGGCTGGCACAGGGGGATCAAAGGGAATATCAAAAAATTAATTGCCTATTCTCCTGTTTTTTTATCCCGAAAAGAACCCAGGCGGTTCTGGTCTGTGGCCGTAGCCGCCCCGATCAGTGAAGTGGAAGGAGTGATCCACTCCCTTTATGTGCGACAGATGAATTTTCAACTCCTGGTGGTTCTGGCTCTGATTGCCGCAGGACTGAGCCTCATCTTCTCTGAATTGCGGTACGGCAAGGCCCTTAGAAAAGAAGTTCAGCGGGCGATATCCGATCTGAAGGAATCGGAAGAGCGTTATAAAAAATTGATTGAAAGCGCTGAGGACATCATTGTGACCCTCGATGAGGAAGGTAAAATTTATTCGATCAATCCTTATGGGGCCGCCCAATTTGGAAAAACC
>JACQYK010000149.1 GCA_016208255.1 Deltaproteobacteria bacterium | reverse complement strand
GTGAAACCGTCATGTCCCGGCAGGGACTGACCCTGTGAAACCGTCATGTCCCGGCAGGGGTGTGATGCCTGTACAAGGCAGGCCGGGACATGGAAATAGAACTCGTTGGGCTTTATATCCTATTTTCGTATTAAAGGGCCCTGAATTTATAGGCGATCAGATCATTTCCGTTGTCGTCTTCGCTCATTTTTTCAAAATAAACCTCAACCTCCATATCCACCTTGAGGGATTCCCAATTCTCGGTAATAACCGTGTGGAGCTGGCATCCCTCTTCTAAAATGACAATGGCCAGGGCATAAGGAACTGTGACCAGAGCGCCGGGCACCTGTTGTCTGGCGATGGTATAGCTGTAAATTTTACCCTTCCCGGAAAGCGGGACTTCCTCCATATTCTCTGCCCCGCAGTTAAGGCAAATTTCTCGGGTGGGGAAAAAGTAGGTATCACAGTTTTTACATTGGCCTCCATAGAGATAAGGCTGCTTGCCGGGTCCCTCCGGGATCCTGAACATGCCCGGCCGGATCGGAACTTTTTTTTTCTCGATCTTCATCTCATTCATAGATTAACTCCTTTTTATTCTATAATTCTTCTCCCAATTAGTTGGTCGAAAGGGGTCAAGGATTCAAGGGGGCAAGGGCCTGCGACGAGCTCAGCCGAGACGTTCAAGGGTTTGGTTTTCAAAGATGTTATCAACGCCTGGAGCATTCTCTCGACCTCTCGCCTAAGTCAAGGCCAAACACCTTTCGGTCGTTTTTGTTATTCCAGCTCTATAATGCGAACGGACAGTTTTCCGTTAGAGCCGGTGCAGGCCGATAGTCTTTGACCGTCCGGACACCAGGAGACCACCGCGGCCTGAGTCTGTCCCGGTAGATAATCCGGATGGCCCGGCTCGTTAAACCAGGTCAGTCTTTTTCGGTTGGACCCGTCCCGGTCCATAATCCAGTAATCGGCCCAACGGCTGCCCAGGGGATTTTTCGGATCAATTCGTTTTTCATATCCCTCATTAGATCCATAAAAAATCTTTTTCCCGTCGGGCGACATTTTACATCCTTCTTCCCAAATGGTGCTGGTTTGGGTGAGGTTGGAATATTTCCCCGACTCCAGATCCAGGAGGTAGATATCCATGGCATATTCCGGCAGTCCCGTTTCCAGGGTCCCGGCCAGAAGGAGCTGTTTATCGTCAGGGGTGAACATAAAACACTCCTTCAGAATCCCCTGGCCGGGATTGTACGTTTTTATATTTTCCACCTGGGGCTGGTCCGGGTCATCGATAAAATCCGCTATCTTTATTTCCCACCACCATTTTTCTCCCTTGGGTCCGGGGGCCCGCCATTGGGACCAGTGGATTTTTTCCCCGCTATGGGAAAATTTGGGCATAAGAACACCGGTGACCGGTTTAGACCGGGTTTCTTCGAGGGTCAAGGCACATTCCAAATTGGTGAGCGGCCAGAACCGGCTTCCGTCACTTTTACCAAGCCAGACATCACAAAATCCCCCCATACCGGGATGAGAAAGGAAGGGATTGCCGAATTTCCGGTCTTTCTCACCCTGAAAGACGATGTATTTTCCGGAGGGGTGCCAACCCGGGTTGGCCTTGTTTTTCTTTGGAAGGTTGGGCTGGTTTACCGTCAGCGGACGCGAACTGCGGATGGTCCATACCCCCCAATACCCGTTTGCTTCCAGGCGGCAGTAGGTGATTAGATCAGGATCGTGCCGGGCCCAGTCCGTTTGCCCCCCGTTCTCAACCAGGATATAGGACCTTTTAACGACAAATTTCATCGCCTGGGATCTTGGCCTGAGCCTCTTCCCCTCGTCGGAATTGGCAAAACAGGGCAGGAAAAGGGCACCTCCCCCCAGGGAGAAAAAGGCCCGGGAGAGAAAGGTGCGGCGATCCAGTTTTTCATTTTTGAGCGGAGGTTGTTCCCGAATGGATTTAATCATCCTAATTTCTCATCATTCCGCTTCCCGCCTCTCCCTCACATTTGATCGGCAACGGCCAAAGCCAGAGACTCATTCACGCCGTCTTCAATCATGCCGGCCCGGGCGTCACGAAAAATTTTTTCAATGGCATACTCCTTAGACAACCCGTTCCCTCCGAAGATTTGAATAGCCTCACTGGCCACCTTAAAAGCGGTTTCCGTCGACAGCCATTTACCCATCATGGAATGCAGCATAGACGCAGCCCCGCTTTCCGCATTATAAAGATACATTCGGCGGGCAAAAGAACGGGCGGCCTCAACCTGCATCATCATTTCGAATAGCTTCAGCTTTATATTTTTATGCTCAAAGATGGGCACCCCTCCCTGGATGCGTTCCCGGGCATAGCGCAGGGCCTCGTCTAAGGCCGCTTTGGCCAGCCCGCCGAACATCACGGCCATCCCGCTCATGGGGGGCTGTCCGCCCCGGCCCCCCGCCCCGATAAACTTGGCATAATCTGGAATAATCATATACTCCTGAGGCAGCTCCACCTCCTCACAGAATATTTCTCCCTGATTCAAAGGCCGTTGGCCGATCTTATCCAGCGGTTTGCCGCGGGAAATACCCGGCAGGTCAAGAGGGCAAATGGCTATCCCCTGGCCCATCATGCCCCGTGCATGATCCAGACCAACATGGAGCGTGGAATGAGTGGCGATAGTGCCGTTCGAAACCCAGGCCGATTTTTGTCCATTAATAATATATCGGTCTCCTTTAAGGACACCCCGTAAGGAAGGAGCGCATTTGGGATCTTCACCGCCAAGACCCCAATCCGAACCATGATCCGGTTCGGTTATGCCCCAGCAGCCAATCAGGTTTGCTTCCTCATCTTCAACGTAGGCACGAGCCAGGGCCTGAAGCTTTGGATTAGGGGACAATTGGCAGTAAGCAAAGGGCATACCGGAGACACCCAGGCTGATGGTCAAACCGGCATCGGCGTAACCCAGCTCCTCGGTTATCAGGTACCCGGACATGGGATCCAAATCTTCCAGCATACCGCCGAAGTATTTAGAAAAGCCTCGTTTGTGCAGCCCCAGTTTCCGGAACTTCCTAAAAACATCCCAGAGACTGGAACCCTTGGCAATGACCTCCGCCGGATCGGCCAGGTTGTCCAGCTCAATACCCGCAGGCCTTACCACTTCAGCGCCAAATCGCCTGACCATATCCCTCATGGCCTTTTGTTCTTCAGTTAATTGGTAGTCCAGATCCGCATAAGGCATTGGTTTTTTCCCCTCCTGTTAATATGAAAAATTTGGAAGCACCGGTCTTCCGAAAACCCGAAAAGTCGGGGTCCTTCTCGATTCGCTCTCGATGGGTATTTCCTGGTGTGGGTGAAAAATATAACCTTTCTGGAGGGAAAGGTCGAGAAATAAATTAAGAACTGATCAGGGAAAAGATTATTCTTTTTTGCGACTTCCGTCAGGGTTGTATTCATACCAACCCTTACCCGTCTTTCGGCCCAAATGACCGGCTAAGACCTTCCTTTTTAAAATGGGAGGGGGATAAAAGCGGGAATCCTTTTCATCCTCATAGACGTTGGTATAGGCCATAAGCTGAACATCCAATCCGACCAGATCGGAGGTTTCCAAGGGGCCCATTTTGCGACCGAAGGCCAGACACATCCCTTTGTCAATGTCCTCCGGAGAGGCGACCCCTTGTCCGACCAACCGCATGGCCTCCATATTGGCCAGCATATTGATCCGGTTTAAAATAAACCCAGCGATATCCCGCTGGACCATAATCGGTTCTTTGCCGATCAACCGAATGAATTCCGCTCCGGCTTGAAAGGATTTTTCCCCGCTGGCGATCCCCTTGATCACTTCAACCGCGTCCATCATGGGCACCGGGTTAAAGAAGTGAAGGCCGATAAGATTCTCCGGCCGACGGACCGCGGCTGCGATATCACTAATAGGGATGGCTGAGGTATTAGAGGCCAGAAGGGTTTTATCGGAAACCAGGGCCTCGATCTTTTTGAAGACTTCTTGTTTAATTTCTATTTTTTCAAAAACCGCTTCAATAACCAGGTCAACCTCCGCGGCCGCTTCCAGGCCGGTTGAAGTCCGGATGCGGGACATAATCGTCTCGCGGTCTTCCTGGAGTTTTCCTTTCTCAATAAATTTTCCGACCGACCAGCGGATGTTGTTAACGGCCCGGTCCAGAATTTCCCGAGAGACGTCCGACAAGACTACGGAAATTCCCTTTTGGGCACATACCTGGGCAATTCCGGTCCCCATGGTACCAGAACCGATCACCAATATTTTTTTGAAATTCATTTCCGCAACTCCTTTCAATTTAATAAAATTATTATGCAGAAAATGATCGTCTTCAACAGCGTTGAATTCCAAATTCATAAAGAGCTGCTCGGCGATAGCCCGGACCTTCTCCAGAGGCACCACATCGTCTTGCCGCCCGTGAAATAGGGTGATGGGCATATACAACTTCTTTTTTAGATAAGGCTGGTATAGTTCCGAGTGCAGAGCCGGTGCGAGAAGGATGAGTTTTTTTTATCCGTTCTTCGTGCAAACAGGCATACACGGCGGCCATCAGCCCTCCATAGCTGGACCCGACGAGGATAAGATGGCTCTTCCCGGCCAGAAGCCCCTCGAGCTTTTCCATCCGCTGTGAAAATGAACCGAGATAATCCTCGATGATCATGTCGGGATATCGTTCACGGAAAAATAGACCCTTGGTTCCCCGGCGCGTGCTTTCCAATCCGTGAATGAATACGCCTGTCGGCTTCATTGTCTTTTGAACCCGTAAATAATTTAAGGTCACCTAAGCTTATCTGTTGTTGGGTCACAGGATGAGGAGACTGCTTAAAGCTTCATCCGGAAATTTTTAATTTCCGGATGAGAACTAATTAAATCAATTCCTTCTCCCGAGTCAAGAAAAAGATATGGTGCCCCGGATTTCGCCCGATTCAAGGAATACGAAGGGTGCTCCCGGATTTCACCCGGATGCTGCAGGGCTGTATGAAATATCATACATTCCTTTCTGGCTTCAGTAGGAAAACTCATTCATTTGACCCTTTCCCAAAATCCGCTATCTTAGAAAGACTTTTTCATTCCATGAATTCCATGAGATATAAAAAATAAATAAATGGCACATCTTTTGCTTGAAGAAAAGAAGAAGATTTATTAATCTTCTGGAAGAAAACATCGAACGAAATGAGTTTGCAGTTGCAAAAGGAGATGATGTCATTGGCCGGCCGGCATTCATCAGTCTTGAAAAGGGGGACACTCTGCCGGATATTGCAAGGCACTTCAGCCTGGGAATCAATGGAGTCAGTGCTGCTAATCCAGGGGTGGATATCTGGGTGCCTAAGGCCGGAGAACGTATCCTGTTGCCTCTCAGTTTTATCCTGCCGGACGCTCCTAGAAAAGGCATTGTGATCAACTTAGCCGCCATGAGGCTTTTTCAGTTTAAAGGAGATAGTGAGTCAATGAAGGTGCTGACCTACCCGGTCGGTATCGGTCCCGAAGAGCGATCCTCGCCCACAGGTCAAATGGTTGTGGCGCGCAAGGTAATCCGGCCGACCTGGCATGTGCCTTCCTCAATCGCCAGGGATCATCGAAAAAAAGGAGACCCTCTGCCCGCTGCGGTTCCGCCGGGACCTCAAAATCCCCTGGGAGAATACGCGCTGTATTTAAGTAAGTCGGGTTATTTGATCCATGGCACCAATAAACCGGCCAGCATTGGTCTTAGGGCAACCAATGGCTGCCTGAGACTCTATCCGGAAGATGTGAAAAAACTCTTTGAGAACACTCCGGTTAAAACACCGGTCTGTATCGTCAACCAGCCCTATCTCCTGGGTCAAGGTGATGGAAACATTTACCTGGCAGTTCATGCGCCTCCCGAAGACCTGGACGAGGTTGAGTTTGACAAGATATATACCAAATTGAGAAATATTGAAAAGGAATCGGGGCGCAAACTCGACTGGAGCCAGGTTAAGAAAGTATTGGCCGAGGCCCGGGGGATCCCTGTCCCTATCTTTGAGATCCGGGAAGGAAGTGGAATAGGGGTCGCGGACCCCATCGAAGTCAAACACCCGGGCGAATTACCTGGCCGACCACAAATACCGGAACTGAAATCAGAGGCCTGGTCTGTTTTGGCCGCTGACCTGCGTGACGAGATTGAAGCGGTAAGACTTGCCGCCATTATCAACCACCAGGGTCCACCAATCCCGGCCAGGGTGTTATCAAAGGATGATAGCTACCAGGTGGTCGCTGGCCCTTTCAATGATATCCAAGAGGCCAAAGAGGCCATCAAACGCTTGAAAATTGATTTGGAAATAGAGGGTCTATTGATTGAACCGGTCAAAAAGAAAACCGTCGAGAAAAAGGAGGTGATGAGACGATGAAGAAGAATCTTTTGCTGATTTCCATGATGCTTGTCCTTGCTGTTGCTGCGGGGGCTTGTGCAACCAGGGGTGACCTGGCCAAAGTTCAGTCGCAGCAAAACCTGACTAATGCCAAAGCGGATCAGGCAGCGCAGGATGCGCAGGCTGCCAAGGCGGCATCTGATGCGGCCGCCTTAAAGGCTAATGAAGCCGCGGCCCGTGCCGAAAATGCGGTAAAAATGGCCGAGGAAAGGGAGAAGCTCGCCGAGGAAAAGGCAAGGCTGGCTGAGGAAAAGACAAAGTTCGCCGAGGAAAAGGCGATGATCGCCGATGAAAAGGCGAAGAAGGCTGAAACCATTTTTCAGAAATCAATGAAGAAGTAAATCCATTTTAGAGGGAGCCGTTATTAATCGTCCCATAATAATATTTACTCGGTGGGGTTGCATTTTCTTCCGTCTGTGACTTCAGGGCTGGTCTTTTCTTCGGACTTATCCAAGGGGGACCTTTGCCCCCTTCGCATTCCCGCCTGCTAAAACCGGCAGGCGGGCTGCGGTTTCCCCCATGGATAAGTCCGGAAAAGAAGGCGCCCTAAAGCCAATGACTCCATAAAATACAACCCCGCCTGCTTTGGGAAATGTCCGTTTTATTTTGAGACCGTTAATAACTGGGTCTTTAGTGCGAAAATAGGTTCCGAACCCAACTAGCCTATTTCCATTTTAGGTGGTGTCCCGGTCTGCCTTGTGCAGGCATAACGCCCCTTGGCGGGGCATGAGGTTTAGCGCTCCGGAAGGAAGTGGCAGGGTTTTAAGACCCTGCCACTATGCTTCCATCATTCAAATCGGTCCGGACCATTTAAGCATTTCGGTACTCCAAAGATAAGATGAGCCGGTTTTCGCATAAGGCGTCTATGGCTAAAAAGCAAATTAGGATAGGCGGGCCTCTCCCCATTTTCTTGGCCTGCCTCATAATAACCTCCCTTCTGATCGACGGTTGCAGTCACTTTAATAAGGGATTTCAGGCCGAGTCGACCTTCAAAGAAGCGAATGATCTTTTCAACCAGGGAAGCTACCAGGCCTCTCTGAGCAAATATGAGCAGATTATTGACAAATATCCCAGGGCGGGGGACAGGGTTCTTTTCGAGATGGGTATCATCTATGCCCATCCTGGAAATGAGCAAAAAGATTATCGGAAATCCCTGGAATGTTTTCAGAAACTCATAAAAGATTACCCGGGAAGTGTCTACAGGAAGGATAGCGAGATGATGATATTTCATATCAATAATATCGCTATCAAGGATAAGACGATTGCCAGGCAACAAGCACAGATTGAAACTCTCCAACAGGGACTTAATCGCGAGAGGAATGAGATTAAAATACTCCATAAAAAAATTGAAGCGCTTGAACAAGAGGTTAAGAGCAAAGAGAATGAGATTATTGCACTGCAAAAAGAGGTTCTTGCAATCCAGAAGGGACCGGCCGATAAAATTCTGATAGAAAAGAAAGAACGACGATTGACCTTGATCTCAAAAGGCAAGGTGCTCAAGACCTACAAAATAGCCCTGGGTGGGAACCCGGATGGTCCGAAAGAAAGGCAAGGCGACAACAAAACTCCAGAGGGAACCTACGTTATCGATTCAAGAAACAAGGACAGCCGTTATCACCTGTCTCTTCACATCTCCTATCCAAACGAGAAAGACAAAAAGCGGGCCAGAGATTTTGGTGTTTCTCCAGGCGGGGACATCATGATCCACGGCATTAAGAATGGTTTCTCCTGGGTTGGTGATTTTCACAGCGGGGTTGACTGGACGAAAGGCTGTATTGCCGTTACCGACGAAGAAATAGAGGAAATCGACCAATTAGTCCCCAATGGTACGATTGTGGAGATAAGGCCCTAAAAGGCCCTCTGACCCAACTTCAAAACTATTAAAACACTTTGTTATTTATAAGTAATTTATCAACACCAAATCAATTTTTATGCAACTTTGAGGTTAATAAAGCAAGGCTTTACTCGTCCAAATTAAAAATCTCAATAGCATTTTGCCGGGCTATTAAATCAATTTCTTTTTCATTTAGCTTTAATTTCAATAATCGGTCGGCATCCGCTTCTGGATCTGACCAGGGGAAATCGCTGCCGAAAAGAACTCGCTCTATTCCGAATTTTGAAATGATTTCAACAAATTCATCATCGGTTAATGGAGAGTTTTTCATTACAAAAGAAATATCAGTATATAAATTATCAAATTTCTTGGCAAGTTGAAGTAAATCATCGGTATGCGGATAAGCCAGATGGGCGACTATTAATTTTAATTTTGGAAACATCCGCAAAATATTTTCGAAATTCTTGGGAGAGCAATATTTTCCTTCAGGATCATCTCCGGATAATCCTCCATGAGATATTATGGTAATTCCCTTATCCTGGGCCAGTTCGAATACCGGTTCATATCCTGGATGCTCCGGAGTGATTCCATTAACGGCCGGGTGAATTTTAATAATTTTAATTCCGAAATTCTGTATTTTTGTCAATATTTCCTGAATCATAAAATCAGTGTTTAGACTCCCGTCAGCCGCAATCACAGGTTCCAGGCGTCCGTCCTCGCGCGCGGATCGGCAGAGATAATCATTATAATCTGAAAGCCGTTTTTGTAACTTGAGGTCCAGTTCTTTAGTAAATTCTTCTCTTTTTGCAGCACTAAGATCCTCCGGCCGTTTTTTCATTGCGGCTTCGCGCATAGGTACAATCGGGATTACTGCCAGGGCTAACAATTTTTTAACGCGTCCTCTGTCTAAAAATGATTTTGCTTCTTCAAGAGTTCCACTGAAGCCGCAGAAACTGCCGCCGCCCTGGGCCAGTATTCCCGCCTGATCGCTTTTGTAAATGTGAAAGTGGCTGTCTATTATATTCATTGTCCTGTCCTTCCCTTTTTATCATTTTCCCCCGGCTTGGCGGCGAACTCCTATACTTTTCCGGTGTGATCGGCGATGGCCCCCACGATTTGCGGCCAAGCCTCTTTGGGTAGAGAGTGTCCCATCTTGTCAATAATCAATAGCCTTGCGCCCGGTATCGCTTCAGCGGTATCTTTACCCCCCTCAACCGGAACTAATGGATCTTCCGCTCCATGAATAACAAGGGTCGGTGCCGTTACGGAAGCCAGACGGGGTTTACGGTTGCCGTTTGCCATAATGGCCATGAGTTGACGAGCTATACCCTGTGGATAAAAAGACCTGTCATATGAAGCCGCCATTCGCTTACGGGTATCGGCTTCATCGAAGGGGAATGATGCGTTGAGAACTTTCCACATTTTTATACCGTGTTCAATGAAGGCTTCTCGTTCAACAGGGGCCGGGGTCATAAGAAATTGCATAGCTTCCGGCTTAGCGAGAGGAAGTTTTGGATTTCCTGTTGAACCCATTATGGTAATCAAACTCAGAACCCTCGAAGGGTGGCTGTACCCAATGACCTGGGTTATAGCTGCCCCCATCGATGCCCCACAGATATGGGCTTTTTTTATACCAAGAGTATCCAGTAAACCAATTGCATCATTGGCCATATCATCCAGACTGTAGAAAGACTGAACCTTTTTCCCCTGCATGCTTGCCGTTAATGCCTCCATAATATCAGGTACTCCCGCCTCTTCGATTTTTGTGGAAAGGCCGATATCCCGGTTGTCGAATCGGGTGACATAGAACCCTTTATTGACGAGTTGTTTACAAAAATCTTCTTCCCAGGCAATCATTTGACCGCCCAACCCCATAATGAGAAGAATGGGTGGCGAGGTACGATCCCCAAAGGTATCGTACTCAATTTCAATCCCATTGGTTTTTGCTTTGGCCATGATCATTGCCTCCTTTTTGTATAATTAGGCGTTCCTTCTTTTATATTTGGGATGAATCTGGTAAACGAGACCCTGTTAAAAAGGAACTTCCTTTACATCCTCAGAACCGTTCCGCCGGGGATCCAGGAGAAAACCCTCGGGGTAGTCAAATTGAGACTCCACTAACCAATAATGCTCGGAAATGGCCGCATTCGACAGCCAATCACCGAGAAGGCCGGCATTTTCGTCTTGTATGTTCAGAGAGGTTATTCCGATCGTTGTAGGCATAGATCCGGTTGGGCACCTGGTTATCAAAACCGTAGCGATTGAAGGCATTCGGCCCGCAGATCTGATAGCGCCCTTGCCGGTCCTCCATCAGGGTATTGAGGGCCAGGGTTTCTTTCGGACTCCATGACCCGCCCAGCGGTAATTCAGCCGGAACAAGATAAAGACCGGGACGTACCCGGGCGATCAACCCTCCGCGGGACATCCTGCGGAATAACTCACGCTCTTGATCGGAAGACAGAGGCAATGGTCCGGCCAACTCACCGGTCTTAACAATCCGCTTCTTCCGCATCTGAAGATACGCCAAAAATTAACTTTCCTGCTTTCCCAATCTCGCTTTCATATTTGTATATGTATTTTATTCAAATGGTTTGTCAAGCCATTTATAAGAAATAGACTACTTCCTGCCTCTTATTTAAAATCCGATAAAACCCGAACGCACACCTTGGGAACTCGGGTGGACCTTGACGGCCAGCCACCTAAGATCTTTTGATAGCAGATAAAAAGGATTGGGAGATGACAGGAAGTCGCGCCCTGGGCCGCATAGGAAGCCGTGGGAGAGCCTTTATTACCGGTTAGGCGAACAGACCGGCTTTCTTGTTTGGTGGAACAGACCGGGGAAGGAAGAGGATGTCAGGAAGGATGGCCCCTCCGTATTTAAAAAAATACGGGCGGAGTGCGGACAATGAAACGAGGGATTCTTAAAACAGAAAAGGGGCCGAAGCCCCTATTTCCTAAATACCCAATAATAAATGGTGCCTGGGACCGGAATCGAACCGGTACAGCCACGAGGACCGAGGGATTTTAAGTCCCTTGCGTCTACCAGTTCCGCCACCCAGGCACTGGATTATTTTTAATGGATTTCAAGAAAATGGTCAAGTTTTAAATGAGGGATTGCTGAAACGGCTATCCATCCCGTCCTGGGCGGGGGCGCTTCAATAAGCCCTCGTTGGAAGCTAAATTGGGAGGTTGATCTGATCCCGGAAAAAATAAATAGGGCCCAGTTTTAGCCGCTATTTTTAAAAAAACGTTTTTTTATACTGGCCATCACCTCATCCATTTCCCGAATCCCCAGGAACCGAATCAACAAGAAATAAAGTCCAACCGCAAAGGCAATCACCAGTCCCAGGGTGATGATTTGATTCGGAATGGCCTCCGGATTCAGGAGCAGGCGGAGCCAGCGGTAGAGGTAATAGGCCGACCACCCCATCACCAAGGAAGCCAGGATTATCTTAAGCAGGGACCCGAACAAGACCCGAAGATCATAGCCCCCGACCTTCCGAAAAAGGACCGCGCTCAAAAAAATAAAATTAAAGATCATGGCAATCGACATGGAAAAGGCGATGGCCTTGTGCTGGAAAATGTCCAGGGTCAAGGATACAAAGATCAGGTTAGCGGCCACCGCCAGAAAGGTGGAGATGACCGGATATTTCGTATCGTTGAGGGCGTAAAAAACCGGCACAGTGATTTTAACGGAGGCGTAGGCGAAGAGTCCCACCGCGTAGTAGACCAGGGCCTCAGCGGTGTGAAAGGTATCCTGGGCATTGAATCGGCCGTGTTCGAAAATCAGACGGATGATCGGTTCGGCCAGGAAGGCCAACCCGAAGGAAGCGGGGATGGTCATAAAGAAAGCCATGGTCAGGGAAGAGACATAGGTGGATTTCAAGGCCCCCATATCTCCCTGAGAGGCCTGCCGGGCGATGACCGGCAAGGTAGCGATGGAAATGGCCACCCCGAAAAGACCGATGGGAAACTGCATCAGGCGGGAGGCATAGTTGAGCCAGGAAACACTGCCCTGGGCGCAGCGGGCGGCAAAATTGGTATTGATGAAAATATTGATCTGGGTGGCGGAAAGACCGATCACCGCCGGAATCATCAGGACCATGATCCGGCGCAGTCCCTGGTCTTTGAGATGCAGATGGGGACGCCATAAAAATCCTGATTTTTTTAGAGAAGGAAGCTGGATGGCCAGTTGCAGGAACCCGCCGATCAAGGTCCCTACCGCCATGCCGACTATCGGAGGCTGACCAAGGGACGGGGCCCACCAGGCGCAAAGCACCCCGCCGATAATCGAGCCCAGATTAAAGAAAGTGGAGGCCATGGCCGGGATGAAAAAACGGCCCCTGGTATTTAAAATCCCCATGACCACGGCCGCCGAGGAAATGAGGATCAAAAAAGGGAACATGATATTGGTCAATAGCCGGGTCAGGGCGATCTTCCCCTGAACCCGGTCGAAGTCCGGGGCCATAATCAGGATGATCTCTTCGGAAAAAAACATTCCCAGCAGGGTGATCAGGGAAAGGAGCAGCGTCAGGGTCAGCAGGACGTTATTGGCCAGGCGCCAGGTGGCCTCCGGCCCTTTTTTTTGTTTGTTTTCGGTAAAAACGGTAACAAAAGCTGTGGATAAGGCCCCTTCGGCAAACAGATCGCGCAGGAGATTGGGGATCCGGAAAGCCACGACGAAGGCGTCCATATCTTTCCCGGCCCCGAATAAGACGGCCATGACCTGCTCCCGAATCAAACCCAGAATCCGGCTGGAGAAGACGGCAATCCCGACCGATCCGGCGTTTTTAGCAACCTGGGTGGTGGTTCGGGATTCGGAAGGGCTTTTCATTTAAAGACCTTGCAGAAATCGGCGCGTTTTTTCTCTTAACAGGTCCGAGAGATTAAAAGTGTCCTGATAGGAAAAAGGGAGGGGAATCTGGCCCAGAAAAGAATCCAGGACCGCGGTCCCTTTGAGGACATAAACCAGGTCCCGGTTAAAGATCCCTTTCTCACCCAGGGCGACCAGGTCCTCCAAAAGCACCGTGGCCGGAATGGTTAAGGTGATAGCGCTTAAGGCCGGAATTTGAAAAGGCCGGTTTGATTCTCCGCTGGACAGGCGTTGTCCTTCGACCTCCAGTTGATATTGATAACCGGAGAATTTGGTTCTCAGGTCATTGGGATTTTTAATCTCCAGGGTTCCCTCGAGGATCACGGCCGATTGATCGATCCCCAGGATATGAACGGTTTTCAATTCTATCTCCGGATTTTTAAATCCATAGGTGGGAGGACAAACCCAAAAAGCATGGAAGATAAAAATCAATAAAATCAGACGTAAGAGGGAGGCTCTCTGGTTCATAAAAAATAGGGAAGTGAAAGAGTTCAAGGCTTTGCTGGTTCAAAATTTTTCAAGAGGTCAAGGAAAAAGTTTGGTTTTTCCTTCTGGTCAACTTTATCGACAAGGTCATCAAAAAAATTCAATTAATTTATTAAAGAATTCCTATAGATTAAATAAAAAAAAGTCAAGAAATATTAAATTTCATGGGGAGAAGATAGTAGGCATTCAGATAGGTTGAGAGTTTATTTCCCCTTTTGAAACGGTACTCGTATTAAAATTGGAAACTCCATTTTAATCGAAATAATAGGATGTCTTGACCAAACAGGTTAGGTCGGCCGGTCTTGCCGTATAGCCTGGCGTATTGGTCTTCATTTTTAAACAGTAAGGGAAGAACTTCGTTTTTAAATAATTACGCCCAGGAAGATTCAATACGTTTGTGCAATGAGGGGGAGCCCTGCCTCCTCAGGGGGGCAGGGCCATTGCCCCCCTATGGGGGGTCCAGTTAAAGTCACGCCCTATGGGCGTGGATTATTTACTAGAGATCCTCGGGCTTTCCCCTTCTTAACCTTTCGTCTTCTATCCTAAGAAAAATAACCGTGCCCCTTTAAGATTATTTGTTGACACATAAAATAAGATTTAGTATATTTCCTGACGATTGTCAGGATTTTTTGGACGGTTCTTGGCCATGGGGCCGTCGGGCTGGTGTTGGCCGGCAGAAATATCGGTGATTTCGGTTTGCTGACGGCGGCCAATGCTCAAAAGAAAAATCAAAAATTCTCTTAAACAAAATGGAGAAGAAAGGAGGTTGTAGAAAAAATCGTCAAGTTTATTCAGAGGAGAAGGCGATGTTGAGGTGTAATCGGGTAACTCTAAATTGTCAATTATCAATAATTACTCTTTGTATGACTTTGTGATTTATGAAAAATATCACAATTAAATTGATATCTTCTCGGGCAACTATATGAAATATTCCACCTCAAAACGGTGTCAATATGAATAGAAATCGAAAATTATCAAATATCTCAGGAGGTGTGACTATGGATTCGGTCCAAACAAGAATTGCAAGTACCTTTTTCTTGATGGCCGCTCTGTTATTCCTGGCGCTGCCGGTTCCCTCATCCGACGCAGGCACCAGAACTGGGGACTGGGCGGTAAATGTATTTCAAAATCATCATCATCATTTTAATAAAGACGCCGGCACCCGAACTGTGGACGGGATGGTATCTGACTGGAAAGGGACAAGCACCTGGATCGCAGGCGCCACTAACTATTCACGGGGAGAGTTTATTTATCAGGACGGAGTTTTCGATGACACCGGCTCCGGAGCGTGGGATGGCGTTAAGGGTGCGCCTGTAGGTTTTTTTTACGGCGGCAGAGGCGTAGGAACTATCGGAGGCGGTTTCCGCTATCCCAATACTTTCTCCCGCTACGGAAGCAATTGCGCGGATATTTTGCAACTGCGCCTGACCGCCGACAAAGAAAACTTGTATGTATTAGTCCTGCTCAATACCCTGCTGGCCGATGACACTACGGTTGCTGCTATCGCCTTCGGCGGCACCGGTGCGGAAGCCGTAAACTGGCCCTTTGGCGCAGGCATTTCAACCCCAGGTACAAAACACGTACTTACCCTGTGGGGCACCGGCGGAGCCTGGGACCAGGCCAGCCTCCTGGCTGTGGGCGGCCGCGTTGCCGTCAGCGTGGCAGACAACGCCATTGAGGCGTCAATACCTCTATCCCTGCTGAACGACACCTTCAAGCCGGGAACCAGGCGTTTTCGCGCCTACGCCGCCACCGGGCTGTGGGACTCCGGCAACAACTGCTGGATGGACACAGTAGCCGCGCGCACCCCTACTCAACCTGGATTCCAAAATACGCCAGGATACGGGAACTTCACCCTATACTGGGAAGCCAACCTCCCGCGCCTTTTCAACGTGGCTTTCCGGCCGGTTGACGAAGAAGGAATCTTCCGCGAGAGAAAGCAGTCGGCCGACCTGTACCAGAAAGACATCTCCCAGTTTTACGCAGACATTGATCTGGACGCCCGGGATGCAACACCGCCTATTCCCACGGGATTGCATGTCCGCATTTACAAGTCCTCCACCACTATAACCGAACCTGTAAGCGGTATTAATGAAGGATTTTATGAAAGTTCAGTACCAATCCCAAATTATCCTGCCACAGCCAAATATCACTTTTTGGGAGCCTATCAGCCCTATGCCGTGTACCTGCCTGCCGGCTATGACCGCATGCAACTGTTCCTCCACGGGGCCGGTGGAAGCTACCTCACCCAAATGATAATGAACCCGGGCGGCCAGGCAGACCTGGGAGACTATGGCGAAGCCCTTCTGGTGGGACCCTTGGGACGGGGCACAACCGGTTTTTATGTAGACTACTCCTACCTGGACGTAATTGAGGCGATGCGTGACGCCATGAGAGTCTACTCCAGTATAAGCCCCACGCAAACAATAGATCCGGACAGGGTTTCCGCTACCGGCTACTCCAT
>JACQYK010000148.1 GCA_016208255.1 Deltaproteobacteria bacterium | reverse complement strand
TCATGAGGTTTGTTTCCCCTTCAGAACCTACTCAATTATTCAGATATACCCGCCTGAATAAGGGGAGACAAGTCTTTTCTTGATAACCAACTAAATTAATAGGTTTTTAAGCTAAAAAGCTTAAAAGATTTTGACAATACGTAATTTTAATTAAGGAGGATCATTATGAGTAACAAAGCCATCATTTCCTGTGCCCTGACCGGGGTTCTGACCAATCCGGCTGTTTTCGACGTTCCGGTGACACCTGAGCAAATGGCCGACGCCGCTGAACAGGCCTGGAACGAGGGCGCGGTCATTGTCCATTGCCACTTCCGCGATCAGCGGGAGGGGATGGGTTTTTTACCCACCTGGGACGTAGGGGCAGTTAGTTCGATCATTGCCGCCATCAAGAAACGGACGCCGGGGATGATCATCAACCAGAGTACGGGTGTCAGCGGGCCTGATATTTCGGGCCCGGTAGCCTGTCTCGAGGCCCTCAAACCCGAGATGGCCGCCTGTAACGCCGGGACACTCAACTATCTCAAACTCAAGAGCGACGGGACCTGGGCCTGGCCGCCTAATATTTTCGACAACCCGGTGGAAAAGGTTCAGCGGTTTCTTGATGTCATGAATGCCAACACGGTCATCCCCGAGTTCGAATGCTTTGATACCGGTATCGTCCGGAGCGTGGCCATGTACAAAAAAGCCGGCATGTTCGAAGGAGACCCGCACATTTCACTGGTTATGGGGGTGGCCAGCGGCCAGGCCGCCAAGCCCGAGTGGCTGCCTCTGCTCAAGAACGAGATGCTTCCCGGAACCCACTGGCAGGTGATCGCCATAGGCCGGGAAGAGGTTTGGCCCCTGCATCGCCGGGCACTGGAACTGGGAGGGAATGTTCGAACCGGTCTGGAGGACACTTTTTATCTGCCCAATGGCAAGAAGGCCAGGAACAACGGGGATCTGGTCAAGGCCCTGGCCGACATGGTTCGGGAAGTGGGCCGGGATATCGCCAACGCTGAGGAGGCGCGTCAAATCCTGGGGATCAAAAATAGGACCTGAGATAAATTTTTCCTGACAGGATTAACAGGATTTACATGTTTTTTTGCTCAGGTTCCTGAAGACCCTGAGCAACTTTAATCCTCTTGCTAGGAAAGTAAAATTCTCGCTCCGAAGGACGATTTGGTTTGTGCCTTTCTTCCCCCGCTTGTCTGCTACTTTCAGGCAGACAAGTCGAAAGGCACAAAAATCAAGGTAATCCTGTAAATCCTGTCTAAAAATATTTCCTAATTTAACAGGCTATCGGGAGGGAACAGTGGAAAAGATCTGCAAAGACCTGAATGATGAATACGAGGCCCTGGATGACATTGTGTCAGGGCTGAATGGAGCGGGCTGGCAAACCAAAACCTCTTTTTTCGATTGGACGGTGAAAGATGAGATCGCCCATATCGCCTTCTTTGACGGAACAGCGCGATTATCGGCCACCAATCCTGAGATCTTCAAGGAACATGCCAAAGCCCTTTTCAGCGGCCAGGCGGAAGCCATGGAACAACTGGGCCTATTGAAAAAAATGCCCATTCCCAACCTCCTCCAATACTGGCGCGAAGAAAGAACCGCCATGGTCAAGGCCCTCTCCCGTCTGGGTCCGAAGGACCGGCTGCCCTGGTACGGTCCGTCCATGTCCGCCGTATCCTTCGCTACCGCACGCCTGATGGAAACGTGGGCGCATGGCCAGGATGTGGTCGATGCCCATCATCTGAAACGCCCGGCCACTGACCGTCTTTACCATATTGCCCACCTGGGGAATATCACTTTCGGCTGGAGCTTCTCCAATCGAAATATGGAAGTCCCCAAGGCCCCGGTCCGTGTCGAACTCGGCAGCCCTTCCGGGGAACTGTGGAGTTGGGGGCCGGAAGAGGCCGCAGACAGCATCAAAGGGAGCGTTTTGGGCTTTTGCCTGGTGGTGACCCAACGACGGCATTACCTGGATACCGACCTGGTGGTAACCGGTGATACGGCCGAAAAATGGATGTCCGTAGCCCAGTGCTTCGCCGGTCCCCCGGAGACGGGGCCGGGACCGGGAAAATTTTCCAAAACATAGCAAGGAAATTCGTAAAAATTGTGATGTATGAAAATAATTGTCTGACAGGATTAACAGGATTGACCTGTTTTTTGCTTAGGCTCCGGAGGACCCTGAGCAACTTCCATCCGCTTCGGGGGAAGCACATTTTTTTGTCCATAGGACGATTAGGTTTGTGCCTTTCTTCCCCATGCTTTTCTGCGGCTTTCAGGCAGAAAAGTCGAAAGGCACAGAAAGCCAGGTAATCTTGTAAATCCTGTCTAATAATATTTTGAATTCTAAAAACCTGAACAGATACGAAAATTCTATGTTTAAAAAAATCTTAGTGGCCAACAGGGGAGAGATCGCCCTTCGGGTCATCCGGGCCTGCAAGGAGCTGGGTATTCCTTCCGTCGCCGTCTATTCGGAGGCCGATGTCTCGTCCCTCCACACCCAGATGGCCGATGAGCGGATTCTAATCGGGCCGCCTCAAAGCGCCAAAAGTTATTTGAACATTGAAAACATTCTGGCAGCGGCCCGGGAAACAGGCGCGGACGCCGTTCATCCGGGCTATGGCTACCTGGCCGAAAACGAGGGATTCGCTCAGGCCTGCCTTGACCAAGGCCTGGTTTTTATCGGTCCGACCCCTGAGAACCTGCGAATGGCCGGGGATAAGATCGCGGGTAAAGAAAGGATGCGCCAGGCGGGGGTGCCGGTTATTCCCGGAGGTGACGGTTTGGTGCAAAATATGGATGAGGCCTTGCACATCTGCCGGGAAGTGGGATACCCGGTGGTGATCAAGGCCGCCGGGGGAGGGGGAGGCCGGGGAATTCGCATTTGCCCTACCGAGGAGACCCTGGCCGAAGAATTCCCTGTAGCCGGCATGGAAGCAGGCGCCGCCTTCGGAAATAGCGGGCTGTACATTGAGAAATTCATTGTTCAGCCCAGGCATATCGAATTCCAGGTGCTGGCTGATTCTTTTGGACACATCTGCCATCTGGGGGAACGGGAATGCAGCATCCAGCGCCGTTTCCAGAAACTCATTGAGGAATCCCCTTCACCCAGGCTGACCCCAAAACTCCGAAAAGTGATGGGCGAAGCGGCTATAGCCGCAGCCCGGGTCATCCATTATGTCAACGCCGGGACGGTGGAGTTCCTGGTGGACCATGAGGATCGCTTCTATTTCATGGAAATCAACGCCCGGATTCAGGTGGAGCACCCGGTGACTGAACTGGTCACCGGCATCGACCTGGTCAAGGAACAAATAAGAATCGCCTCCGGTGAGCGCCTGGCTTATTCTTTTGAGGATCTCAACCTCAGGGGCTGGGCCATCGAGTGCCGGATCAATGCCGAGAACCCGGACTTTGGTTTCATGCCTTCGCCGGGGACGATCCAACGGTATCACCCGCCGGGAGGATATGGAGTCCGCCTCGATACTCATCTCTATCAGGGGTATGAACTGCCCATCTATTACGATTCGCTGATCGCCAACCTCGTTACTTATGATGCCACCCGGAAAGGCGCGATTCAGATTATGAAAAGGGCTCTTGAGGAGTTCACGATCGAACCGCTTAAAACCACGATCCCTCTTTACCGCCGAATCATGGAGGACGCCGATTTTCAGCGGGGCGAATTCACCACCGATTATATCAAGAAATTTGTTCCCGATGACGAGGACGAGGACGAATAATACCGATTAAACCCCCGTATCCGGGTTATATCGTAACGCCAGTAGGCAATAGGCTATGGGCTATAGGCAATGGGGGAACCAGTTTCCCGATTTATTCTTTCCCATAGCCTATTGCCATTTTTTTATTTAAGGAGTTCACCATGACCGAAAGTAAGGAAGTCTTATATGAAGTCCAGGACCGCATAGCCACGATCACTCTCAACCGGCCTGAAAAGCGTAACTCGATCAACGCCGGTATTACGGTCGGCTTGAGCTTGGGTCTTGATCAAGCCGATCAGGATCCCGGTATATCGGCCGTCATCCTGATCGGCGCAGGGGGAAATTTTTGTTCCGGGGCTGATCTCGGAGGAGGCGGTTTTTCAGGCCAGCAATCCTTTCTGGAGGTGCACGAGGGCCGGGGGCACTATGCCCGGTTGCTGCTGAAAATGAACCAGTGCCGCAAGCCCATTCTGGCCGCGGTCGAGGGTTATTGCCTGGCCGGCGGTATGGGCCTATGCCTGTCGAGCGACCTGGTCATTGCCAGCGAGGATGCCCAATTCGGCACCCCGGAAATCAAACGCGGTCTGTGGCCTTACATGGTCACCGCAGTCTTGATCCGGAACGTGGGTCGAAAAAAGGCCTTGGAGCTGTGCATGACGGGCGATAGAATATCTGCGATGGAAGCGGAACGCATCGGCCTGATCAATTATGTCGTACCCAAGGCGGAATTCAAAGACCGGGTGGCCCAAATGGCTAAAAAACTGGCCTCCTTCAGTCCGGCGGTCATGGGGCTGGGAAAGCAGTCCTTCTACCAGATGGCCGACATGGCCGTCGAAGACGCCCTGGAATATTTAAAAGGCCAGCTCACCATCAATTCTCAGACCGAAGATATCATGGAGGGTGTACGGGCCTTTCTGGAGAAACGCGATCCCCAGTGGAAGGGGAGATAGGGAGCGCGCAATGGAGTAAAGGAGTATTGGAGTGTTGGAAATAATCCATTACTCCATTACTCCAATAATCCAATGCCTTACCCAGGATTAGCAATTTAGAAGGAGGCTTAAATTGGGAAACGATAACGAAAGAAAAGAATATAAAACCCGCCTGTCATTATGAACACAGCCGAGGGCGGCTGTGCTACTATCAATACCTGAAAACCCGAAACCCTCCCGCCAATAGAAAAAAACTTCCCGGTTCCTACTATGGTGTCATAGGTATTACAGCACTGATTTGCTCTCGACCTTGTACTTGGTGTCGATCACCAGCATCGTTTTCCATTTCCCGCTTAAAAACCGGAATAAAAAGGCGAAGCTGAGAAGAATGACGTAGATGGTCATAATGGTCCAGGCCGCCATCAAACCAAGTCTGAAAGGGACCATGGCCATATAGGCTGGTAGGGCCAGCCCAAAAAGAGATAAGCCAAATATCATCATCAGGACGAACCTGGTATCACCGGCACCCTTTACCCCTGAGGCAAAAACGATGTTAAAACCATCAAACAGACTATAAATAGCCACGAATCTGAGCAGAACAATAACGGCCTTCTCGATCTGGGCAAAACTGCCGGGATCGGATCGAATGCCGAAAGGCCAGAGAAATAATTCGGGGATGATCACATAGAGTGCGGCCAGGGTGATCATATAGAGATTAGTGAGATGGAAACAGGAGTAGACGCTTTTTTCGGCCAGATCCGCCCTTTTTTTCCCCTGGTATTGTCCCACTAAAGTCATGACGGCCATTCCCACTCCCATCATGGGCATAAAGGCCAAGAGGTTGATGTTGAGGGCTATGTTGGTAGCGGCCAGGGCTATGGTCCCCAGACGCCCGATCAGGAGAAGGAAGACGGAAATCCCGGCGAAACTGATAAAAAGTCCGGCCTTGAAACATAGAATTTTAAAATAAATAATCTCCAGGCGCTGAACCCCGGAGGGATGGCCGATCATCGTAAAAAAAGGACCGGCCAGGGGAACGAAAAGAAGATTGACCAGGGCGGCGATAATGGCCACGTAAAACCCTTGCCATAAAATAGGTCCGATACGGTCGTGGAGTTGGGCTCCCCAGTACTGGGCCACAAAAATACTGACATAGCCCGCCGTGCCGATAAATAGATTCAGGAAAGTAAAATTGATCAAACCGGCCGGCATTGAGGCGGCAATAGCCTCAGGGGAATACCAGGCCAGAAACATACGGTTGACAAACTGCTGGATGGCCATACCGGCCGAGCTGAAGATCAAGGGGATGGCAATATGCAGGGCCTGGCGATACCCGCCTTCGGCCGACCAGCGTTTTCCAATATAGTCCAGTGAATCCTTAATTATCATTGTTTTGATGAGAGGGGTCGCTCTATTCAGTCAATTGAGCACACTTTTATCAAAATAACATAATGTTCCAGACAGAGCGAGTAAAAAAGGGTTAGTAATTACCAGGAGCATTTAGTTGTTTTCCTTTAAACGAAACTGTTTAACTTAAAGAAAAAACTTGACATAATAATTAATCTGGCTATACTCTTGCCATAATGAAATATCAGGTTATCATTGCTAAAAGTGCAGAGGAAGTTTTTAAGAATTTGAATGCGGGGATACGTTCCTCTTTAAAAAAAGCTATGCGAACACACCTTCAAACATCCCCCAAAAAGGTAAGCAAAAGCAGAATTAAAAGGCTTAAGGGTTTACGGCAACCCCAATACCGTTTAAGAGTGGACCGGATGAGGGTATTCTACGACGTCAATGATGAAAAAGGCCGAGTTGAAATATTGGGCTTTGTCATGAAATCTGAGACAGGAAAATGGCTGCAAGATCAAGGAGTACCGGAATGAAAAGACACACAGTGAGCGAAGCCAAGAACGATATATGCCAGATCATTCGAGAAGCGGAGGAGGAGGAGATCCTCATTACCCGTCATGGAAAACCAGCGGCTATAGTGATCGGATTTCGCAATGAGGACGATTGGTTTGACTACAAGATGGAGCATGACGAAAATTTCCTCCAAAAAATCTATAAGGCCAGAGAAGAAATCAGGGCGGGGGCATTTGTGACTCTGGACGAGTTGCCGGATTGACCATCAACCGGTTCAGGTAAAAGAGAGAATAGCCCAATGACATTGATACGCCAAGAAGGTCCGATCAACCAGCACACCTATCTGATCGATGCGGTTCACCGGGGAATCCCAAGGGGTCATGCGGTTTACTTATTGAAAAGCAGGGATGGGGGGACTTGCTTGATCGATGCCGGCACCAAAGATTCAGCTAAAATAATTTATGAGAAATTGATAACCCTCGATGCCTGGCCGTTGAAGAGAATTATCATTACCCACTCCCACTGGGATCATACCCAAGGGATCGGGTTCCTTCGAGAGAAAGCGGCCGAAACCGAAAGCCCCCTTGAGGTCTTCGCTTCGGAAAAAGCCGGGCCTTTTCTGGCCGATCAATCGTTCAATATCTTTTTCAGCACCGAGGAGGGACCCTATGACAATATCGACCAGGTTTTACCTCTGAGAGACGGTCAGTCCATCGAAGTGGGCCGTGACCTGACCATACAAATCATCGGCACTCCCGGTCACATGGCGGATCATATTTCTGTCTGGGACGAAAACACCGGTAATATCATAGTGGGCGATGCCTTCGGGATGAAGTGGGGGGATGATCTCATTGTCCCCAATCCAAATTCCCCCTTCTGGAGCGAAAAAGACTTTCGCCGATCCATGGACCTGCTGAAATCCCTGGAGGCAAGAACCATATGCCTGGCCCATTTCGGATGCCTCAGCGGTTCGGATGCCCAACGCTTCCCTGACGATTCTCTCTCCATGTATGAGAGGTGGATGGAGATATTATCCCAGAACTCCGGAAGGTTGGAGGATATCCCCTTTCTGGTCGATTTGTTATGGGAGAAGATCTATCACCACATTCCCAAAGAATTCAGAGCCCAAATTCAACCGGGGCTGACGGACGCCATGGATTTGGCGGCCAGGGCCTATGCCAAACAGCACCCCTAAGGTTCTCCACTTCGGTGCCTGCTCACCCCATTCCCCCTTTCAATGCCGGTTTGGCCATTCGGGAACGGAGGGTGCGGTAATGAATATTGAGCAGCTCGGCGGCTCCACCCGGACCCCTGATCTTCCCCGCGGTTTGTTCCAGTGCCCATTGAATATGATCCCGTTCCACTTCCTTTAAAGTGACCCCCGATGGTGATCGAGGCAAAGAGGAGAAGCACCCCTCTGGGGAATTGGACCACATCCTGAACGGAGGTTGCGGGTATTTAGCTCCCTCAGCGATATTCTGATCAAGACGATCCGAAGTCTTTCGTAGAAATAAAACAACTTATTGAAATTTTATGTATAATTTATGTTTTTCTTTTGGCATAGACTGTGCTATGGAATAAAAGACGTATATCGGAGTGAAAGGAATCATCAAATCTGCTCAGGGTTGAAAGGAGAGCCGAATGATAAAGAAAACCAATTGCCTTGGATCGAAAGGCTTTGATTAACGGTGTTGATTTCGGAACGGACTGACCATAAAAGGGTATATGAGCAATACCCTCACGACCGTCACCCTGTCTGAGGCCGTCAAAGGGATGCTGTCCAAGGTGGGGATCACCTGGAACGTGGAGTTGCTCGATCCGGCGGCCATGTCAGAAAGAATGAGAAAGGTCGATTATGATCTCGCCTCAGGCGGTTATACCTGGATTTGGGATCCGGACCTTATGGCTAACGCCCTTTACCATCCGACGGGAGGGTATAATTTCGGGAGAAGTAATAATCCACAGGCCATCGCCCTGATCGAAGCCGGCCGAAAAGAGCTCAACCTGGAGAAAAGAAAAAAGATTTATTTTGAGTTGGATAAGGGCCTCTACGACAACTACGAGGATGCCTGGCTCTGGTATCCCATGGCGGTAACGATTTTTCGTAAAAATGTCCAGGGCTGGAACAACCCGATGTACCTTAAATATCGAGATGGGTTTTTCTTCTCCCACCCCCTGTGGTTCAAAGGCGGAAAGTCGTCTTAAAACTGTTCAACGTTCAAGGTTCAAGGTTTTTGGTTAAACTTGGACTTTGACCTGGCGGTTGAAAGGGCAATGAAAACCCGATCATTGCCTATTTGTTTAAGTCCTCATAAACTCTGAAAGAAAGCGGAAACATGAAAAAAGAACAAACCCGTCGGGAATTTTTGAAGTGTACCGGGGCCTTCGGCAGGGGTGCGCGATAGCGCTGGCCAGTTTTTCATTGCGGTCCTTGAGCAATGGGTTTTATTGCGATACCCATAGGCAATGATCGGGTTTTCATTGCCCTCTTACCCGCAATGAAAAAAAATAATAGTTTTCTCAGCGATCTCTGCGTGCTCGAGCGAAGCGGGCGAGATAAAGAAGAAAAGTGGAGGTATTATATTATGAGTGACGACGTATATATCATCGGTGTCGGCATGACCAAATTCGGCAAGCATCTGGACAAGGGGGTTAAGGCCCTGACCGGGGAGTCCCTGAAACTGGCTTTAGCCGACTGCAATCTGACCCTGGACAACCTGCAGGCCGCCTGGTTCGCCAATTCGGGTTGGGGCATATCGGAGTTCCAGCATTCGATCCGCGGGCAGGTGGCCCTGACGGCCAACGGCCTGGGACGTATTTCTATTATAAACATTGAAAACGCCTGTGCCGGAGGCAGTACGGCCCTGCATTCGGCCTGGATGTCAATCAAGGCCGGTGTCTATGATTGTGTCCTGGCCATCGGGACGGAGAAAATGTATTTCCCGCCTCCGCCTCCTGATCCATCCGGCAAGAGTGGCGGCAACCGGAGTCTGGACGGTTTTATCAGCGGAACGGATGTGGAAGAAACCCGCGCTTTCATGCAACAGTTAAAGGAGGAGGCCGGGAAAAAAAGGGAACAGGCGGAAAGAGAGGCCAGGGAGAGGGGCGAAGCACCACCTCCTCCTCAAAAGTCCCATTCGGTCTTTATGGATTTTTATGCCGCCGGGTCACGGCGTCATATGGAAAAATACGGAACGACCCAGCGCCAGTTGGCCGTCATCGCCGCCAAGAACCACAACAATTCCACCCTGAATTCACTGGCCCAGTACACTTTTCCCCAGACTATTGAGCAGGTGATGAATGACTGGGTGGTGGCCTTTCCCCTGACCCGGGCCATGTGTGCCCCAATCGGGGACGGTTCAGCCGCCGCCATTCTCTGTTCGGAACAGTTTTTGAAAAAACATCCTTCCAGCCGGGCGATTCGAATCCGGGCCAGCATCGTTCGTTCGGGCCACCGGGTAGGTGCCAGTGATTCGGCTATCCGGGCTTCCCGGGCGGCTTATGAAACAGCCGGTGTCGGACCGGAAGATATCCGGGTGGCTGAAGTCCACGATGCCACCGCCTTCGGAGAGTTGAGCGTTACCGAACAACTGGGCTTCTGCCCCATTGGAGAAGGAGGACCTTTCGCCGAAAGCGGGGCCACGGCCCTGGACGGTAAAATCCCGGTCAATCCGAGCGGCGGCTTGATCTCCCGCGGACATCCCATCGGCGCTTCGGGTCTGGCCATGGCCTATGAACTGGTTACCCAGCTCAGGGGCGAAGCCGGTAAGCGTCAGGTGAATAATCCTAAAATCGCCCTTTCCGAAAACGGCGGCGGAACCGTGGGCAATGATACGGCAGCTATGGCGATTCATGTTTTTAGCAGGGATTAATGTATGAAATAGGGTTCAAGGGAAAAAGGAGTTTAAAAATGGTTGCCAAATTTAGATTAATCACAGTTATTCTGCTTACCGTTTTTTTTTTTTTTTTTTTGATTATCCCGAATTCACAAAATCCCCTAATGGGAACAGCCCAGTCAGCGGAGCAAAAAGACGTTCTCGGTAAAGGCGAATATAGCGGCCCATACTGGCCGACTAAAGAATGGAGAGCATGCCAGCCGGAAGTCGTGGGTGTGAATTCCGGGAAACTGCTCCAGGCCATCGAATATACGGCCACGCCGGCCTTCAATACCGAAGGATTGGTCATTATCCGCAAAGGCCACATCGTCGGTGAAGCCTACTTTGGTAATTTTAAAATCGACTCAACCCATGTCAGCCATTCCATGGCTAAAAGCTTTTCCAGCACCCTCATAGGCATCGCCATTGATAAAGGGCTGCTCAAGGGTATCGATGAAAAGCTCTGCCAATATTACGATGAATGGAAATGTGCCGACCAGGCGGATTATCGCAGCCGGATCACCATCCGTCATGCCCTGACCTTGACCACCGGACTTGATTGGAAAGAAGATTGGTCCAGGTGGGATCCGGCCACCAACGATGCCCTGAAGATGGGACAAAGTGGCCATTTCATAAATTATATGGCTGAAAGGAAAGGTCTTTATGAACCCGGTCAGCGTTTTTATTATTCCACCGGCGATCCCATGCTCCTTTCCCGGGTTATTCAAAAAGCGACCGGCAAAACAGCTTTCGAATTTGCCCTGCAGAATCTTTTTGGCCCTTTAAATATAACCAATATCCGCTGGGAAAAAGACCAGGATGGGTATACCGCAACGGCCTGGGGATTGCACACCACGGTGAGGGATTTCGCAAAATTGGGGTACCTGTTCCTGAATAAAGGACGCTGGGAGGATAAGCAGATTGTCTCTGAGGATTGGGTGGAACAAGCGACTAAAACGGATCCCAGCGTAAGGGGTTGGGCGGCCTACGGCTATCTCTGGCATGTCAATCTACCAGTCAGGCTGTCTATTGCCCGGTCCCCAATTTCACCAGACGGCCTTCCAGCGGACGGCTTTATGGCAGAAGGGGTCCTGGGGCAGACGATCGTTGTCATCCCCTCCAGGGATCTGGTAATTGTTCGTGTGGCTAATCAAACCAGAGGGAATATGGACCTGGTCAAGTTCCTGACCATGGTTCTGGGGGCGATTGAAAAATAGAAGGGTTAAGAGAATATTTCCAGGCCCGTCACCCCGGCGAAAGCCGGGGTCCAGAAACACCACTGGATTCCGGCCGACTCCCAAAGGGAGTCTTTGCTAAAGTTCGGCCCGCTCGACTTTGTCGAGCTTTTGAAAAGGCTCCCAGAAGGGAGCCGATGAGGCGAACGACTCGAGACCGGAATGACATCTGATAAAATGCCGGTCAGGCCATGCAAACAGCAGAATAATTCATAAGCAGGAAAAAAAAGAAAGGCTGATAAAATGGGAAAACTGGAAGGAAAGAGTGCTGTTATAACCGGCGGGGGAAGCGGCATCGGGCGGGCCTGCGCACTCAAGCTGGCGGAAGAAGGCGCCCGGGTGATGGTGGCCGATATACGGGAGGATATCGCGCGGGAGACCGCCGATCTGGTCAATACGGCAGGAGGTTCAGCCCTGTTTTTTCGCTGCGATGTCTCCAATGAAGCCGAGGTAGAGGCCATGACTGCGAAGACCATAGAGCAATTCGGAGGGCTCCATATTCTGGTCTCTAACGCAGGCAACCTGACCAGGGGAGGGATTCACGAAACCTCTCTGGCTGATTGGGAACGGGTCATACGGGTCCAGTTGACGGGTACTTTTCTGTGTGCCCGGGCGGCACTGCGGCACATGATCCAGCACGGGGGAGGGAGTATTATTACCATGGGTTCTGTGTCTTCCGTGGTCATCGGCGCCGGGGGCTCGGCCGCCAGCTACAAGGCGGCCAAAGGTGGGATTTTACAGTTGACCCGGGCCATAGCCACGGAATATGCCCATCGGGGGGTGCGGGCCAACTGCGTCTGTCCTGGGGCGGTGGCCACGGACATAGGAAAACACACCCGGGAGGATTCGGTTCATTGGACCAGCGAGATCAAAGACGAACCGAGACAATACACACCGCAGGCGCCCATGATGCGGGCGGCCGACCCCATGGAAATAGCCAATGTGGTAGCCTTTCTCGCTTCCGATGAATCTTCCTTCATGACCGGATCGGCGGTTATGGTGGATGGGGGGTATACGGCGATTTAGCTTTTAGGAAATGATTATTTATTAGTAACTCCCCCCGTCCCCCTCTTATTTTAAGAGGAGGCGCTCCTCCCCTTAACCTAAGGGGAGGTTGGGTGGGGTTAGGAAAAAAGAATTTTTGAATATTCTTGGAGCATAGAAATGGATTATGCAACACAAAGAAAAATTGAAGATGAATGCACCAAGCTTTCCATCGCCTATGCCCGTCATGTGGACTTTAAGGAATACGATCAATTTGTGCGGCTTTTTACCGAGGATGGTGAGCTCAATGTAACTGGAAAACCGGTCAAGGGAAGGGTAAAGATCGCCAGGTCGGTCTCCCTCCGGCCGGAGGGCCTCAGATCCCGCCATGTCCTGACCAATATCTATATCAAGGTGATTGACGAAGAACATGCCGAAGGCCTCTCCTACCTGACTCTTTACCGGCATACCGGGGAAGGCCTGGAAGGCGATGATCAGGGTCCCCGGATTATTTCGGGGTCATCAGCCGTCGGACACTATGCTGACCGGTTCATCCGAACGGAAGAGGGCTGGCGTTTCTCCAGCCGGGTGCTTCATTTTGCCTTCCGGATCAAATAAACAGCTTCAAAACTCAGGGATGGGAGGAAAAGAGATGTCTTTTTTTGTTATCAAAAAGACCCTAAAGGGAATATTTTTTTGCTTAATGATTTCTTTGACCCCGTTGGCTGCTAAGGCGCAGGGGGCCCTCTGGGACACGCCGGTTAAGTTTGACAATCCTCTTAAGGGCGTTTACACCGCCTCCCAGCCTATTTCCGGGGCGGCCTGGATAGATACCGGCGAAGGGGTGGTGATTATCGATACTTTGACTGGTCCCAGATTTGCGGCCGAGATGATGAATAAAATCAAAGAAAAGGGAGGCAAAGTTAAATATATCATTTATACCCATGGCCACGGGGATCATGTGGGCGGGGCTTCCGCCCTTGTAGAAGACAAGCCCGAAATCATCGCCAATCACTATCTGCCCGACCGATTGGATAAATACAACTATCAGGCCGAACACAGGGCCAGGATCACCCATGAGCAGTTCAACGTCAAGACGGCGGCCGGAAAGAGGAACTGGGTTTATCCAACCCAGACCTTTCTCGGGATTAAGACTTTCAAGTTGGGCGATCTGACTTTTGAACTCCGCACGGCGCGCGGGGAAACCGATGATGTCTGCTGGGTCTGGATCCCGGAGCTGAAAGCCGCTTTTATCGGCGATTTATTAATCGGGTCGTTCCCCAATATCGGCAATCCCTGGAAGCCGACCCGCTACCCCCTGGATTGGGCCAAGGCTCTGGAAGAGGTGCGGGCAAAGAACCCGGAGCATATCTTCTATAACGGAGCGGCCATGCATCTCCAGGGCCAACAGGCGATGGAAGTGCTCAATGATACCATTGAGGTCATTAGGAACCTTTTTGATCAGGTTATCGCTTATATAAATAAAGGCATTCATATCAATGAGATGGTTTATTTAGTTAAAGTCCCGAATCATCTCAAGGACAAACCTTATTTAAAGTTTTCCTACTCCCGTCCGGAATTTTTCGTTTTCAACACCTATCGTTGGTACCACGGCTACTTTGACGGCAACCCGGCCAATCTGTTGCCCAGACCGGAAAAAGAAGTCAAGACAGCGCTGATGCAGGTCATCGGGGATCCCCAGAAGGTCCTGGACAAGGCCGAGGAATTATATCGGGACGACAAGGCCCAACTGGGTCTTGAGGTGCTCGACCTCCTGATCCAGACCGAACCGGAAAATATCAAGGCCAGGCAGATGCACCTGAAGCTCCTGGAAAAAATCCGGACAGGAGACAACAACCTGATGTCCCGGAACGCCTATATCACCTATATCGAAAGGGATAAGGAATTTCTCAGAAGCAGAGGCGCTCTCCCTTAGGATTATTTTCATGGGTCGCGGCACCCTCCCTCAGACGGAGCATGAAGGCATAAAGATAAACATTATAATAATAGGATAAGATTATTAAATTAATAAGTAAATTGGCCATGGTTCCTGGGCGGCAGGGAATTGGGGAATATATTTCCTTTCAGATCCTGCCTTTTGATGGCGGGATGACTATGCGCTAAGGAGGGATGATGAAAGCCTGTGTGGCCACCGGAGAAAAGAGATGTATCGAATGTCAGGAAGTGCCGATCCCGGCCATAGAACCGGTGATGTTGCTTTTGAAAACAAAGTATGCCTGCATCTGCGGGAGCGATCTTGAATATCTGGATGGATCGCTTTCCCTGATCAGCCAGGGGGTCACCCATCCTGGGGGAGTCATCGGCCATAATCTGGCCTCAGAAATTGGGTTTGACCAACCGGTTCCGGAGGATTTAATCGGCCAGATCCTGGGCATCCGCCCCGGTTCCATACCGGGCCATGAATTTTTGGCTGAGGTCGTAGCGGTAGGCGAGGGCGTTATGAACTGGGAGGTCGGCGACCGGGCCGTCCCCGGGTTTAACCCTTCCGGACCTCAGCCTGTGAACAGGCCTACGGGGTATGAGACCTTCAAAGCCTGGGCGGAATATATGCTTGTTTCCCCCTACTCGGTACAAAAGGTCCCCCAGCATGTTTCTGATGAGGAGGCCGTATTTGTTGAACCCCTGATCACCGGAGTGGGTTCGGTCATCGGTTCCGGGCTGCGGCCGGGACAATCCGGGGTCATCATCGGGGCGGGGAAGATTGGCCTACTGGCCATGATGTCGGCCAAAGTGCACGGGGCTTCACCGGTCATCGTGGTCGATCTGGTGCAGTCCCGTTTGGAAAAAGCCCTGGAGCTGGGCGCGGATGCGGTGATTAATGCCGGCAAGACGGACGTCGTCTCTGAAGTGGTCAGGCTTACCGGGGATGGGGCCAATGCCGTTATCATCTGTGTTAGAGACGGCGAGGTTTTGAACCAGGCCGCAGAGATGGGCAGCCGCGGGGCCACCATTGTATTGGCCGGCTTTGTCCCGCCATCAAAGGTAAATCCGATGCTCTGGACATTCAAACAATTGAAAATCGTGGGGGTCTTGGGGGGTCCGGCCGGCAGCCAGAATATTTCAGGGCTGTCCATGTATCTCATTTCCCATAAACAGATCGACCCACGACCCTTGATTTCTGAAATCATCCCCTTTGATGAGGTCCAAAAGGCGGTTGATTCGGTGTACAGCGGGGAAAATATCGCAGTGCTTCTTAAACCATAACCGGAAAAAAGCACGGAGGAAAACCTTTCGTTACTTGTTCCTCGTTGCTTGTTGCTTGTTGTTTAACCAGGAACCAGCAACGAGCAACCCGCAACAGACATGCAAAGGCGAGACTCAAGAGGTATTGAAGGAAGGTTCATGGAAATAACAGGACTGTTGATTGCCAATCGCGGGGAGATTGCCGTTCGAATCATCCGGGCCGCTAGCGATCTGAATCTCAGGACCGTCGCCGTTTTTTCAGAAGATGATTCAGCCTCACTGCACGCCACTATGGCCGATGAGGCTCAAGCGCTCGCTGGCCGTGGGGTGCGGGCCTATATGAATATGAACGGGATCCTCGAGGCGGCCCGAAGCACCGGCTGTAATGCGATTCATCCCGGTTACGGTTTTCTGGCCGAGCAGGCTGATTTTGCCAGGCGATGCGGGGAAGAAGGCCTTCTATTCATTGGCCCTTCGATTGAAAACCTGATAATTTTTGGTGATAAAGCGCAGGCTCGTCAAGCCGCCGCTCGGGCTGAAGTGCCTATCCTCCGGGGGATAAATCGAGCTGTCTCACTTGAGGAAGCGAAAGATTTTTTCTCTTCCCTCGGTCCGAAAGCAGCCATGATGATTAAGGCGATTGCCGGTGGAGGAGGACGGGGGACCCGAATCGTCACTGAAGAAAATCAGATCGAGGAGACTTACACCCGATGTCGATCCGAAGCCGGCTTTGTTTTTAAAAATGGCGACCTTTATGTCGAGGAATTCATCAAACAGGCGCGGCATATCGAAGTCCAGATTCTTGGAGATCGCCGGGGAAATCTCACTCATTTAGGTGATCGGGAATGCACGATTCAGCGTCGGCACCAGAAATTGATTGAGGTGGCGCCGGCCCCTTATCTGCCGGACGAACTGCGCCGGGATATGATCGGGTCGGCCCTGCGCTTAGCCGAAAGTGTCGGTTATACTAATCTCGGAACCTTCGAGTTTTTGGTGAACACTCTCGATTTGGACCGGGGGCAGGCCTTTGCCTTCATCGAGGTCAACGCCCGACTCCAGGTTGAACATACGGTAACCGAGGCCGTTACGGGTGTGGATATTGTCCAGACCCAGATCCGGCTGGCCCAGGGGGCGTTGTTGTCTGACTTGGGGCTGGATGATCCCGATCAAACCCGACCCCGGGGCTATGCCCTCCAGGCCAGGGTCAATATGGAAACACTGGCCGAAGACGGCTCCGTTCACCCTGCCGGCGGAATACTTCGATCTTATGAGTCGCCGAATGGCCCGGGGGTACGCACGGACGGATTCGGATATGCCGGATATGCCGTCAACCCTTCCTTCGATTCCTTGCTGGCCAAGGTGATTGCCCACTCCATGTCGGCGGATTTCAAGGATGCCGTGCAACGAGGCATCAGGGCCTTAAGCGAGTTCAGAATAGAGGGTGTCGAAACCAACATTCCTTTTCTTCACCGGGTGCTCGATCATCCGGATTTTAAAAACGGAAACATCCACATCCGATGGCTGGATGAACATATCGAACAATTCGTGAAAATGGACACCGCTCAACCGCCCAGACGCTGGATCGCCGGCACGGTCCCTCCTCCGGAAGCGGGTGTCCCTTTTAAACCAGGGAGTGCCTTAAAAAAGGAACCCCTGGCTAAAACAAAATATCCCGTAGGACCTGACGGCACAATCGCCCTTCCGGCGCCGATACAGGGGACCATCGTCCAGATCATGGTCGGTGAAGGCGACGCCGTGCCTGCGGGTCGGCCAATCGTCATCATGGAAGCCATGAAAATGGAACATACCATCAAAGCCGAACGCTCCGGGTTTATTCGAAGAATCAATGTCACCGAAGGTGATATCGTCGTCCAGGGACATCCCCTTTTCTTTATCGAGGAAGCGGAGATCGAGGAGGGGGAAACACAGGCCGCCGAGGCGATCGATCTCGACTACATCCGGCCGGACCTGGAAGAGACCTATCAACGGCATGCCTACACCCTGGATGAAAATCGCCCGGAGGCTGTGGCCAAACGCCATGCCCTGGGATTTCGAATGCCCAGGGAAAATATCGCCCAACTGGTCGATCCCGGGACATTCAAAGAGTACGGGCCGCTGGTGGTGGCCCGGCAGCACCAAAAATTCAATGAGGAAACCCTCCGCCGCTACACGCCGGCCGATGGGCTGATTGCCGGCATAGGCCTGGTGAACGGAAAATATTTCACAGACGACCGGGCTCGGACCATGGTCCTTTCCTACGATTACACTGTCCTGGCCGGCACCCAGGGGGGACGGAACCACTACAAGCAGGATCGTATGTTCGAGCTGGCCCATCGTTTCCATCTCCCGATTATCTTCTTCACCGAAGGGGGCGGCGGTCGACCCGGTGACGACACCATAGGACCGGCCGTGGCCTTTGACACCCACACCTTTACCCGGTTCTCGCAATTGAGTGGCTGGGTTCCCCTGGTGGGGGTTAACAACGGCCGGTGTTTCGCCGGCAACACGGCCCTTCTGGCCTGCTGCGATGTCATCATTGCCACCGAAGGCTCGACCATTGCCATGGGCGGTCCGGCCATGGTGGAGTCCGGGGGCCTGGGCGTCTACACCCCGGAAGAACTCGGGCCCATGTCCTTTCAGGTGCCCAATGGGGTCGTAGACATTTTGGTCAGGGAGGAAGAGGAGGCCGTCGAGGTGGCCAAGAAATATCTCTCCTACTTCCAGGGACCGATTCAAGAATGGGAGGTTTCGGATCAGCGAAAACTGAGGCATATCATCCCGGAAAACCGGTTGCGGTTGTACAACATGCGGGAGGTGATCGACACCATCGCCGATGTGGGTTCGGTGCTGGAGATAAGGGAGAAATTCGGCATTGGCATCATTACCGCCTTCATCCGGGTGGAAGGGAAGCCTATGGGAGTCATTGCCAACAACCCCCATCATCTGGCCGGGGCCATTGATTCCGATGGAGCCGATAAATGCGCCCGTTTCCTTCAGCTCTGTGATGCCTTTGATCTGCCCGTTCTCAGTCTGATGGATTGCCCGGGTATCATGGTCGGTCCCGACGTGGAGGCCACGGCCCTGGTCCGGCACTGTGTCCGAACCTTTAATGCCGGTGCCAATATGACCTCACCGCTTTTTTCGGTCGTTGTTCGCAAAGCCTACGGGCTGGGCGTACAGGCCATGTGCGGGGCCAGTTCCTTCGTGGGCTTTTTTTCGATCGCCTGGCCCACGGCGGAATTCGCCGGTATGGCGATCGAAGGCCGGGTCAAGCTTGGTTATCGAAAAGAACTCCAGGCGATTGAAGATCCCGAAGAAAGACTTAAGGAATATACTTGTCGGGTTGAAGAATTCTACCGGCGGGCCAAGGCGGTCAATGCCAGCGCCGGCTACGGACTCGACGATGTCATCGATCCCGCCGATACCCGGTCCTGGATCGTGATGGGGCTTCGCAGCCTCCCGCCTGTCCCGCCCAGGACCAGAAAAAAGTATCCCTATATTGATACCTGGTAGAAGGGAAAAGGGCAGGGTGGTTATTTTCGAACTAAGCACTCATGCCCCCTTGGGGCGCCAAGAAACATGAAAATGTTGTAAGACTAGAGAGTTTGGTCGTCATTTCCGCGAAAGCGGGAATCCAGGCCATATATAATCGATTAAAACACCTGGATTCCCGCCTTCGCGGGAATGACGAAATGGGGCCTCAGATAATTTTTACGATTTCATCCAATTTGAAAAATTTATCCAGTTTCAAAAAATATTATTCTTAAGTCACTAACGTATTTTCGAATTAAACCGCCATGCCCCGCCTGTTGGGCTATGAACTCTATTTTCGAACTAAAAAATGAAAGGAGAGAACCCATGATCAGAACCGTAGAACAGTATCTGGAAAGTTTAAATGACGGCCGGCAGATTTGGTGCCTGGGAGAAAAGGTGGCTGATGTTCGAACCCATCCCACGCTCAGCAGTATCATCCGGACCGCGGCCATGGATTATGTTCTGCCCAATCATCCGGATTACCACGATCTGTTCGTGACCAAGAATGAAGACGGTGAAGAGGTCCATTTCCTGTTGACCGCTCCCAAAACAGCCCAGGACCTTTTGAGAAGAAGGGAATGTTATATCATCGGCGCCAGAACCGGCGGGGGAGTCGCCCTCCATTGCATGGGCGCCGACGCCCTGGCCGCCTTCACCGTGACGGCCAATGTCATGGACAAAGAGATCGGGACCCACTATTCCGAACGGGTGGAAAATTACCGGAAGCTCCTCCAGCGACAGGACCTGGGTATCACCGGGGCCATTACCGATGTCAAAGGGGACCGGAGCCTGCACCCTTCCAAACAGAAACAGCACCCGGACTATTACCTGAGGATCGTGGACCAGCAGAAGGACGGCATTGTGGTCCGGGGGGCGAAAGTCCATATCAGTTCCACCCCCGGTTCCAATGAGGTCCTCTGTTCACCCTGCCGCACCCACGGCGAAGACGACAAAGATTATGCCCTGGCCTTCGCCCTGCCGCTTAACACCCCGGGGATCAAGCTTTTCGCCGTCGAACCGGTGCAGCGGATTTATGGGGAAGAAGGAAAATTCGATTATCCCAAGACCAGCCAGACCCAACCGACCGAATGCCTGATTGTTTTCGATGATGTCTTCGTCCCTTATGAACGGGTCTTTATGTGCGGTGAGTGGCAATTTTCCCGAACACTGGCCTATGCCTTTGCCAGTTACCACCGTCTTTACGGCACCTGCAAAATGATCGGAAAACTGGAAGCCATGACCGGGGCCGCGGCCCTGGCCGCCGAATATAACGGCATCGAAAACATCACCCATGTCCGGAAAAAACTGGCTTGGATGGCCATGATCACCCAGATGGTCGCGGAACTGGGTAAGGCAGGCTGTCTGGACCCGGTTAGCGAATTCGGCATGGATGTGGTTATGCCCAATCGGATGACCATCAATTCGGCCAAATTTACCTTTGCCAGCAACTTTCACCAGATGTGCCAGCATATGCAGGATATTGCCGGGGGGTTAAGTACCACGATTCCCACTTACCGTGACTGGAAGAATCCGGATATTCAGCCCTATCTGGAGAAATACCTGGGGGCCAAAGACGGCGTACCCACCGAAGAGAGGATCAAGGTCATGCGCTTAATCAAAGATATGACCGGAAATTTCTGGCAGATCGATACCATCCACGGCGAAGGGTCGATGGCCGCCCAGGAGATGTTCCTCTATGGCAGCGCCGATTGGGATAAATTAAAATCAGCGGCCAAACGGTCCGTCAATATCGACGGCTGGCAGTCTCATCCTATTTATGGGAAGCTGTTGTCCAAAGACCTGGTAAAAATGCCGCCGGTGGATGAAAGCTATAGAAGCATTCCGGTCACGGCCAGGTAGTACTCATCCGAAAAAGGATATTTTCGGATGAGAGCTTTAAGCGATCAGCCGTCAGCTTTCAGGAAAACCTTTGGAAGAAGTGCTTTGGCTGACTGCTGTCGGCTGACCGCTGTCCGCTCCATGAGGTTTTCGGATGGAAAATAAATAAATTAATGAAAGAGGAAGGATAAAATGACCATGATTGACGGAGGAGCCCTGGTCGGAAAGGCCCTGGCCAGGGAAGGCGTGGAGAGGGCCTTTGTCCTCTGCGGCGGCCATATCATGCCGATTTTTTATGGGATGCGCAATGCGGGAATAGAGATCATCGATATGCGCCATGAAGCCGCGGCCGTATACGCGGCCATCGCCTATACCAGGGCCTCAGGCAAAATGACGGTAGTGGTAACCACGGCCGGACCGGGCGTTGGGAATACACCGGCCGGGATGATGGAGGCCCAGTCCATGGGTATTCCGTTGCTTCAGATCGGCGGCGCGGTAGCCATGACCAAAAGGGACGCCGGGGATCTGCAGGATATGTCCACCCTGAATGTCATGGAAAGCTGTTCCAAATGGGCCCGGAAAATCACCCTTACGGGACGGATCCCGGAGTATGTGGCCATGGCCTATCGCCAGGCCAGGGATTTAAGCCCGGGGCCGGTCTATCTGGAGATCCCGACCGACCTGCTGTTTGCCAAGGTGGAGGAGGAAAAGATCTTTTTTCCGGTGAATTATCGTACGGAGGCCATTCCTTATGGCGATCCGGTCCTGATCGATGCGGCGGCCGAACTTCTGACCAAGGCGAAAAGGCCGGCGGTTGTTGTGGGGGACGGAGCTTTGTTCTCGGTCGGAGATAAAGCCCGGGCGGTGGCCGCCCTTTCCGATTATTTGAAAATGCCGGTTGGAGTTTCGGGTTCGGCTTGCCGGGGATTGTTCGGGGATGAATATAAGAACCCGCTGCTCAGAACCAATGCCCTGGGGTTGGCCGATGTCGTTCTGACCCTGGGCTGCCGTTTTGATTTCAGACTGGGATTGGG
>JACQYK010000147.1 GCA_016208255.1 Deltaproteobacteria bacterium | reverse complement strand
GGGGCTGCCCGAGCACCAGATTATCGGCCGTTATACCCTGAAAAATGCCATGATACCGACCCTGACCATCGCCTCCATACGTATGGCCGCCCTTCTCGGGGGGACGGTGGTGATCGAAACGGTTTTTGCCTGGCCCGGTATCGGATTGATGGTCCTGGACGCCATTCACACCCGTGATTACCCGGTGGTTCAGGGAGGGGTTCTGGTCCTGGCTTTTTCTTTTATATTCATCAATCTGATTGTTGATATGTTGTATAAGTTGCTGGATCCGAGAATTAAATTGGAATAGGAAGGTGGGAGAGCGTATGCAACCCTCAGCCCAATCCATCAGACAGCAGGCCACTTTTAAAGGAGCGCTTGGCCGGTTTTGGAGGCGTTTCAGGTCAGGATTCGGCCGCCTGACAGAATCCCGCATCGCCTTTATCGGTTTGATTATTTTTCTGATTGTGGTCGTAATGGCTGTTGCCGCCCCCTGGCTGGCCACCCACGACCCGATCGAGGGGAATTTTCAGAAGCTCAATGCTCCCCCCGATCTGGAAAACTGGCTGGGGACTGACAACCTGGGACGGGATATCTGGTCCCGGATCGTCTTTGGGGCTACCAATGCCATGCTGGTGGCCTTGATTACCATTCCGGCCCAAATGTTCCTGGGTATCTTTATTGGCGGCCTGCCGGGTTACTACGGAGGAAAGCTGGACAATCTGGTGATGCGTTTAAATGACGCGGCCATGTCTTTCCCCGGGCTGATTCTGTTGCTGGCCCTCATGGCCGTCCTGGGACCGGGTTTGTGGCAATGCATCCTGGCCCTGACCCTGGGATGGACTCCCAGTCTGGTCCGTATGATCCGCGGTCTGGTCCTGGCTGAAAGGGAACGGGATTATGTCAAAGCAGCCAGGCTGATCGGGGAACACAATTTCCACATTATTTTCCGCCAGATCATCCCCAATGTTTCCTCTCCGCTGATCATCCTGGCCACGGTTCGCACCGGGGGAACGATTCTGGCCTTTGCCGGCTTGACCTTTCTGGGTCTGGGACCGCCACCGCCGGCCCCAAGCTGGGGGCTGATGCTCAACGAGGCCCGGTCCCTGCTGGAAACGGCTCCCTTAGTGGCGGTCTGGCCCGGTCTGGCCATATCCATAACCGTTTTGGCCGTCAATCTCCTGGGAGATGGACTGCGTGATGTATTCGACCCGAGGTTGACCGAAAAATGAGCAGGGATCAATTCTTTCTGACCTTAAAGGATCTGCATGTTGATTTTTATCTCCGGGCCGGTATTCTCCCGGCGGTCTGTGGGGTAAACTTCTCTATGCGCAAAGGGGACACCCTGGGGGTAGTCGGTGAATCCGGCAGCGGTAAGAGCGTTATGGCCAAGGAGATTATCCGCCTCAACCCCAGTCCGCCGGCCCGAACCAGAGGCCAGGTTATTTTTGATGGGGTCGATATGGTGGCGCTGCCCAGGAATAAACTGCGCCAGATCCGGGGTGCAAAAATCTCCATGATATTCCAGGAGCCGATGACCAGCCTCAATCCGGTCTTCACCATCGGCCAACAGATGACCGCCGGAATCCGTATCCATCTGAAAAAGACACAGGAAGAGGCCGCCAAGTGGGCGGCGGAAATGCTGGATAAAGTCGGCATCCCTTCCCCCAGGGAACGCCTCAAGCAATACCCGCACGAATTTTCAGGCGGCATGCGGCAAAGGGTGATGATAGCCATGGCCCTGGCCTGCGATCCGGCACTGCTGATAGCCGATGAACCCACCACGGCCCTGGATGTGACCATCCAGGACCAGATTTTGGAGCTATTGGCGGCCACGATCCGGAACAAGGGCATGTCGATGATTCTGATCTCGCATGATCTTTATGTGGTAGCCGACACCTGTGACGCGATCATGGTTATGTATGCCGGACGTCAGGTAGAGGTAGGACCCACCCAAGAGGTCTTTAATCACCCCCTCCACCCCTATACTGTCGGGCTGAAGGAGTCACAGCCGGCTATCGGCGGTCCACGGTCGGAATACCTTAAACCCATTCCGGGGACGGTGCCGAACATGCTGGAAGTTCCTCTCGGCTGCGCCTTTCACCCGCGCTGCAAACAGGTCATTGAAAAATGCCGGGTTGAAATACCGGAGCTAACAACCAGGGGGCCGGACCGCTCCATTGCCTGTCATGTTAAATAAAAAAAAAGGGTTCAAAGGGGAAGGGTTTAAGGTCCAAGGTCCAAGGTACGTGGAAGAGAAAAACCTTACACCCTATACCTTACACCTTAAACCGTTATGTCATGAATCCTCGAACCCAATTATAATCTGGATTAAATTATGACAACCGAACCCCAGACCTGCAAAACAAATCAACCGATACTCGAAACCAGGGATTTGTGCAAATTTTTTCCGGTCAAAATCGGCGGCCAGAAGGGCCTCCTCAAGGCCGTGGACCAGGCCAATCTCAAGATATACCCGGGCAAAACCCTGGGACTGGTGGGCGAGAGCGGATCCGGCAAGTCCACCATTGGGTTCACCATGATGCAACTGCACGAACCGACCTCGGGGATGATTCTTTATGAGGGCCAGGAAGTGGCCGGGCTGAAGGGCAAGGCTTTAAAAGAATTCCGCCGACACGTCCAGATGGTATTTCAGGACCCGTATAGTTCACTGGACCCGCGCCAGACCCTGAAGACTATCGTTGAACGACCGCTGGTGCTCAACACCAACCTTAAAAGTGCCGACCGGCTGGAGAAAGTGGTTGAAATTCTCCATCAGGTCGGCTTGGATTCGGGGCAGCTTTACCGTTATCCCCATGAATTCAGCGGAGGGCAGCGCCAGCGGATTGCCGTGGCCCGCGCCCTGGCCGTCAATCCCAGTACGATCGTCTGTGACGAACCTGTTTCCGCCCTGGATGTTTCCATCCAGGCCCAAATACTAAATCTATTTAAAACCCTGCAAAAGGATCTCGGGCTGTCCTATCTTTTTGTTTCCCATGACCTGAACGTGGTCCGGCATGTCTCTCATGAGGTGGCTGTTATCTACATGGGGACGGTTGTGGAAATCGCTCCGACCGAAGACCTCTTTCAAAATCCCTCTCATCCCTATACCCGGGCCCTTTTGGCTTCCATGCCCGGTCTGGATAAAAAGGAAAGCCGGGTAAGGCTGGTGGGTGAAATCAGTTCCCCCATCAATCCGCCGCCGGGATGTCGCCTGGCTCCCCGCTGCCCGATCAGCGGACCGGACTGCCGTAACAATACCCCTGAATTAAGAGAGATTTCCCCCGGCCATACAGTAGCGTGTATTAAAATCTGAAGCAAAGATATTTGAAGTTTTTTTTAGACAGGATTTACCGGATTACCCGGAATTTTGTGCCTTTCCTCCCGCCTGCGGCAGGCAGAAAGAAAGGCACAAACTAAATCGTCCTGCGGGCAAAAGTATTGGTTTCCGCCGGAAACGGATTGAAGTTGCTCAGGGTCTTCAGGAGCCTGAGCAAGATACCTGTAAAATCCTGTAGATCCTGTCCAATAGTATTTTTCATCAGTTTAAAAGATATTAAAAATCTGCCCCCTTTTTCAGATCCCATGAACCGTTCAGTCGCCTCCAAGGCCATCGACCGATGAAGAATCTTCGTCTGCCCCTTATACTGGCCCTGGTTTGTCTTCTGGCCCCTTTTGCGGGCCTGATGATTTATAAGGCCGAGAAGATAAGAGAAATCAGGATGTATGATGCGGTCCTCCGCAAACCGGGAATGATGGCACCTACTCCCAGGATTGTCCCTGAAAAACCCTTTACCAATTCCCTGGGCATGCGCTTTGTGTACATCCCGCCGGGCAGGTTTGTCATGGGGAGCCCGCCCGATGAAATCGGACGGGATGAATTGGAAATTCAGCACCCGGTGGTTCTGTCCAGGGGATTTTACCTGCAGACGAACGAAGTGACTCAGGCCCAGTGGCAGGCGGTCATGGAAATAAATCCCTCCGAACACCGGGGAGGCGATCTTCCGGTTCACAACGTTTCCTGGATGGACTGCCAAAAATTCATCCGCCGCCTGAACCAGCTTGAAGGGGATACTCTATACAGGCTGCCCAGCGAGGCGCAATGGGAATATAGCTGCCGGGCAGGCAGTCAAAAAGCCTTTACCAACGGAACCTTGACCGAACCCGGTTCAAACCTGGATCCGCTCCTGGACCAGGTCGGCTGGTACAAAGCCAACTCCGGCCAGGCGCTTCACCCGGTAGCCTCCAAATCACCCAATGCCTGGGGTCTTTATGATATGCATGGCAATGTCTGGGAATGGACCGAAGACTGGTGGGAAAACTGGTATGGTAAATTCTCCGGCAGTCCGGTTAACGATCCGCTTGGACCTCTGAAGGGGCGTTTCAAAATAATCCGCGGCGGAGGCTGGTTTGCCGGGGCAACCTACCAGCGATGTGCCTCCAGAAAGCGGGCTGAGCCGGGCAGCAAAGGCCCAGGGATCGGTTTCCGGGTAGCCCGGTCGGAATAAGCAGTTCGCTCCATCCGGAACGGGTTACGGGAATTATAAAATTACTCCATCCTCTTTGAGTTTGCTCAGATCGTCCCAATCATAACCCAGATCAAGAAGGACCTCCTCCGTATGCTGACCCAGCTCCGGGGCCGGACCTTTTATAAAGGCAGGATTCTGGTGAAAGTTTACCGGGGTGTTGACTACCTTCATTTTCGCGCCGTTTCCGTAATCCAACTCGGTGAAAAAATTATTAACCAGGGCCTGGGGGTCGGTGGTCACCTCGGTGGGGGTCTGGACCCGACCATAGATGATGCTTTTTTCCCTGAACCAGGGCTCCCATTCATTCAAGTTTTTTGTGGCAAAGGCCTGGTCCATTATCCGAATAATTTCCTCGTTATGCTCCGCCCTTTTCTCCTCTGTATCGAATCTTTGATCATTGATTAAATCCGGCCTCCCCAGGCCTTCACAAAGCTCTTCCCAGGATATCTCGACCCGCGGGTTGAACAGCAGGAACCATTTTCCGTCTTTGGAACGATAGTTGTTGGCCAGGGGATTTTCCGCTTGGGCGTGATCATGCCTCGGAAAGGGCCGACCGACCAGCGCCGCCTGAATATCGGTGGATAAGGACCAAACGGCGGTATGATAAAGGGAGATATCGATTTCCTGCCCCTGTCCGGTCCTGTCCCGATGGATCACCGCCGCCAGCAGGCCGGATACCAGATAGGCGGCGGAAGTTTTGTCCATAATGGCGAAACGCTGGGGAGGCGGAGGTGCGGAGGGGTCGGCCGTCATGTATTGGCCGCCGGAGCGGGCCCAGGCCGCGGTGAGATCAAAACCACGCTCGTCTTTGTCCGGGCCTTTGGTCCCATAGCCGGTGAGAAAACCGTAGATTAACCTGGGGTTGACCCGGCTCAGCCCGGCGTAATCCATTCCCAGATTTTTCAAGGCCCCCACTTCATAGTTGGTCATAAAGATATCGGTCTTTTCAATCAATTTTAAAATGGCTTCCTTGCCGGCCGGTTTTTTCAGATTGATAGCAATTCCCTTTTGGCCCCTGTTATGGAGTTCAAAGATATAATTGACTACATGGCCGTTAAGATCGACTTCCCTGGGAACTCCATAGCTTCGTCCAGGAAGCCGTCCGACTTCTCCATCCAGGGGTTCCAGCTTGATGACCTCCGCCCCCCATTCGGCCAGCATCGACCCGGCCGTGGGAATGGCCGCCACATGCCCCATCTGGATTACCTTTAATCCTTCCAACAGACCCTTCATATCCTTTACCTCTCTGAAAAAAATTCAACACCGGCTTTTGCGAACCTCCGGTTTTATTCCCGGATCCTCCGCGGATGTTCGGCTTTAAAACCAATGACACTATACTTAGTAGGCATATTTTTAAATACACTAACGTAATTTTACTTGTAAATTACTTTAATTTATGGCATGGTGATGACCAGGGAGGTGACCCATGCCACGCAAGAGCCCGTACTGTATAACGCTAAACAGCGATGAGAAAAACG
>JACQYK010000098.1:16468-19350 GCA_016208255.1 Deltaproteobacteria bacterium | reverse complement strand
TACACCGATTCTCGATGTATGGATCCATTATAAGGAGGGTAAAGGAATTGGCACAAGCCCGGAATGATTGAATCCTTAAACCGGAATGGTTGGAATGAACCTCCGGATTCATTGGAAAAAGTGGCCCGGATTATTCAGGCAAGAAATGTCCCTGCTTTTTTTTATGCACAATTCAAACGGTAATTGTTGATTTTCGGAACGACCTCGGCAGTGGACTTGTAGGTGCTATACGTAACAAAACCTGCTTTTTCTCTTTAATTTAGTTAGTGTCCATCCGGAAATGGACTTTTTCACAAGCGATTTTATTGAAGTGAAAAGGCACAATTCAGTTGATAAATTGATTGTGTGCTACTCCTTTTAAAAAAATATATGATTTTTTATAATCAAATAATCATTTTTACTGGGTAGATGCCAAATGTCATCACATCGGTTACCCGGAAATGTCAGGACATAGGTTACGTTTAATATCGATTTTTGTGTCAGCACATCGGTTACCCTGGGATTGGAATTGAGATATAATTGCCCAAACCAATGCGAAACAGGAGGAGATCCGATGGATGAGGAAACTTTGAGACAGATGGCCATCACACAATATCTTCAAGGCAAGAAACCTATCTCAATATACCGGGATTTGCAGGAAAGTAATGGTGTCACATCTTGAAAAGTGAATTATAATTGACAAGGAGACTTAATTTTGGTAATTGGTGAAATATGACCAGACCATGGAGAATCGAATATGACGGGGCCATTTACCATGTTTTATCCCGTGGAAATGAAAGACGGGATATTTTTTATGATGAACAGGACCGAGACATTTTTTTGGCTTTGTTGGGGGAGATAAGCCGACGTTTCGAGATTGAAGTATTTGCCTATGTTCTTATGGATAACCATTATCATCTGCTCTTACGTATCCATCAAGCCAATCTTTCCAAGGCCATGCAATGGTTGGGTGTTACCTATACGCGGCGTTTTAATTTAAAACATTGCCGGTCCGGTCATCTTTTTCAGGGTCGGTTCAAAAGTATGCTTATTGAAAATGATGCCTACCTGATGCAGCTTTCATGCTATATTCATCGAAACCCTTTGCGAGCCGGCCTAGTAAACCGTTTGGCCGATTATTCCTGGAGTAGTTATCCGGCGTATGCCTATGGCAAGTCGTCTCCACTAAGACTTTCTATGGAAATGATACTTGGGCAGTTTGCCGTTCGGGACAAGCATCGCGCCTATAGGGTAAAAGTTCAAGGATATGCCTCTGAGGAAAGCCGTCTTTGGGAGGATTTCCGACATGGATTGGTGTTGGGGGCCAGGGATTTTGTTGACGAGCTTCGGATGAAGTATCTGTCGGGAAAGCCTCATAAAGAAGTTCCTCAGCAGAAGAGGGTAGCAGCAGAAATTGATCCGCAAGACCTGCTTAAAAGGGTTTCCGTTATTCTTAAATGTGATCCGATAAAGTTCAAACAATCCAAGAGATTATCCTCCCTGGAAAAAGAGGATCGCGATTTGCTTTTTTTCCTAATCTGGAGTACCGGTAGGTTTACCAACCAGAAGATCGGGGATTTATTTGATTTGACTTATTCTTCCGTGAGTCACAGTATCAAATCGGTCAAATCGAGGATTAAGGAAGACCCGATATTTCAAAAAAAAATTGAAACTATTAATTCACAAATCAAGATGTGACACCGAACACGGGCAGGCGCCCTGGAAAAACTGCGCGTCCCTTGGGGGATTAAAGACGCCTATTCCACCCAATCGAAAGTGCGGGTGACGGCCTTTTTCCAGTCGGTATAAAGCTTATCCCTCCAAGAGGCCTCCATTTGGGGAGTCCATTCTTTGTCTTTCCCCCAGTTGAGACGCAGTTCATCCAGGTTTTTCCAGAAGTCGACGGCCAATCCGGCGACATAGGCCGCGCCCAGGGCCGTGGTTTCGGCCACCTGGGGACGGATAACCGGCACGTCCAATATATCCGCCTGAAATTGCATCAATAGTTCGTTGAAGACCATCCCCCCGTCCACCTTGAGGGCCTTCAACCGGACACCGGAGTCTTTTTCCATGGCATCAAGCACTTCCCGGGTCTGGTAGGCGGTGGCTTCCAGCACGGCTCGGGCAATATGTCCTTTGTTGATGAAACGGGTCAGACCGACAATAACTCCCCGGGCATCTGATTTCCAATAAGGGGCAAACAACCCGGAAAAGGCCGGGACAAAATAAATTCCGCCGTTGTCTTCAACGGTGCGGGCCAGCGCCTCCACCTCGGCCGATTGGGAAACCAGGCCCAGGTTATCCCGAAGCCACTGGACCAGGGCCCCGGCAATGGCGATCGATCCCTCCAGGGCATAGACCGCTCTTTGCTGACCGATCTTGTAGCCCACGGTAGTCAGCAGTCCGCTGTTGCTGGGCACCGGGAGTTCACCCATGTTCAGGAGCATGAAACAGCCTGTACCGTAGGTATTCTTGGCCTCTCCCGGATTGAAGCAGGTCTGTCCGAAAAGGGCCGCCTGCTGGTCTCCCAGATCACCCCCCACCGGCACCCCCTGGAGAAGGCCCCTGGCCTCCCCATAAATTTCCGACGAGGAACAAATTTTAGGCAGCATGGCCCGGGGGATATCGAGTAAGGTTAAGATTTCCTCGTCCCAATCCAGGCTGTTCAGATTCATCAGCAGGGTACGCGAGGCATTGGTCACATCGGTGATGTGAATACCGGTTAAATTCCAGATAAACCAGGTATCGATATTGCCAAAAAGCAGCTCCCCGTTCTCGGCCTTTTTCCGGGCTTCGGGGACCTGGTCCAGAATCCATTTTATTTTTGGCCCGGAAAAATAGGTGGCCAGGGGCAACCCGGTTTTACTGCGCAGACGATCCTGGCCGCCTTGTTTGGCCAGTTC
>JACQYK010000098.1:0-16420 GCA_016208255.1 Deltaproteobacteria bacterium | reverse complement strand
AGAAGATCGGTGCGGGTGTCCTGCCAGACGATAGCATTATAGATCGGTGTGCCGGTGGACCTCTCCCAGACCACCGTGGTCTCGCGCTGGTTGGTCACCCCGATGGCCGCTATATCAGTAGCGGCCACCCCGGTTTTAGCCAGGGCTTCTCGAATCACTTCCCGGGTGTTGTCCCATATCTCCAGGGGATCGTGTTCCACCCAGCCCGGTTTAGGAAAAATCTGCCGGTGCTCTTTTTGGGCCAGGTCGATGATCCGACCCCCGTGATCAAAGAGGATAAACCGGTTGCTGGTCGTTCCCAGGTCTACGGCACCGATGAATTTGGCCATGGTTCCCTCCCTAAGTATTGGGTTTGAGGTCTAAGGTTTAAGGTTTAAGGAAAACCGCACACCTAATACCGTAGACCTTACACCTTTATTTTATTCCAGATGTTCTGCCAGGAAGGCATATAGGTCCTTCACTTCCATAGAAATATCTTCGCCCACTTTAGCACAATTCAGATGAATTTGGCATTTGGGACAGGCGGTAATCAAGACTTTGGCTCCGGTTTGTCGGGCTTCCAAAAGACGTTCGACCTGGATGGCCTTGGAACAACTCGAGCATTCCGTCCAGGCACTGGTCCCGCAGCAAAGGGCGTTTTCCCGGGTCCTTTCCATTTCAACCAACTCCACTCCCGGAACCAGTTTTATTAATTGCCTCGGCGGTTCATAGATCCCGGCGCGGCGTCCCAGCCGGCAGGGATCCTGATAGGTAAGGGCGCCATCCAAAGATGGCCTCAGCTTCAATCCGGCCTTGGGGATCTCCCTGGCGAAAAATTCGGTCAGATGAATCACCTCAAAGGGCAGTTTACCGAAATATTCCGGGTAATAATATTTAAAAGTCGAATAGCCCTCCGGGCAACTGAATAAGACGGTTTTTACTCCCGAGGCCTGAATGACCTCCAGGTTCCTCAAGGCCAATTCGCGGAATGTTTCCTCATCCCCGCACCAGAGGGCGTCGTGTCCGCAGCACCTTTCATCATTGCTGATCACCGGCTCAATTCCGATTCGGTTCAGCAAGGTCAGGGCACTCCGGGCGCTGTCCAGAGGTGTAATGTTTAAATAGCGAAAGGTAATATCGAAATAGGGCAGGCAACCGACAAAATAAAAATAGTCCCCGGTCGTTTTGAAACGGCCGGCTTTTTCCGCCCAGGCCGTTCGTTTTTGTGAAAGAGGATGGGTTTGCAAACGGGCAACGGCCTGTTGAATTCCGTGATGGCTTTCCAGCGGAAGGTTCCCGGCCTTCCGGGCCCGGTTTCGAAAGGAACGGTTAAATTCGGCAATATCGATCAGGGCCGGACAGCGTGTATTGCATTGCGCGCATCCCAGACAAGCCCAGACCTCGCGACTTTGAAGGAAATCTTCCTCCAACCCCATGGCCGTCCGATTAATGATCTGTTTCGGTGAAAACCGGGGATTTTCACGGCTCACCGGACAAGTCCCGGTACAATGACTGCATTCCAGACAAGCGGCGATCTGCTCCCTGGTCAGTTGGGGCGGCGTCTCCTCCAGGATCTGATGATCCGTCTCTGTTGCCCTGGAGAGGTCTCCCTTATTTAGATCGGGAAGCGATTGGCTTTCCAGGTCCTGCAAAAACCGGGTGAAGTCTTTGATCTCCCCGGCAAACTCGGCCCCCTCCGAGGCGGAAATCCATTTGACCCGAAGCCGCCTTTCGTCAATCCCCAAAAGCCGGAGATACTCCCGGGTTTCTTCGATCACTTTTTGACACTTCGCATTACCTTCCAGGTAATGGCAGTCGCCGAGGTGTCAGCCGGCGACCAGGACGCCCCGGGCCCCCTCGGCCAGGGCCTGAAGCAGAAAGCCGGAATGAATCCGTCCGGTACACATAGTCCGGATCAGACGCACATTCGGCGGATACTGGATTCGGGAAATCCCCGCCAGATCGGCCCCGGCGTAGGCGCACCAGTGACAGACAAAAGCGAGTATTTCAGGTGATTCGGTTAAAGGCATGCATGACTCCAAATTTCATATTACACCCCTTTATAGGGCAATAGGCTATAGGCTATGGGCTATTGCCTATTGCCTGTTTTCTATAAATCTTTTTATCCTGTTAAAGCCTCATCGACAATCACCTTGACGGAACGCCCTAATCATTCCTCCAATCTGATCATCTTCAAAATGGGCCGGCGAGACCGCACCCGTCGGGCAGGCGACATTGCAGGCCCCACACCCCGTGCACAGACTTTCGTTGACCACAGCCGCCTTCCGCTCTTCCCCGGCTGGTTCGACCTTGATGGCCTCAAACAGACAAGTTTTTTCACATTCGCCGCAAGCCCGGCAGAGACCCTTATCCACCCGGGCGACCATCCCTGAGGAGGTCATCATCTTTCGGGACAGGACCGTCATGGCCCGGGAGACCGCTCCCCTGGCCTGGGCCATGGACTCAACGGCCAATTTGGGACCCTGGGCCAAACCGCATAAATAAAAACCAGGCTTGATAAATTCAAGGGGCCTGAGTTTCGGATGGGCTTCCATGAAAAAACCATCCTGATCCAGGGGAAGCCTCAAGGTTTCAGCCAGCCTCTGAGCCTCAGGGCCGGGACGAATAGCCGAGTTCAAAACCAGGAGATCCGCCTCCATTTGGACCGGCATCCGAAGCTGCTGGTCCAAAACGGTCAATTTTAGCCTTTCCCCTTCCATAACGACTTCCGGTTTTTGATCTCTCCCGTATTGGAAAAAACGGACCCCCTCCAGACGTGCCTGACGATAATAAGACTCCCGCAGTCCGAAGGTACGCAGGTCCCGATATAAGATGGAGATTTGCGCCCTCGGATTCAGCGATTTCAGTTTCAGACTGTTTTTCACCGCGCCGGTGCAGCATATCCGACTGCAATAGGGATGGTCCGGTTCCCGAGAGCCCACGCACTGGATCATCACCACCCGAGGATATTGTTTAGCTTCTTCCGGTCTCAAGGCCAAAAGAGCTTCAAAGGTCTGGCGGGTGATCACCCGGGGGTGCTCTCCATAATGGTATTCCTCGGGCTGATATTCCTGACCGCCCACAGCCACCAAGGTTACCCCATGAACGATTTCCCGGGTCTCACCCCCGACTGAAACCGTCGTGGTCAAATGGCCGCAGGCCCCTGTGGTCTCCACCACCCGGGCCTCGGTGTATACTGTAATCAATGGTTCCTCTTCCACCCGACGCATCAGTTGCTGTACATACTCTGCCGGATGGGCCCCGTCTTCGGTGGCATAAAGACCGCGGGCATTCCCGCCTAATTCTGCCTGGCGCTCCACTAATACCGCCTCGTATCCCTGTTCGGCGACGGTCATGGCCGCTGTCAGCCCGGCCAGCCCCCCGCCGACCACCAAAGCCCTTTGAACCACCGGATAGGCCGTTTCCCGCAGGGGCTTTAAGAGACGGGCCCGGGCAACGGACATTCGCACCAGGTCTTTGGCCTTTTGGGTTGCGGCCGAAGGATTCAATCGGTGGACCCAGGAATCCTGTTCCCGGATATTGGCCAGTTCAAAAAGATAGGGGTTGAGTCCCGCCTGCCGCAGGGTATCCTGAAAAAGCGGTTCATGGGTCCGCGGTGTACAGGCTGCAACCACGATACGATTAAGCCCATGGTCGATGATGGCTTTCCGGATTTCATTCTGTTGGTCGGTGGAACAGGCAAACATGCAATCCTCGGCCAAAACGACATCGGGAAGACTGCGGGCATACTCAGCCACGGCCTTGACCTCCACTACCCCGGCAATGTTGATTCCGCAGTGGCAGATAAAGACGCCGATCCGCGGTTTTTCCAGGGATACCTCTCTTTCTTGGGGCAGAGGTACCATTTCAACCATCGTATTCCTGGCCTCGGAAAGCAGGATCATGGCCTGAGCGGCCGCGCTGCTCCCCTGTTGAACCGAATCGGGAATGTCTTTAGGCCCCTGCCAGCTTCCGCAGACATAAATCCCTTCCCTGGAGGTTTTGACCATATTCAGCGGATCGGTAACACAGAAACCGTAATCATCGAGTTTCAGCCCCATCAGGCGGCCCAGTTTTTTTGCCGAGGAATGGGCACAGAGACCGACTGAAAGCACCACCGTATCAAAGCTTTCTTCCCGGATCCGGCGGTCGGAATCAATATAAGCCAGTTTTAAGGTGTCGTCTTTGGGATTGGGCACAATCCGTGAAATCAGGGAACGGATGAATCGGACCTGATGTTCCTGTTCGGCTCTTTCATAGAAACGGTCAAACCCTTTTCCGTAGGCCCGGAGGTCATTATAGAAAATGGCGGTATCGGTTCGGGGGTCCTGCTCTTTGGTGATTAAGGCTTGCTTGATGGCCGACATGCAGCAGACCGAAGAACAATAGCCCTGTCCGATATTGGGATCTCGTGACCCCACACATTGGATCCAGGCCATGGTCCGGGGCGGCCTCCCATCGGAAATCCTTTGAATATGACCGCCGAAGGGCCCGGAAGCGCTCAGCATCCGCTCATATTCCAGGCTGGTAATGACATTGGGCCAGCGGCCATAGCCGTATTCGGCTTTGCGAGAGGCCTCAAAGGGCTCAATACCCCCGGCCAGAATGACAGCTCCCGTTTCCAGCGTCAGGGGGGTATCCTCCTGATCAAATTTTACGGCTTGGGTCGGACATAACTTTTCACAGATGCGGCATTGACTTTCAGTGAAGTAGCGGCAAGACTGTTTATCGATGGTATAGACCAGGGGAACCGCCTGGGGATAGGGAAGGTAGATAGCCCGGCGCTGATTTAATTCCAGGTTAAAGGGATCAGGGATTTTAAGGGGACATTTTTCAGCGCACAGGCCGCAACCGATGCATTTTTCGGGGTCGACGGCCCTGGCCTTTTTATTAAGGGTTAACCGAAATCTCCCGGCCCCGCCCTCCAACCCAAGCACCTCGGTATAAGCTAAAATTTCAACACCGGGGTGTTTAGCCAGATCAACCAGTTTGGGCCCCATCATACAAGCAGCACAATCATCGGTAGGAAACGTCTTATCTAATTGGGCCATGATGCCGCCCACATAGGGCTTCTCCTCCACCAGATACACTTTGAAGCCGGCGTTGGCGGCATCCAGGGCGGCCTGGATGCCGGCGATGCCGCCGCCGATGACGGTGATGGAGCCGATTTTTTTTGATTCTTTACTCAAACCAATCCTCGAATCGATTGACTCAGCCAAACCTAAAATTTTTCCGACAGGATTAACAGGATTTTTCATGTTTTTTGGTCAGTCTCCCGATGATCCTGACCAACCTCAATCCCCCAAGGGCGGAAAAAGGCCTCTTGTCAGAAGGACGGTTCTGTTGGTGCCTTTCGGTAAGAAAGGCCAATCCAACCAAGTAATCCGGTAAATCCTGTCTAATAGAAGTTTTTAATTATCTCTTTTCGCAATCTCCAAAAAAGCCTTGACCGCCCCGAAGGCCGTGGCCACGGCCAGCCCGGTCCCGCATTTTTCCCTTTTCCAGTCCTGATGCGCCAGGATCGATCCTGCGGCAAACAAATTATGGAAAAGCGGAAGGCCCTGCTCACTTATCGGCCGAAATTGGGCATCGATCTCCACCCCGGCCCTGTTGATCGGATGCCCCTGCCGGTCAAAAAAGTTTTCCCGGTGCCACTCCCCCCGGCTCTGGGGCTGAAAAACAGGCAGGCCAAAAATCGTTTCCCGGATGCGCTTTCGATCGGCAGCCAATCCTCCACCGATAAACCGGCCTGTGGCCAAAAGGACTCCCGGGGAATTAATCGTCTGCCTTCCATTTTGGCTGTCGATGCCGATCTCGAATTCTCCACCCCTCCCCTGTTGGACTTCAATCACTCTTTTTTGAGAATAATAAAAGGGTCTTTTTTGACGAAGTCCCCGTTCAAAAGCCTCTTTCAGTCGCAGGCCGGGAATGGACGGGGGCGTAGTGGGGATTTCGAAAACCGGGACACCAATCAATTCCGTCAAATCAGAAACCACCTTTGAGGATTGATACAATCCCAAAACAGCCGGCAAACCGACGCACTGGGCCCCATTGATCTCCGGCTTTATGAGTTGGGCCAGCTTAACACGATTCCCCGTCAAGACCAGGGCGTTGGCCATCTGTTCCGGCAATACTTCCTCTTTCTGCCCTGCCCCCGGGAAAGGGATCCGTTTGGTTCGCAGCCCCGGCCATCGGTTCTTTAAATTTTCAGCCATCAATCCGGCACTGAACCCTTTGAGCCCTTTGAATTCCACGATCAGGCAGGGTCTTATCTGCTCCAGGGCCTTTACCCCTTCCCACATGGTCCAGGGGGTGCAATAGGTCGTCTTGACCGTTCCCAGAGGGGTAATAATACTGACATTACGATTAGGATTCCGGGAATAGGGAAGTCCGGCCTCTTCCAGAAAATCCAACAGTTCATCAAAGGCTTCTTGAAAATCTTTGGGGGGGATTTGCGCGCAGGGGTGTTTCGGGACATCCCTGGCCAGGGCCTCCAAGGCGGCCCAGGGATTATCCCACCGCTTCCCCTCAATCATCGGATGGATCCCGAGCAGATCAAACAAACCGCTGGCCAATCCGATTTCTGATGCGCTGCCCACCTGGGCCACGGACAGGCCTCGGTTGGCGGCGAACAGGGTGGCCGCCATACCGGCCATCCCGGCCCCGATAATGGTCAGATCACATTTAATAGTTTCCAAATATAACCTCAGCCCAAAAGGCAACTTTTTATCAACATAAATTTAGTAGAAAATGCGAAAAAAATCTTTTCGACAGGTTGTTCAAAAAGGTCCAGATACGAGGCGCCCGAAATCGTGAGGAATGAGGCGTACATTGTAGTACGCCGCAATGACGAGCGATGAGGGCAACAAAGTAGATGGGCCTTTTTCAACAACCTGTTAATCTTCCAATTCCAAACCGAAAAGTCCGCAGTGCACGGCCTCCAGAACTTCGGCCTGTTGAAGCTGCCGCCCCCAGAGGATCGGTTTTAATCCTTTCCAGCGGCTGCGGATAAAATCCTTCAGGCTTTGCAGGGACTGCCCGGCATCGGACTCTCCCTGATCAAACAGATAGGCGGTAAGCCGGGGCCCGCAGAAAGCGCCCTGACAGGGACCTTTACCGACCCGGCTGCGCAAGCCGACCCCCTGGAGATCCAACCTTTCCCCCTGTTGGTGAAGGGAAGCGGCAATCGCGTCCACCGCGCTCCGGGGGACCATCTCACACTCACACAAGAGAAGATCCTCCGGATCATGTCCTTTCAACCAGGCCTTCGGCCCCCGGGCGGGCTCGGTCCAACGGGCCGGCCGAGAAGCCGGCAGCGGTTCGGTTCCGGTCAGGCAAGGTCGGGAAACCCCCAGGTGTTGACAAACCAGATCAGCCGTTTTTTCGGCCATCAGCCGATAAGTGGTCAGCTTTCCGCCGCTGATGGTGATGAAGTTTTCCAGGCCCTGTGACCCGTGATCCATCAGGGCAAATCCGCGGCTGACCCTGCGATCATCGCCGTCTCCCGCCGAACCGATCAAGGGGCGGACGCCGCAATAAGCCCGGATATAACGAGTCCTCTCTAAAGCAGGGATCATGGCTCCGGCATCTTCCACCATTAAATCGATTTCTTCCACCGTCGGATAGGCCTCATCCGGATTTTCTATCCGGATGGAGGTGGTGCCCAGGATGGAGACCGTACCTCCCGGCACCAGGATATCGGCATTGGAGGCCGGACGCAAACGATTGATGACCCTTTGGGCCAACCGATCATGGGTGATTAAAAGGCTCCCTTTGGAATAGAGAACCGGGATGGAAATCCCAGCCAGACCGGCCAGCAAACCGGCCCAGGCACCGGCGGCATTAATGACCATATCGGCCTCGACCGAGATCTCTTCCTTTGTCTTACTGTTTTGACATTTGACGGACTGAATTCTGGGTCCCCTGATTTCAAAGGCCTGAATCCGGGTATGACGTAATAAACGGGCCCCCTGCTGTTGGGCCTGAGCCATATTATCCAGAGAAAGCCGGAAAGGGTCAATGGCGGCGTCCTGAACCGAGTATACCGCAACCAGCTCCTCCGCCAGGGCCGGTTCCAGGATCCGGGCCTCTTTCAAGTCAACCGGCCGGGTGGGAATCCCGCTCCGTTCACACAGTCCGGGAAAATCGGCGATATAATTTTCATCATCCCCCCGAACGGCCACAAACAAGCCGCCGGTATCTTCAATACAATGGGGGGCCAGCCTCTTCAGCAGTTCACCTTCCTGCCGGCACTCTTTGGCCGCCTCCGGATCTGAGGCTACATAGCGGGCCCCGCTGTGTAAAAGGCCGTGATTGCCCCCGGAAGCACCGGCATTGATGTCCTTTTTTTCAATCAGAAGACATTGAACCCCACGCAATGCCAGATCCCTGGCCAATCCGGTACCGGTAACCCCTCCCCCGATGATGAGGGCCTGGGTCTTTAAAAGCCGATCTTCCCGGTTTGAGATCATAGCGTACCTGCCTCCATCAATACCAAAATCCCTTTCCCCTTCCGCTTCACGGAAATGTATGTATGACGCCAATAAAAAACCCTGACGGATCATGAGGACCCCTAAGAGCTCTCATCATCTATCAGGGCTTGCTCTTCCGTCTCATGCCCCAACCAGGTGGTTACCGTTTCCTGTTAATGGTTAAAATTATAAAAATATCCGGTTTCCCTGTCAAGTATTAATCATTAGAAAAACCGGCGAAGGGTTTGGCATCTGTTTTTTGACAGGAGGGGTATAGTGTTGTAAGATGCCCTAACATAAGGTAACAATCCTAGCGGGACAGTTGAATTTCAAATCAATTTAGATCAAATGTTTTTTTTAATATTAAGTTTAACGCCTTGATTTATTTCCAAGGATAACCATCTATGAACGCTTATGAAGAAATCGGTCGGAGGCTCCAAAAGGCCAGGGAAGAATCCGGCATGAGTCAAGAAGAGCTGGCTAAACGCCTGGGGTGCTCACAGGCTTCCCTTTCTTATTATGAACTTGGGAAAAGGCGGATATATTTTAATGAATTAGAAAAAATAAGCAAAATCTTAAACCGACCTTTTACTTATTTTCTGGAAAGTAACGAGAAGCCTAAAAAGGATCAGAATGACCTCTATCATATATTGAAAGAGCCTTACCTTAAAGAAATTCTTTTATCAGCCAAAACCCTTAAACCGGAGCAACGGAAATCCATATTGGAGTATATCCAATGGCAGCATTCAAAGGTTAGGAGGTCTAAATGATTTCTTTCGAACTTTCAAAGGAGCAGAAACGTCTTCAGGACAAATTTCATAAGATAGCAGAATTCGAAATTCGACCGCTGGCGATAGACATGGATAAGAAACTCCCTGGGCCTATCGATCCCTCCTTTTTGAGGATACTGGCCAATAATAATCTGAATGCCTTAATAATACCGAGAGAATACGGGGGGAAAGCCGTTGATTCGGTCACACTGGCCCTTATCGAGGAAGAACTGGCTTGGGGATCAGTGGACTTCATCTCAATCATCAATGCCACATTTCATGCCCTAATGACCATACTTATTGGGGGTTCGAAAGAACAAAAATCTAAATTTCTTCCCATGATGCTATCCCCGGCGGGAGCCGTGGCGAGCTTTTGTTCAACAGAGGAAAAAAGCGGATCCGATAGTTCTTCCTATTCTACCTTAGCCCGTTTTAAAAATGACCGATACATCTTGGATGGCCAGAAAAATCCTATCGTTAATGCCGGGGATTCCCTTTTCAATATTGTTTGGGCCAATTTAGAAAATCAAAAAGATCGTTCCGGTATAAATGCTTTTATAGTCCCAGCCACCACCAAAGGAATATCAATCGGCCCCTTTCATGATAAATCCGGTTTTCGGGGAATGCCGGCGGCAATGGTGTCATTTAGTGGGGCTAGCATACCTAAAAATAATCTGATCGGAGTTCCGGGAAGCGGTTATCTTTTACTGATGCAGGTTGTTGACTGGGGCAGAGCAATAGCGGGTGCAACTTCTGTCGGTCTGGCCCGGGCAGCAGTGGAAGAAGCCCTGGGATATGCAAAGACACGCTTAATTAAAAAGCGGCCGATTATCAGCAATCAGGGCGTCAGTTTTATATTGTCGGAATTAACGACCCAACTGGCTGCAGCTCGCCTGTTGGTCTGGAAGGCTTGCCGACTTATTGATTTAGGCCTGGATTACACCGCTGCAGCTTCGATGGCCAAGCTCTTTGCCTCTGAATTAGCTGTCCGGGCTGCAACGGAAGGAATGCTGATACTGGGTCATAAAAGTTATTTCCGCCCCTCGCTTATGGAGAAACTTCTCCGGGATTCCCAGTTGAGCAGAATTATCGAAGGCACAAGCCAAATTCAAAAGATAATTATTGCCAACCAGTTGTGATGAACAGCTGTAACATATTTCCACAGTAAGTTCTGATTTCCCCTATCCTGAACCTTCGTTCACTCCTTTGACCCTCCTTGTATCTACCTAAAAGAGAAGCCATTTTGCTTTTATAAGTTTTCTATGTCCATTTATAACATAAGCGGATATTTTATTTGATATTACTATAACATTATGTTATAAAGGATCTGCAGGAAATGATCAAAGCCTGGGAAGGTGGCAGACAAATTAGAGGAAACCAGGGCTAAAAAACATCGAAAAGGAAAGGAGAACACGGTCATGTCCTTTGATTATTTGCTTTCAAAGGAGCAGTTAGCCTTTAAGGCAGAAATACAGGAATTTGTCAAATGGGTGCCCAGGAAGACGATTCTGGAGATGGATGCCGATACCATCAAATTTCCAAAGGAGCTATTGAAGGAAGCGGCACGGCGCAATCTTCTTGGATGCAGAAATCCCAAGGAATGGGGCGGACGGGGAATGGACTGGGTAACAAATTGTATGATTATTGAGGAGATCGGCACTCTCGGCTATGAGATTGCCTGCGTTTTCGGGGTGGGGGCGGACCTGGTTTGTGATGCCATCGTTCGGCATGGAACCGATGAGCAAAAGGAAAGATATGTCAGACCGCTCCTCAGAGGAGACCTTTTTGCTGCGGAATGCTTGACAGAGCCTCGCGGAGGATCTGACTTCTTTGGAACCGGGACAACCGCCGTTGATATGGGGGATCATTTTTTACTCAACGGTCAAAAACGGTTCATCGTGGGGGGAGAGGGCGCTGATTATTTTCTGGTCTATGCGCGTACGGATTTGCGCCCGGAAGCCAACCCGAAAGAGGCCATAACCTGTTTTATTGTTGATCGTGGGCCGGGGGTGGAGACCAAGTATCTTTATGGGCTGATGGGTTGTCGCGGCGGCGGAACGGCGCGGCTGGTTTTTAAAAATGCCACGGTTCCCAAGGCCAATGTATTGGGCAAAGTCAACGGAGCCTTCCCTATTTTTACTACCATGATGATCCCGGAGCGATTGGGGACGGCGGCCATGAGCATCGGCCCGGCCCGGGTTGCCTTAGATGTGGCCTCCCATTATACGACGCGCCGAAAGGCATTTGGCAAAACGATCAATCAATTCCAGGGGGTGAGTTTTCAAGTGGCTGAGGCAGCAACCCTTCTGGATGCCTCAAGGGCCATGGCCTATACTACGGCCCGGGGCGTTGATTCCGGCATCCCTATGGCCCGCATCCGGAGAATGATTTCTGAAAGCAAAAAATTTATAACTGAGTCTTGCCAAAAGGTCATCCACAACGCCATGCAGGTGGTTGGGGGCATAGGGTATACCAATATTTTGCCCCTTGAACGCTTATATCGAGATATCCGGCTGGCCTCCATCTGGACTGGAACAAGTGAGGTTATGTCCATGATTATTGCCCATGAATGGTATCGTGAATATGAGAAAAATAGGGTCAATCTCTTCCGTAACTTTACAGCCGATGCCCAGGAGGCTGAAGCGGCGGATGAAATTATTTATGAATAAAAACTCTAACCCGGACAAGCCGGAACCAAATTTGGTAACACTTAAGTTGTTAAAAATATTATTTGCCGCAGACCCACGCCGACCACTTACAGACTTTTCCCCCGGCAGTCTATGCCGGGGGAAAACCTGCATGCCCGAAGGGCAGACAGGGATCTGATTGACAAGTCGTCAATCAGATCAACTTTTTTTTTCTAGTTTTTGTCTGTCTTGTCTGCGGTAAAAAAGGGTTTTTCTCTAAAGCTAACTGATACCAAAAATTAAAATATTCTATCCAATTTGAATAAAATTATATTTGTAAGTTACTAAATTTTTAGTTAGTTTGCATCCGGAGGATGTTGTCACTTCAAGATTTTCGATAAAATACTGCAATCAAGGAGGCTATTTATGTCCTATCCAACTCGCAACAATCCATATCATTTTGACGAATTCTTATCCTGGCGGGAAAACGTTGATTATTATGCCGATGATCCTTTTCTGCAGGAATTGGTTCGTTATTTTACGACGGAAGAATGGGATCAGGTGGATGCTGAGGCTCGGGCTTTTTCCCAAAAAGCTTCCTTCCGTTGGCGCGAACTTTCTGAAGAAACAGCCAGACCGGAAAAGAGACCTTTTCTGATCCACTATGACGGCCATCACAACCGTATCGACCGAATTGTCAGGCCAAAAGAAACGGAAATTTTGGGGCAGGAAGTTTTTTCTGAGGCCCTCTTTTCCGACAAGACTTTACCCTGGGTTCAACGGATCAAGTATTTCTTGATTTCTCAGAACGGCGAGGGATGCATCACCTGCCCTATCTCCTGCACGACCGGTCTGATCAGGCTCTTGGAAAAATATGCCGATTCCCCGGAAACGAAGCGGATTCTCCAGCATTGCAAAGAAGGAATTAATGGAGAATTCGGCATAGGCGCACAGTACGTCTCGGAAATCCAGGGAGGGTCGGATGTTCCGGCTAATGTTCTGGAGGCTGTCAATGAAGGAGGCGTTTGGCTCTTATATGGAACCAAGTTCTTCTGTTCGGCGACCCATGCGGATTATTCCGTTGTAACCGCGAAGCCGACGGGGTCTGAGGAAGTGGCCCTTTTTGTGGTTCCCTCCTGGCTGCCCGGCAATAAGGAAAAAGAAATCAGAAACGGCTACACCATTGATCGGATCAAATGGAAGCTGGGAACAAGCGAGTTAATCACCGGAGAACTGACCTATACTGGGGCCGTGGCCTATCCGGTCGGCCCCTTGAATAAGGGGGTCTCGAATGTGGTCGGCCTTGTGTTAACCTACTCCCGGCTGGACCTTGTTCTTGGGTCCGCCGCCTTCATGACCCGAGCCGCCAGGGAGGCCACAAAGTATGCCGAATTCCGAAAGGCCTTCGGCATGCCCGTAGCGAATTTCCCGCTGGTTGCCATCGAATTGGACCGGATCAATCATTCCGCCAAGCAGACGACAGCCGGGGCCTTTAAACTCTGCCGCGATTTCTTGGAACTGGAAATGGCCGAGAAGAAGGGCCAACCTAAAAAGGAATCAGAGGAATTCCGAAGGAAGCGTTTCGAGGTGAGAGAACTTATTATGTTATTGAAGATTACGGCCTCATTGGACTGCACCAATACGATCCATGAGGCGATGTCCATTTTCGGTGGCCACGGCGTTATGGAGGATTTTTCGTCGTTGCCCCGGCTCTACCGCGATTCGGCGATAAACGAATTATGGGAAGGCCCGCGAAATGTCCTCCTGACTCAGATTCATAGGGATCTGCAAAAAGCAGCTTCATGGTATAAGCCGGCCGATTTTGTCAGAAATATCTTAAAGGGATTAGACCATAAAATGGTTGCCCCCCTGGCGGCTGAATTGACCGAGCTCGTTGCCCATCCTGATTTGTTCCATCCGGGCGCTAAAACAATCGAGATCTGCCGCAGATTGGACGCCTTTGCCTCAAACTTTTCCCATTTTTATCAGGATCTTGCACTTCAAGACCTGAGTTATGGAGAAGAAAGGGAGGAAAGAAAATTGAGGGACGTGGCCTCGTAAGATAATTTTTACGTACATAGAATAAATAGAAGCATAACATGAAACCATGAAGGAGGATCAAATGAAAAAATTATTGGATCTATTTCTGATTGTAGTTTTGATGATACTGATCTTGGTAACCGGCGCCTTCGCCGCGGCCCCCAAAGCTGAATCCCCGAAATATGGAGGGTCACTGACCATCTTGGAAAGATATCCGGGGATTAATCCGATCGCCTGGGACAATGCCGCCTGGGCTTGGAAACATCCCTATGATACGGGTTTCTACATGGAACAACTTATGGTGGGTGATCTCCAGAAAGGGCCACGAGGGACCAACGAGTATGACTTCTTAGAAAACTCCTGGATTCCACACCCTGTGGCCAAAGGCGAGCTTTTGGAAAAATGGGAAGTCAGTAAAAAACCGATGAAGATTACCTTTCATCTCCGGAAAGGGGTTATGTGGCAGGACAAGCCGGGGGTGATGAAAGCCAGGGAACTTACGGCAGATGATGTAGTTTCTAATTTCGAACGCATGTCCAAATCCCCCAAAGCCCTTAAATCTCACTGGGAGTTTATCGATGAATGGAAAGTGATCGATAAATATATCTTCGCGATTCACCTAAAAAAATGGGACGCAGACTGGCGTTACAAATTGGGCTGGGGGGTGTACAGTTCGATCCAGGCCCCGGAGCAGGACAAAGCCCCTGGAGGTGCCAACAAATGGGAAAACGCCACCGGAACCGGCCCTTACATGCTCACCGACTATAAGGATGGTCACTCCCAGACCTACACCAAAAACCAGAAATATTGGGACTCGGATAGCATTGGGGGTAAAAAATATCAGCTTCCTTTTACCGATAAGGTGGTTATGATGCTCATCAAGGATGAGGCCACCCAGGTAGCTTCCTTCAGGACCGGCAAAGTGGATGTGATGATGAACATGGATCCCAGATATATCGACGACATTAAAAAAGCCAATCCTGAGATTAAATGGAAACGGGCTTTATATGGTGGCAATTTTTCCCTGGTCCTGCGGATGGACACCAAGCCTTTTAATGATATCCGGGTCAGACGGGCACTGAATCTGGCCGTTGATAAAAATGCAATCATCAAAACTATTTACCGGGGTCAGGCTGAACTCCAGACCTATCCCTATCCGGCCAATTTCAAAGAAATCTATACCCCCCTGGAAAAGCTCTCGCCAGCTGCCCGGGAGCTATTAACCTACAACCCGGAAAAGGCCAAAAAACTATTGGCCGAGGCCGGCTATCCCAATGGTTTTTCTTTCAAAGCTCAACTCAGTAATGCCTCCCAGACGGAAATGGATGTGGCGGCCATGGTCGCCGCCTTTCTGGCCAAGATCGGGGTTAACCTGGAACTTGTACCCATGGATTACCCCTCCTGGCTCAGTGTAATGATCAAAAAGGCCCATCAGTCCGCGCTGTTCATGATGAATGGACACGGCAGCATATTGGCGGGCCTCCGGAAGAATTTCATGACCGGCTCTCTGTGGAACCCTCATATGATGAGTGATCCCTATTTTGACAAGACTTTTGATACCATTGAAGAGGATCCAAATCTTTCCGACACGAAGGCCTATGCCGAGTTGAAGAAACTGATCGTCTATACCATTGAACAGGCTCCGGCCGTCATTTTGCCGCAGCCGTACACCTACGTGGCCTGGTGGCCCTGGGTTAAAAATTATTATGGCGAATTGCGAGTGGGGCAACAGCGATCCAGTCCGATTTGGGCTCGTGTCTGGATCGACCAGGATCTTAAAAAGAAAATGGGGTATTAAATAACCAAAAACCGATCATACGGTGCGTAATGCAACAGTAGGCCTCGGTATACCCCATATACTATTTGAGCATCAGGGTTACCGTTTGATTGGAACATTTCATAGGTTGGTGAAGCCAGGCCTGAGGTGTGAATTCACCGGTTTAAATAGGTTCCTTATTAAACCGCCTCCTGTCAGGGACGTGACACCACTAAATATTGCAATAAACTCAAATGGAAAAAATTTAAAAAAGGAAACAAAGATGGCACACCGAAAAATAGATCCCTGGGAAGGAGTCATTGGAAGAACCGTCAAAGAATCAAAGGCATGGTGGCCGAAATCTACAGAACCATCAAAGGAAAGCCCGAATGTTGTTTTTATTATCTTGGATGATGTGGGGTTTTCCCAGCTTGGATGTTATGGTTCCAGCATACAAACCCCGAATATGGACCGATTGGCGGCAGGAGGTGTCCGTTACAATAATTTTCATACCACCGCCCTCTGTTCTCCGACCCGGGCCTGTCTGCTCACCGGGCGGAACCATCACTCGGTTGGCATGGGGATGATTACTGAAATGTCCAGCGGCTATCCCGGGTATAATAGCCGGATTCCCAAAAGCGCCGGCACCATAGCGCAGATTCTCAGGGAAAACGGCTATGGCACTTTTACCGTCGGCAAATGGCATAACACCCCTGAGGAGGAAACCAGTGCCGCCGGGCCTTACGACCGATGGCCGTTGGGAATGGGGTTCGACCG
>JACQYK010000146.1:43859-48354 GCA_016208255.1 Deltaproteobacteria bacterium | reverse complement strand
TGAAAAAGTAATCCGTAATTCTATCAAGGAAGTAAAAGACAGGAAACCAAGGGTCCACAGGGGATCTTCCAGAGAACACCCCAGGTCCCTTAAACTTTTAGTGATTCGTTCCAATTCCCGGGCCAATCGGGGGACCTTCAAAGCAGACATGATCCCGCCGATGGGGAAAGAAAGCCGGGATACTATCTTTCCTTTTTTGACGATGACGATCCCTCCCTGCATTTTGATCACCTGGTTTGCTGCCAGGGCCATGTCCTGATCATTAAAACCCATCACCACCAGGCTGTGGGTTTCGTGGGCAATGCTGGAGGCTATAGCCCCCATTCTCGCACCGAAGCCGGAGACCAATCCCAAACCGGCCTGCCCTCCCTGACGGGAGAGGAGGGCGATTTTCGCCACGTCTTCTTCCGGATCGGCCTGAACGAACCCTGAGGGATCCTGGACCAGCCGGTCCACCCGGAGGGTCAGGGTTTTGTCCCTGATGGTAATGATGGGAATGGGTTTTTGATCCGGGACTTTAAAACGGAAGAATTCCGGCTGAAGCGGGGGAAGAGAAAAAGGATGGTCATAAGTTCCGGGAGGAAAGGGAGGCAGGCCGGGGAAGAGGCGCCGCCCTTGACGAACGACCCATTGCCCTTTGGAAATCACGGAAACCGGGGTGGGCTTGGTCAGATCCTGCAAAAACAAAATATCCGCCCTCCGACCCGGGGCGATGGCCCCCTGTTCCTGATCCAGCCTGAAATATCGAGCCGGGTTAATGGTAACCATCTGAAAAGCCCTAACCGGGTCAACCCCTAATTGAATAACCTGGTTTATAATATGATCCAGATAGCCGAAACGGGCCATTTCTCCGGGGAAGAGTCCATCCGGTGTCAATAGGAGCCGGGAGGTATCGAAGTCGGAAAGTTCCCGGACGGCCTTAATCAATTGGGGCAGATCGTTTCTAATGGATCCTCCGCGGCACAGGACATAAAGACCCAAACGAAGACGTTTTTTAACATCTTCGGCGGTGATGGCCTCGTGGCAGGAGGTAAGGCCGGCATTGATCAGGGCGTTAAGTTTGTCGTGACTGACGCCGGTGGTATGTCCTTCAACGGTTTTCCCCAGTTCCCGGGCCTTATTTAGAATCTTAAGCAAACGGGGGTCCTTATCGAGGATCCGGACAAAGGCGGTCATCTCACTCAAGCCCAGGGCTTCCGGTCGCTTAAGGAGAGCCAGGACATCTCCGACGGGAAACACCTCTCGGCCTTCAAACCGGGGAAACGGGGGGGAGGATGAAGGAACGCCCAGGTAATAAGTGATCGGATAGTGGGAGACGTCTTTTAAAACCTGCAGCACACCGGAAAGGCCCAGGGCATTGGCCAGATCGTGCATATCCGAAAAAACAGAGGTCGTTCCGGTCTGGACCACCTGTTCGGAAAAGGTAGCGGGATTATAATACAGGTCGGTGTGCGCATGGGCGTCCATATAACCCGGAACCAGAATTTCCCCCTGGGCTTCCCAGACCCGGGTTTTTTTCCCGATCATTTTTTCCGAACACCCGACATAAGCAATTCGGTCACCATGGACCGCAATATTTTCTCTTAGAAGCTCCCCGGTATAGACATTGAGAACCTGGCCTCCTTTGATATATTGATCGGCCGCTTTTTCCCCGAGGGCGATTTCTATCAAGGTCCGGCGAATACTTAAAGGCCCTCCTTTCGGGTTTGAATTTTTTATTTTTTTATCTCTCAAGGTTTTATCTCCTTTTTTCCTGAGGCCGGCAATACCCTAACAAAAAATGGGCTAAATGTCATTACCTGGGAATTTTTTTAAAAAAAATGGAATAACGGATTGACATATCTGAAAAGATGATAATAATTATCACTATCGAAAAATGAAGAGGAGGTCTTATGAGTAAAACCGAACAAAACTTGAAGGAAGCCTTTGCCGGAGAATCCCAGGCCAACCGTAAATACTTAGCCTTTGCCAAACAGGCCGATTTGGAGGGATACCCCCAGACGGCAAAACTGTTCCGGGCCGCGGCCGCAGCCGAGACCGTACATGCCCATGCCCATTTGCGCGCCCTGGGGGGAATCAAAAAAACGGTGGATAATCTGAAAGAAGCCATTTCCGGGGAGATTCACGAATTTAAACAGATGTATCCGGGAATGATTGAGGCGGCCAAAGAGGAAGGTCATAAAGAGGCGGAAAGAAGTTTTACTTATGCCAATGCCGTGGAAGAAGTCCATGCCAACCTTTATCAAAAAGCCCTCGACAGCCTGGGAAATTCGAAAACGGTCGATTATTATGTCTGCTCCGTTTGCGGCTATACCTGTGAAAATGAACCGCCGGATACCTGCCCGGTTTGCGGTTCCAAGGCTAAGGCTTTTTCCAAGGTGGATTAGTTTTACCTCAAACCTTGAACCCTTAGCCCGTCTTTTGAAGGATTAAAGTTGTGGCCAAAGCTGAAGAGATGTATCAATGCCAATCCGTGAATTGCGGTTATATTTTCGATCCGGATAGAGGCGACCGAAAGGGAAAAATTCTCAAAGGGACCTGCTTTGCCGACCTGCCCGATGATTGGCGATGTCCTATCTGCGGAGCCGGTAAAAAAAATTTCAGACCTTTAGCCGGTCCTGGTTCCACCCTCCAGGAGGCCTGCTGAATCAATTTTCGAATTTATGCGACTGCAACTATTCATCTTCATTGCCTCCGCCCTGCTGATTTATTTTGGAATCCATACCCTCCTTTTCTTTCTCTTAACCAAATTTTTCAGCCCGAAAACCAGGTCTGCCCAATTCGGATTGGGCCTCGTTCTTCTTCTCCTGGCCTTGAGTTTCATTACCGCTTTTATCTGGACTCAATTCAGCGCCCACAAGTTTCTCCAGGGATTCTATTACGGTACGGCGATCTGGCTCGGAACGATGGTCAATTTATTGCTCATCTTCGGGGCCGGACTGTTGGTGTTTATCATCCTTCATGGGTTTTTCCCGGGGATCGAACGGAAAACCTTTGGCCTCTTTTTGCTGGGTCTGGTAGTCTTGTATACCTCCTACGGTCTTTATCATGCCGGTCGGTTGAAAACCCAATTTCTTTCTATTCCTATTAAAAACGCCCCAGGGGAGTGGAAAGGCAAAAAGATCGCCCAGGTATCGGATGTCCATCTGGGCCTCATGAACGGAGAGAGCTTATCCCGGAAGATTGCCGCCTTAATAAACCAACAAAAGGTGGATTTCGTTTTTATCACCGGCGATCTTTTCGACGGAGCTGGTGACGACCTGGCCAAATCGATCGAGCCCTTGGCCCGGATAGACGCGCCGATCTATTATATCACCGGTAATCATGAAACCTATTTGGGGATCGATAAGGCCATCTCGGCTATTGAAAAAACAAAGATTAGATTATTGCGCGATGAAATCGTCGACCTCGACGGGATTCAGCTGATCGGGATCGATTATCCCCAAAGAGGGTGGAAAAAAGATATTAAACCCGTTTTGGAAAGGATGGATCCAACCAAACCGGCCATCCTTCTTTATCATGAGCCGGCCCAGATTGAAACGGCCAAAGACTACCACATCTTCCTCCAGCTATCCGGACATACCCATAACGGGCAGATGTGGCCCATGAAGATCTTCACCTCCCTGGTCTATAAAGGATTCGACTATGGTCTTCATCAAATGGGCGATTTTGCTGTTTACACCAGCAGCGGGGCCGGCACCTGGGGCCCGCCCATGCGGATCGGCAGCACAGCCGAGGTGGTCATCATTACCATTCAATAACCGCTGAGGTCCTGGCCTTCGACCTCAATCAGCTTTATTATGTTTTCTAATAGTCTTGACTTGAAAATGAAGAGCTCCTATTAAATGGGACCGGGCTGCAAAATTTAATCTATTCTTTTTTGAGATGAACTCGCAAAAAGTCGTCATTCCCGCGGAGGCGGGAATCCAGACTATCCTTTCCCTTTAAAAACACTGGATTCCCTTTTTCTCTCGACTTCCTCCGGAAGTCTCCCTTAAGGTCGGCAAAGCCGACCGTACGGAATGACGGAATTTGGGTTTCGGCGACTTTTTACGAGCCCATCTTTTGAGACCTTAAAATCTCTTCAAATCCTTGGACATCTAACCCCGAATGGAGTATTCTATGATCCGTGATTTCATGGACTCAGGCGGTTTAACGACTTTATGCCCCTTCAAATACGGTGTTTTTTCCCACAATCAGGCTCTCCGGCCCCTTTGGCCCGTCGGTTATGAGTCACTTTAAATTTCCTCTGGCCTTTTCCTCTTTTGAACATCCCAATTTCAGGTTGTTTTGGACGGTTCAACTTATATCCCTGATTGGCATGTGGATGCAGATAACGGCTCAGGGTTGGCTGGTCTACGACTTAACCGCTTCTAAATTTCTTCTGGGGGTTTTCAATGCCGTCGGAGGACTCCCGTTATTATTCTTAAGCCCCTTCGGTGGACTCATCGCCGATCATTTCAATAGAAAGAAACTTCTGGTATTTACTCAAATC
>JACQYK010000146.1:0-43854 GCA_016208255.1 Deltaproteobacteria bacterium | reverse complement strand
CTTGCGGCCGGTTCATTTTTGATCGGAGTCCTGATTTCCTTAAAGGTAATCAATTTCTGGAACTTGATTGTCATTGCTTTACTGGGGGGCATTGTCAATGCCATTGATTCACCCGCCAGGATGGCCTTTATCGTCGAATTGATAGAGATCAGGTCCTTGGGAAATGCGATTGCTCTGAATTCCATAGGATTTAATATCGCCCGGGTCATCGGGCCCGCCCTGGCCGGGTATATTGTGGGGATGATAGGATTAGATGTCTGCTTTTATCTGAATGCCATGGCCTTTATTCCGGCCATCTTGGGGACCCATATTCTTAAGGGGGACTTTTCCGCAAAAGGCGCCATGGGGAATTCCGTCAAAGAGGCCCTATTCGACGGAGGCCGATATATAGGTGCCAACAAAAAAGTCTTCTATTCCCTTATGCTGGTAGCCACTTCTTCCACCTTTGTCATGCCCTTCGCCATACTAATGCCCGTTTATGCCAAAGACCTCTTGAAAGTAGGGGCGCAGGGGTTGGGGACCTTAATGGCCTTTTCCGGATTCGGCTCCTTAATCGGAGCCTATGTGCTGGCCCAGTTCAGCCATAGAATCGATTTTGTAAAATTCATCTATTACAGCACCATCCTTTTGGCCGTTTCGTTATTTCTTTTTGCTTTCTCCACCCATTTTGCCTGGTCCTGCTTCTTTCTGGCCTTGCTGGGTATGGGAATTGTGGTGCAGGTGGCTTCAATAAACACCTTTATTCAGAGGGTGGTTCCCAACGAATTAAGAGGAAGGATCATGAGTTTTTATACGCTGTGCTTCATGGGTTTCATGCCCATTGGGGCCTTTCAGGCCGGGGTCGTCTCCCATTTTCTCGGAGCCCCTTTATCTCTGGCCTCGGGGGCCGTCATTTTGTTGGTTCCGATTTTTGTCATGCTTTTTCGCAAAAAGTAAAGATCCGACCCCAAAGAAATCATCATTGGTCTATTCAGAATCAATCGGCTTTCTTATTCTTTTCCCCGAGCCGTTCCCCTTTCTCTTTTCCTGAATATAATCCCCTCCAGTAGAAAGGCGGTGAAGATGCCGATAACAAATCCGTTTCCCAGCAAGGGGCGTAAAAACATCGGGAAGGTCTCAATGACTCCGGAGGGTAAAAAGGCCACCATCGTCCCCAGAAGAAGGGGCAGACCGATGACCAGTCCGGTCTCAACTTGAGACCCGCCTTCCGTTTTCGACACCAGAACGATTCCGGCCCCTACCTGAAAACAAAGTATGTAAAGAAGAACGGTCCCTATAATCACCGATGGGACGATCCCGATCAGGCCGGTTGCGGCCGGTGAAAAAGAGAGAAGAAAAAGGAGGACGGCCGTCGGGATCAGGGTATATCTGGAGGCGCATCGGGTGGACAAAATCACCCCGGGGCTTAGGGAAAAATTAACCGGTCCGACAACTCCGAAAAACCCGGCCAGGACATTGGCCATCCCGGTAAAGGTGATCCCTCGATTTATTCTTTGAGGCATTTGAGAGGGATTCAGAATTTCTTCCATCGATTCAATCGAGCCCAGGTCATTGATGGAAAGGGCCAGGAAACAGATGAGAAAAGAAATGAGCACCCCCGGCTCAAAAGAAAAGCCGGTAAAGAGATGCTGGCCGAAAAAGGAGAAAGGCGCTAAACCGGACAGATTTCCAACGGTCCATTCCTCATGAAAAATAAGAAAATAACCAAGGCTGCCCAAAAACATGGCCCAGAGAATAAGGGTCGACTTCCAGATTCCCTTCAGATATTTTTGAAGAACAATCAGGCCCAGGGTAAGTCCAAAGGCAAAAAAGAGGTTGGCCCAGGCGGAAGACCGGCCACTGGTCCTGGTGATCAGATTCATGACTGTGGGCATTAAGGTAAAGCCGATAAGCAGAAGGACGACGGCCACCACCCGGGTGGTGAAGAGTTTCCGGAGATGACCGAAAAGCCCGGTGGTGCTGAGGAGGGCCAGGATCAAACCCCCGATCATCATGGAAGTGTAAACGGACTCAACCGCAAAGCTTCTGCTGGCGATAACGCCGATGAGTAAGACGGTCGAAGGTCCGCTGATGAGGGGGAGGCGATGGCCCCAAAGGACCTGAAAGAAGATGGTCAGGGCCATGACCAAAGACAGCTTTTGCAGGTAAACGACCTGGTCCAAGGGGCTGGTGTAGTGAAGCCCCCCGACAATCTTGCCGATAATCAAAATAGAAGGGATGGCTATAAAAAGCCATTGCAGTCCCAAAAGCCAATTTTCCCCAAGGGGAACTTTATCGTCTAGACCATATTTAAACTGCACAAGCCCTCCTTAACATCCTCTTTAGTCGATCATACCGGATTTTACCCATCCGGTAATAATCATATCACCAAGGACGCTCTCTGGCGACCGCTAATTGTTGTATTGATTTCATTCAGATTTTTGCCTTGTTGGGGCCTTTTGGAAAACCAGGTTCACCAGTAGAGTAGGGAGGGGTTCGCCCCTCCCTACTCTACTGGTGAAATCTCTTTTGGACAAGAGTGAAGAACAATAATTCCTTTCTAATTGACTTTAACTGTTGGAAATGTTTTAAAATGAAGACTATGATAGAAACCGTCTTGATGGGCCAGGTCAATGAATCCTTTCTCCTCAAAGTCCAAAAATGGGCCGGAGAGGTGATAGAGAAAACTGGGCCTGGAATGGCCCCGGACCGTATTTCCTTTTACCTCTGGGAAAAAGAAAAAGATTTTCAGGAATTCGACCTCCGGGAAAAAGCCAAGTTGGGGGTAGTCACCGCTGATGAATCTAACTTTCTGGCCACCCACGAGGCCTGGAGGGGTTACCCCAGGATTCACTTGTCCCTGGAAAAGATCCGGAGTGTTCCCGAAGAAATCATCCCGGGTCTGGTGCAGCATGAGATCGGCCATGCCCTGCTCCACGGGAAGCTGGAATTTTATCAATTTCTTTTTTCCGAACACCTTCAGGAAACCGCCAGGTCCGGGGGACTGGATCTACCCTTGCTCCAGCAGTTGGTTTATTTGCTTTCCGTGGCCCTGAAGGACGAAGAAGTGTTCAGATTGTTGAACGGGTGGGGATTAGGTTTTTATCAAAATCGGTTGCTGGAATATTTACTGGAAGATTCCTTGGAGGAACAGCAAATTTGGGAACAGATTAAGGATCTGCCGGCCTTGAGAAAAATAGCCTGGGCTGTTTTTTTAAAAACCCTTCTGCCGATTGAAACTTTGGCCGGATCAGGTGATCCGGAAGCCGCTCTTCTGATCAACCGCTGGGAGAAGGCCTATCCCTGGCTTACCAACCCTGAAAGAAACGACCTGAGGGCCTATGCCCGGTGGGTCATTGAACAGCCCGGCAAAAATTTCCAGGATCGATTGGAGCAAGCTGTCTTGGAAATGCTCCGCCGCCCTTCACTGTGATTTTTTCTAAAGGGAGTGGCGAGGTTTACAAATCTATTGACAGAACCAAAGAAACCACTTATTGTATTTAAATTGAATACAATTAAATACGGAGGCAGACCGATGAGAGTATTAACAGTACGATTGCCTGAAATCATAGAGAGGAAGGTGCGGTTAAAGGCCAAACTGGAACATAGATCGGTTTCAGAACAAATTAATAAATACATCCATGATGCTATTATTTGCGAGGAAAATTCCGACTTGCCTTTTTCCTTTATCAAGGAAACCCTTCAGGCCAAAGCGGAAATCGAGGCGGGACTGGGGAGGGAATATCCATTCGGGATTATAAAATGATCAAAGTCTTAGCCTCCAATCAGGTTTTGAAATTTAAAAAACGCGCTTCTTCAAAATTTCAGTTGGAAATAGACAAGCAAGTAAAGACCATAATGGAAAATCCGGAGATCGGAGAATTAAAAAAAGGGGACTTGAAAGGCCTACGGGTATTAAAATTCAATTACAACCGGCAGTTGTATTTACTATCCTATGAAATGAAAGGAAGTGTTTTAAATTTATATCTTATCGGCAGTTACGAAAACTTTTATTTAAAATTAAAAAAATATTTGCGCTAAGTTTGGGCATTTCAGACCCATTCCTCTTATATAGCTTTTTAAAAATGAAAAGAAAATGGTAAGTTATTTTATAACCAACCTCTATCTTGCATAAGATGACCGATAATCAACCAGACCAGTACATCAACGAAATAAAAATAATCCGCAGTCCCAAAAGGAAAAGGACCATAAATGCCCAGTTAAACAAGGGGGTATTATCGGTCAGGAATGGACCGCAAAATACAGCTTGAAAGAAAGGGCCACCGGTTATTTAATGGCCCTGGGATATCAAGAAGAGGAGCCGGAAACCAGTGACTAGGCCTGGAAACCCTAACCCGGACAAGCCGAAATTTGAAAATGCAAATTGGAAATTGCAAAGTGCAAATTTATGAAGATTTCTTTTCTTTAGTAACTAAAAGCCGGGGATGCCGCAGATCGGCGGCGTCAAGGGAGAAAAGGTGTCCGACAGATGCCCGGTTTTCCGGATATCCCCTCGGACACCCTTTATACGAATTGTCGGTTAAGAGTTTCTAATCCTCGTCCAGGAGATGGCTCCGCATCTCTTTATATCCGGGCGGATGTTGCGAGTCATAGCGCATAAAGGTAGGAACCGGATAGCGGAATACCCCGGTCTTGTAATTCTCTTCCAGCCCCTTCACCGTGTTTTCTATCTTGGAAGCCGGTATGGACAAAGCGCATTCATAATCCTGCGGATGCGGCACCAGCCGTTCTCCGGTCCCCACCAGCACAAACTGGGCTTCATCGGTCAGCATGGTCTTGGTGATATAACTGGTGCAGCCGCTTCCCGTTGTCAATCGCACGTCCAGGCCGCCCTTGTTATTGCCGTGGAGATACCCGGTCAGAAGCACCCAGAGCTGTGCCGGGCTGGCATACTGGATGATGACCTGGGGCTCAAAGGCGGCCCGGTCGAGCGGGGCGATCAGGGCATGGGTGTATAACCCGTACTCGAATTTATGCATACTTTCGATGGCGGCGGCCCCGGCTTCCTTGGTCATTCCCCAAAGCCCGAGGGAGGCCTGGAATGAGCCATCGACGATATCCGGCGGCGGTTTTACAAACCCGAGACTGATGGCCGGCACATAGCAGGACACGGTTTTGTCCACGGCGATGACCCAGCCATAACGCCGGGCCATGGCAATAGCATGGCAGAGCGAGATGGTCAACCCCATATCGCGCTGGGGCAGGCGAACCTTGGGGGGCAACTCCTTTTCCGAGGAACACATCCGCACCGCCACCGGAAAGGTCTGGGGGCGGAGGTACTGGGTAAAAGCGTCGTTGATCTTCTTTAAGTCCATCTTTCTCCTCCTGGTCTTTGATTTTCGACCATTATATACCTGAAATGGTCTGGAAATAAAGAATGTTTGATTAATTGAAACTGTACCCCTTTTCACTAAAAAGTATCAGGCAGGCATCCACAACGTCGGGATCATAGAGGATGCCTTTGTTTTTTGAGATTTCTTCCAGGGCCTTTTCAATCCCATTGGCCGGCCGATAGGGACGATGTGAAGCAATGGCCTCGACTACATCAGCAACCATCAAAATCCGGGATTCCAGGAGAATCTCATCTTCGGTTAACGAATTCGGGTATCCGGAACCATTGATCCTCTCGTGATGCTCATGGACTATCCTCGCAATAGGCCAGGGGAATTCAATATTCTTGAGAATGTCATAACCGCTTTGAGCATGTATTTTTATAAGGTCAAACTCTATTTCGGTCAACTTCGTCGGCTTGGTCAGGATCTCCGCCGGAACCGAAATCTTGCCGATATCATGGACCAAGCTCGCCAGACGGAGGCCATCGATCTGATCTTTTGACAACCTCATCTCCGAGGCAATCGATCGAGCCAGTTCGGCTACCCGGCGTTGATGACCTGCCGTGTAGGGATCTCTTGATTCGACGACGGTGGCTATGGCCCTGACGGTGGCTACTAAGGCCTTCCGCAACTGCTCGAAACTCTTTTTCTCGGCTTCTTCTGCCCGTTTTCGTTCACTAATATCTCGAATAAGACCGGAGTAGAATGTTTCATTTCCGGCTGTCCAGCGGGCCAAAGACAATTCCAGAGGAAATTCTGTCCCATCTTTCTTTAATCCAAACAGTTCAGAGGTCTTTCCGATTAAACGACCCTCCCCGCCGGTTTTGAGTTGCTCCATCCCCTTTCGGTGGGCTTCCCGGTACCGTTCCGGTATGATCATAGTCAAGGACTGGCCCAGAACCTCTTCCTCTTGATAGCCAAACATAAGGACCGCCGCTGGATTCCAAAAATCAATCTTCCCTGAGGAGTCGCTGGAGATCATGGCATCGTTCACCGATTGGGCTACGGAATAAAACTTGGCTTCCGACTCCATGCGGGTATGGTCCTTTTCCAGATCAATAATTTTCTGTTGGGCCGTGGTCAACTGATCTTCAACCCGCATTAGAAAAAAGCGGAATAAAAAAAAGAGCACTCCTCCCAGGAAAACAGTGAAAATGGCTGTAACCCGCATAGTGGAATAAAGATTGGAGACTTGACTGGTTACGTCGATCATGACGATCATATCGCCCACTTCCACCCCTTGAACATCTTTGATAGCCGAAAATCGATACCGATATCGGTGATTTTGTGAGAATATTTCTTCATTAATGGCCCTAACCTTATGAGATCCTTCAGAGAAAAATTTGGTCAGAACCTCTGGTTTGACGGGTAAAGTCTGTTCCAGCAAGACAACATCCGGAAACCGGTCCCAGTCATAGGGCCGGTCCATCATTTTCATCCCCGCCTCCCAACCTGGACGATCCAGAAACTTTTTGTGGAGATGGATTACCAGGTCTACTCCAATAGTTTTTTTCAATTTGGCGGTAATGTGATAGAGCTCCTCACCCAGTTCCACAAAACCAATCCTTTTGCCGTTTTCGATCAACGGGGCCACGACCCTCAAGGTCAAGGTCCCCATGGGGCCCAACTCCAGTCCGTAAGCAATCTTTCCGGTCTCTTCCGCTTTTAAGGTGGTAAAGCGGTCGATTCGATCCCCGTATCGTTCGGGTTGATGGACCCGGAGAAGGTTGATCCGCTGGGCATTGCTGAAATATAAATGAGTCACGGGATGTTGTGAGGATATTCTTTTGAATAAGAGGGCGGTATGGGACAGCAAGGCCTTTCGATCTCCGGCTTTTAAGGCCGTTTGAATGGCCTGGTCATTCATAATCGTTTCCAGCATGCCACTGAAAAGGTGGGCGTCATCCTTCAGTTGTGAGTCGAAAAAATCCTCAGTCGATTTAAACTTGCGATCAACCCTTTGTTCAATATTATTTCGTTCGATCCAAAAAAGACTGGCCAAAAAAACGACCAGGAGAAAGAATAATCCAAGGGTTAAGGGTATAAGAATCCGATCTTTTAAGGAGACTTTCACCTCATCACCTGCCTTTTATTAGAGAATAGGGTCTATTTTTTATCAGCCGAATATTTTTAAGGGATTTTGAGGTGTAAATCAATTTATTAATTCTTATTGTCAGTTTTATTCCATAATTGCTTGTTGACTCTACTCACCCATTTTTAGGACATTAAATCATCGCGAATAATCGTCGATGTGGACACACAAGCTCTAAGCAAACGATGAAACGATTCTTTGGGCCAAAATCTTCTATTAAAGCGGTAACAGACTTCAGAAAGATACCGTTGGAGATGTTTTTTCGACACTCCACGATGAGGGCCTTTAAATACCGATTTAGCATTAGCAATGATCCGATGGGTCCAAGGGAGAAGTTTCATACTGTCCTTCGGATCCCTAATCACCGCCCGATAATGTATGATGCCCAAATCCGTCGAGGCCGTCTGATAACTTCGCCATCCATCAGTCCGGATTATATCTATCAAGGGCACAATTTCTTCCTCCGGAAGCCCCAGTCTTATCAAGACCGATTCGATGGTCTCTGCCGAAGCATTTTCTACGACAAAAGCATGGGCAAAACCCGGATGTTCCTTTCCCTTATCATCTACCCAAAAAGAAACGGCAACAATGACCAAGCCCTTATCCTTTGCTCCTCTTCCCCTTTTTCCTTCAGAAGCTGGTCCAAAAAAAGATTCATCCAGTTCTACCAGCCCAGCCAGTTTATATTGAGCATCACGGTCGGCCATAGCTTTCCGGATTTTATGGGCCATCGTCCAGATGGTCTTATAATCCCTGATCTCCAATTCTCGCTGCATTTCAGCAACAGAAACCCCAGTCTTCGAAGTGGCCATTCTGAAAATCAACCAGAACCACTTCAGAAGAGGGGTTTTGGTCTTATGGAAGATAGTTCCTGCCGTTACAGAAATTTGTTTGCCACACTTCAGGCATTTGTACAGCATCCGGGTGGAAACCAGGCTATACTTCTGATGGCCGCAAAAAGGACAATTAAAACCTTTGGGCCATCGGGTCTTAAAGATCCATTGGTAACAATCTTTCTCAGTTTTAAACTGCTCTTGGAAAAGCAGCAAGTCCATATCTTGGTATTTTGGTTTGTTTTCATCTACCACCATAGCAAAAAACAAATATCATTTTATGGTGAGCAGAGTCAATAGGCAATTCCATAAAATATTAAGCACCCTCTATTGATAAATGGTAGAACTCTTCAAGACTAGCCCACCGAATCCCGTTGGCATCGATAAGATCTATCTCCTTAAGGGAATGGGGTATTTTTAGAGAATTCTTGACAAATTAGTCGGTTATGTTATACTAATTTCTAATAGTTTTTTATCTTACAACCTCTCTTCCCCAAGATCTTAAGGAGATTCATGGCCCGGTTCCATATCTCAAAAGATGGTATATTGTTATAAAATATTTCAGGAGATAAATGGAAATGGAAATCGCTAACAGAATTATTGTTGATGAAAAAATTAGATTTGGAAAACCGGTAATAAAAGGAACACGGGTTCCGGTGGATCTGGTTATAGGTAAATTGGCCGGCGGATTATCTTATGAAGAGGTCAGAGCGGAGTATGAAATAACAAAAGAAGATATCCTGGCTGCGTTGGATTATGCCGCAAAACACCTCTCGGATGAAGAAGTCAGAGCCGTCGCTTAAGAATCCCGCCTTGGCGGGACTCGGCCTCCGGCAAAATAATTACCCGCAGGGTAGCGAAAGCTTTTTCCTTTCTGTCCTCTCAACAGAAAGGAAAAATTATTCCCCATCTCTGCGTTCTTTGCGACTTTGCGGTGAAACCAGTTTTTAAAAAGCGAAACTGACACGAAGAGGTAAAATATGAAGCGCGGGAAACCGACGCACCCTGGAGAGGTTTTGTTTGAGGATGTGATAAAACCATTGGGTCTAACCATAACAGAGGCAGCCATTTGTTTTAAAAGTAAAACCGATAGGTCTAAGCAAAAGGGAGAAAATTGATGAATATAGCAAAAGAAGAGGCAAAAAAGCTAATTGACAAATTGCCTGATCAAGCAAGTTGGGACGACATAATGTATGAGTTCTATGTTAGAAAAAAATTAGAAGTTGCCTTAAAAGCAGCCGAAGAAGGACGGGTTGTGTCTCATGAGGAAGTTAAAAAAAGGTCATGATAATAGAATGGACCGAACCGCCAAATAGATACCGTGTTATCCGTGAAATCCGTGCCAAAGAAAGCTTTTTAAGAAATTGTGCAAGAGCCTCTTGCACAAATCCCTTGGTACCATCATATCGCCCTGCTCGAAAAATGCCGCTTCCGTGGGGAAAGACTGTGGCAAACGTCGGCTCTGTTCTTTGAGCCTATTTTCTTATTGACAAATTAGCTGGTTATCGGGATTATCTCTGAAGAGGTAAGAGATGAAGCGAAGGAAACCAACGCACCCCGGAGAGGTTTTGTTTGAAGATGTAATAAAACCATTGGGCCTAACCATAACAGAGGCGGCCAGGGACTTGGGTATTTCCCGAAAGATGTTATCTGAAATCGTCAACCGGAAAGGCAGAGTGAACCCGGAGATAGCGGTACGAATCGCCAAGGCGACCAATACCTCCCCGGAAAGCTGGCTCGCCATGCAAAACAAACTGGAATTATGGAATGCCATGCAGAACGAACCCAAAAATGTTATCAAGTTTGAAGAATCAATAGCCGTGAACCAATAGAATTCATTCCAACCACTCTTCCCCAAGATCTTAAGGAGATTCATGGCCCAGTTCCATCAATAGATCCATTCGAACAACGAAGCCTTGCTTTTGCCTTTAACCCAGTACAGGTATCTATGACATAGAAGGACCATGGCTTAATCTCACACCCGCTTTTTTGCCTTGGTCCGCAAGCGATGGTAATGGTAACGAAAAGGGTTTAAAGTGAGCAAACAATCTAAAGTTGCCAGCCCATTCTCAACTGGAGGTGGAGGAACTCGCTTTGAGTGGCTTGTTGCCACTTCGTACCTCGTTAACCTTCTCCGGGGAGAAGGTGCACGGGGTCTTCCTTCGACAGGCACTGTTGTCGAGGTCCGGCTGCAACAAGCGGCTCAAGGTTACCCGGTTGATGACGTGATTATTGTCGCTGCCCGTGGAACTCGGCAGTCGAAGCTCGCGCTGCAGATCAAGCACGCCCTTAATTTTACCGCAAATTCACTTTTCTGCGAGATCATGGGTACATGCTGGCGTCATTACACAGCAGCAACCTTTAATCGCCAGGGGGATTACTTTGGTATTGCTATAGGTGAAGGCTCGAACATTCTGAAAGTCCGCACCCATTTCCAAGAGCTTCTCGAATGGGCGCGAGCACACCGCACAAGTCGGAGTTTTTATATTCAGGTTGGCAAGTTCAAAGCGAAGCAAGAGGCCTTAAATCACATCAGTAAGGCTCTCGATATCGGCACTTCGCGGCATATAGGCCAAGACCGCTTATGGCTATTTCTTCGCAGCTTCGTGATTCTTTCCTTTGATTTTGACTCTGTCGGCAGTCGCGACAGCGTGGCTTCTTGGAACGCTTTACGTGCCGTCGTGCGCCGACGATCTCCGAAACACGCAGCAGCCCTCTTTGACAGCCTTTATGGTCTTGTTTCTCGGTACTCTAAGCAGGGTGGGGAGATTGATTACGACACTATTTGTACCGAAGTGCAGGAAAAGATGCCGTTGGGAGGCATTTCGCCCCTTCGCACCACTAGAGCAACGCTTATCTTACAAGTTTCAAACCAACTCCTGCGCGAGAAAGGAAGCAAGAAGTATATTCCAGACGTTTTTACCGCCATCGACTCAGTGAAGGATGACGCCAGGTTCTTTTCGCACCCGTTACACTTCTTCAGGAGGCCTATTGACAAGCTTCTCACGGTCGACACGAGCTTCCTGAATAGACTGCATGGTTTTCTCCATATGCCGGCCCTATCTCTTGAGCTGCCCAGGCCCTTTCGTGGTCCAAAACACTTGGCCCAAGTCCCCATACAGTGTGCTAGACTTCGGGCCCATTTTCAGCGCCTCACAGAAGACTCGCTTGCCGATTACTACGCCGAGAACTGGGACTGGTCTAGGAAGATTGTCCCCTCTGAGACGCGACACATGTTCGACGAAGCGAAATATCTTTTGAGAAATGCCGGCTACCGCATCCAGAGTGCAGTTCAAGATTTAACCAGAAACTTTTCTGTCATGGAGGCACGCATTTTTCTGTTAACAGCGCATGCGGGCCAAGGCAAGACAAACTTCGTCTGCGACTTTGCAGAGAAATTTCTTCTTTTATACGGAATCCCATGTCTATTCCTCACGGGCAGAGAGCTGCGATCCGTTCCTGTCAGTAAACTGACCGATCACATGTCCAAGCTTATTCTTGGTAGGGATACCGAGAGTACTTTTAGTGACGCCCTTTCATCGGTTGGCACTCTATGCCAGGAGACTGATAAGCCCTTCGTGATCATCCTCGACGGAATCAATGAACATCCTGATATTGCCACATTTGCAGATGAGCTCGAAAAAGTTATTGAGCAACTGCTGAGCTTTCCTTTCACTAAGGTTATCGTCACGTGCCGTTCAGAGTACTTCTCCGAACGCTTCTCTAACCTACAGAAAGCCTCGTTCTCAGACTCGATACACCAGGTAGAGGAAATTCACCGTGAGATGCCGGAACGTCACCGACAGCGCATGGTGAACGCATATTTCAAATTCTTTAAAATTCAGTCAAGCTATATGTCCGGCAAGGTCTGGAATACCCTTGAGAATGACCCTCTACTTCTGCGCTTCTTCTGCGAAGCATACGGTAACCCTGACGCACCGAAGGATATCAAGCTCCCGGCAATGGCTGACATATACCGCGAAGTTGTCTTTCGGACATACCTCGATAAGAAGCTGCACGAAGTGGCGGTTCGACAGCCCCTGGGGGCAGGTGTGGGCATCCCTGCAGATCGCCAGTACAAGGACGTCTTGAGAGGCATCGTTTCAACAATGGTTTCAAACTCAACTTTCTGTGATATTCCCATATCCACTCTGGACATCTCACTTCAGCCGGCATTGGCCGAGCTTATTGCCGAAGATGTATTTGTGCGGAAGGATCTTGTTGCGGGGAAAAGTGTTCTTGACCCCGATGCAGAAGTCATAAATTTCACATTTGACGAATTTAGAGACTACCTCGTTGCCGACCATCTTCTAAACGAGGTATATAAGAAGGCAGGGGAGGATGTGTTTGTCGAGAAGCTCACGCAGTATACTACCAATCGATGCCCCTTGGCCGAAGGCGTCTCACGGTTCGTCTTTTATGCCATGAAGAAACCAGGGCAAGAAGTATTACAAGCTGTCATTACCGCCATGCCCTGGTACGAAAAGGTCTTCCTTCAGTGTATATTCTCGGTTGAAGAAACATGCGTGACAAATGATGATATCCAGCACATTAAGGAGGAGTTCTCCCAGAGCAGGGACAAGGCACAGCAGGTGTTCTTTGCTCTGATGGTCAGGTGGGATACTGAGGCTCTTCCCCGTCTCAATATCGATTTGCTCTTCGCCATTCTCGACGATCTGGGGGATGCTGTTTATGCGCAGCTCGTGCTTCCCATTTTTTACAATCCTATGGGGCGATACAACTATGGCCCTAAACCGCCTTACGAGATCGAACGATTTGCGTCGGACATTGAATCTCTCGTTACGCGGAAGGCATCGCCTTGGGACAAGCAATACGGCAAAATCGTAGAGCTTCTGATCTATCTATTCGGTATCGAGGGGCAAGATTATGATTTTCCAGCATATGCTCGATTCCAAAAATTAGCGGCGCAGCGGCCACAAGAGGCTGTCGATATGCTGACGACACACAGCGACATCGGGTTGTCGGTTGTCAGAACTCGAGTCTGGGAAATGTTGGCGGAACTCGCAGGGCAGGGCATCCAGATGACTCAGACGTTAATTGACAGAGCGGCAGCAGGCCTTCGCATCCAGGATAATGAAAAATCACGGACTTACGATGAGATGAAACGATTTTTAAAAGCATGCCGAGACAAGCTCAATATGGAAGTACCAGAAGATATCGTGTTGTCGTCCAATCCGATAAGTGCCTTCTTGATCGACTTCTTGGGGAACTGATGATCGTTCGAACAAAAAAAAGCGATATTTACTTCGCAATTGTTGATTATTTGTGTACAGAGCAACAGTGGTTGTCTGCAGCAGGTGTTCGGCCGAAGAGCCCAGCTGAAGGAATAGCCGCAAGAGTCTATTCTTGCATTTTTGGCGGATTAACAGATGTTGTTGTCGATTACGAAACTTACTATCAGCGCGAATACCGCGACATCTGGGTTTTCCTCTATTGGCATTACATGATCGACGAGGATACGCTCGAAGAGATTCGAGGAGTCTATAAGTACTCGCAGCGCCTCCTTCACGGGGATATTCACGCGGGGGGTGACTACTCCCTTGGTGATTATATTATGAGTGAGGAGGGCTTCCCGACAGTTGAGCGCATATTAACAAAAATATACAAGGAACGGAAATCATGAAGATCAAATCCGATTTCGTAACGAATAGCTCAACAACCTCCTACATCATCATCTGTGATGGAGACTTCACGCAGCAAGACCTTGCCGATTTGATGGGGGTACAGCAGGGCTCCGCATTCAGTGGCTTGGTTGAATCGCTCTATCGGTCATTGCATCATAACATACGTCCCGCACATTCTGCATGGGAGATCGATAAAAACTATAAAGGCGATTTCGAAGCCTACCTTAGAGGACAATTCTCCGAAGAGGTTTTGAGAAAGGTCCAGGATGCGGAACGCATGGGCAGGAGTGTTTTAGTTGGCTCGCTTGCCAGTGATGAAAATATGACGGAAACATTTTTCTGTTGTGATAGTTTCGAATGGGAGAACGATAAGCTTTACATCAACGCCCTTGAGTGCACGTGGTAGGTTAACATTATGGGAACTTTCCGCTTACAACACTACCCTGACGAGCACTACCAGACTTTGTTCAATCCCGAAACCGGGTTTTTCGTCAGGGTAGAAGAATCGGGCTATGATGAGCCCTTTTGGTCTGCACATGGACCTGAAATGCTGGATATTTCCATAACAAGCTGGTGCAGCCGGGAATGTGAGACCTGTTACAGAATGGCGGGTCGCATGGGGCGGCACATGACGTTCCCAGACTATGAGAACGTAATTCATCAGGCAGCGCAGCTTGGAGTCACACAAGTCGCCCTTGGTGGCGGCAATCCAAACGAGCATCCTGACTTTGCCGAGATTCTTAGGCTGACCCGTCGTAACTACGGGATCGTTCCAAATTACACGACGAACGGCCGCGGGTTATCGCCCACGGTATTACACGCAAGCGCAGAACAGTGTGGTGCTGTTGCCGTAAGTGTATACGAACCATATTCGTTTGTGGCGAAAACTGTTAGAATACTTCGTAACTATGGCATTCGGACCAACCTACATTTCGTCCTCGATGCCCATAGTGTGGAAACGGCTCTTTCTTGGCTTCGCGATCCCCCCACCTTTATGAGCCAGGTGAACGCCATTGTTTTCCTGAACTACAAGCCGGTTGGCAGAGGAACGGCGGTAACCCGACTGCTATGTCGGGCGAACCTATGTCGGGATTTGATCGAGAAGGCCACAACCAATGTGCATAGCTTCAAAGTGGGATTCGATAGCTGCATGATATCTGGGCTTGTTAAAGCGGCAAAGGTCAACCCTATTTGGTACGATGCGTGCGAGGCGGCGAGATTTTCGATGTTTGTCTCCGAAAAACTTCAAATGTATCCGTGTTCATTCATGGAAAAGATCTACCCAGGGATTTCGTTAACCGATTCGAACATGCTCGACGCATGGCAGAACGGCAAGTCGTTCCAGGCGATCAGGCGCGCATTGCGCAATCCCGGGTGTAATAGATGTAACATGCAAACTGTCTGTCGGGGTGGCTGTCCTATCCTTCCATCAATAAATCTATGCAAGTGATGGCAACCCACGTATTTTGGAAAATTGGGTCGGACTAAGGGATTGGGGTAAGAGGAAAAATTGGGGACTTCCATAAAATATGTAAATAACACGTACAAAATAGTGAATCGGGGTCGCATTGACCCCTTTTTAGGTCTACTTCTGTGGATATCGAAATTGAATGTAAGAAGAGGAAGAAAGGAAGATAAAAGGCATGGGGTCAATTCTTTCATATTGACAATTGACCACTTAATTTTTATTAAACTGTCTTTAGCTTGCCCAGGGTGAAGTAAATCGTCTTTCCGTTGGGTATCAGCATGTTAGCGAAAGTGCCCTGTTCATAAGTCAAGGGATAAAATGCCCCAGGATTTCTATAAAGATCTGGGCAATACCCTTCCATGTGAGACCCTGGGTGGTTTTGTCAATTTGAAAGAATTGACCCTATGATTCTTGACCCCTTCTCCCGACGCTCCGTTTAACTGTCTTGTCCGGTTGAAGCAGTCGTTATGTGGAAATTTAAAAATTTAAGCGGGCGCACTCACTTGGTCTGCGTTCTGTGGGCATCGACATAAGCCTTGAGAACCCCTTGCATCCGGGAAATATGCCCTTTGCCGTGGGCCTTAAAAAACTTGATAATGTCTTGTTCAAGACGCAAGTGTACGGATTGCTTGGCTTGCGGAAAAATGAGTTTTGCCTTCGTCCAGTCGGGCTGAAGGCTACGCTCATCTTCGTCCTCGGCAATCAGTTGTTCCAGTTTTTCATCCGTCATGGCGTCAACTTTGCTTAAATCGGTGCGGCTTTCCGCACGTTTGGCTTTAAGCTCCGCCGCCGTGTAGCTTTTGATATTTTTGTCTTTCTTCATATCGCGCCCTCCGAAAGGAAATGACTCTGATAGCCTCGCTTCGTATGGTGTAAACGACGGTCAGGCAACGGCCTTCAAATGCCCCTATGGCAAGGAATCTCTCTTCATCACCGCTGTAGGCTGAGGGAACCACGATATGTGGACCCTCGAAAACCGCGCTGACATCGAGAAAATCCAGGCCATGCTTTTCGAGGTTCGAGAGTCGTTTTCGTTCGTCCCATTCAAAGCTCATCAGGTATTTGTACACACTTTGTGTCTACTGTCAAGCTTTCTCTGCGCGGCGGGTCCTCGCGGGACGTCGGCTCGGGTCGATAGGCGCACTGAAGGTCGGCTAAAGGACTCCCAATGCTCCCATAGGTGACAAGCCAAAGGTGAGGTTCAGGTCTATACTGTTGGACTTTTATCCAGGTACTTTAGAATCGATGTTGTGAGGAATTATTTTATTAACTTATCCCTCTCCATTCCTGACGGGTTCCGGCGATCAAGGGCCGGACACGAGAGAAATATCGCATCCCATAAAAAAGGTAGCCGAAGGCGGCGAGAGTTTGTTTATCCTGGCAAAACCACCCAAATTTTCGCAATATCGCGAACCTGTCCGATCAGGCTTTTCAAAACTGAAGGCGACGTCCATACTGCTTGCCCCTCTGCCCCATCCACAAAAGCTATGATACATCTCATCACCCGATAGTAATTCAGGTTTGTCATATCAAGGGACCGCTCACTTTGGTAGGCCTCCAGATACTTTGACATCACCTCATCCCAGTTTCGGGTAGGCAGTAAATGTCCGGCTATAGTGGAACATAAGAACACCGTAAAAGCGACATCCATGACGGCCTCCCCAATCATAAATCCCGGCCAATCTAAAACAGCCGTCACCCTTCCCTCTTTAATCAGAATGTTCAGGGGATGAAAGTCACCATGGCAGACAGCCGGATATTCCGGCTCCGGCGGTCGATTTTCGATAAGCCATTGAACACTCTCTTCAAGCCAGGGAAAGATTTTGCTTTGGGTTAACAACCCGTTTAATCGCCTATTGAGTCGGTAGTCCCGTTCGTCCAAACCTTGTACGGTCAGGGCCTTCCGCAAGGGGGTGGGGTCAATATTGTGTAACGCCGCGTGGGCTTTACCCAACATCAGGGGCATATCTTCTTCAGCAGCGGCCAACATCGATTCACCCGGCAGAAACTCCATAATCAAGAACGCCCCCCCAAGATGCCTTTTATCCGTGCCGGTAAACAAAACCGAAGGCACTGGATACCCCTGTGCCGCCAGCGCATTCTGTACGGCGCTCTCACCAATAGCTTGGCCAGGGCTACGATACTCCTGGAACAGGCGCAGAACAAGGGGCTTGGCTAACTCAGGTTGAACACCCTTTAACTTAAAATGGTAAGTAAACGTTTCGTACCCGCCGACGATGGGAGTAAGGGGAATATCATAGACAATATTGTTATTATTGAGTTCGGTTCTTAGATAGGCCATAAGCTTATCCGACACTTGCTCAAGAGGATTTGCGGCGTTATTCATCGGGGATCCAAAATAGCAGGGTTGAGGGTCTATACTGTTGGACTTTTATCTATGCACTTAAAAATCGACGTTGTGAGGAACATTTTAGGAATTGATCCCCCTCCATTCCTGACGGGTTCCGGCGATCAAGGGCCGGACACGAGAAAAATATCGGATCCCGTAAAAGAGATAGCCGAAGGCGGCCGCCAGTTGCCCCAGAGCAATAACGACATGGCCGTCCCGCCGGATCAGGGCTTCCGGCCATAAGATGACGGCCACAGCAGCCAGAACATTAAAGACGACCGTGGCCGGCATATAAACCTTAATACCCAAAAGCTGTTCCCGCTCCACCAGGACATAGAGGGTGCGACCTTTAGGACCGGAAGGGTCTCTGATCCGATCACGGATCATACGAAGATCCAATATAAAGAGGACCCAGACGGCGGTGGCGAAAAGGGAATTCCAGGTGTACCAATAGACCGGGTTTGTCAACTGGGTAAAGGCCACCGCTTCAAATAAGGTGCAACATTGTTTGTTGACAGCTTAGGGAATTTTTCCTTTTTACCGGATAAAGAAGTGGAAAATACTGCCTTTGCCCTATTCCCTTTTCTTCTTATTCTACCTTAAGATAAAACCCAACCCAATCAGAACAAATCCCACCTAAAGGAGGTCGGGTTATGAATCGAAGGAAGGATACCCGTATTTCCAAAGATTATTTAATCAACGAAGGCTTAAGAGAAAAAGATCAAACCGAAAAAGGATCCGGAGAAGAAGAGTTTTTGGCCGGACCTCTTTTGAATATTTCAGAAGCATCCAAGTTTCTGGGTATCGGCCGGAAAGAACTGTATCGATTGATTGACCAGGGAGAAATCAAGGCCGTCAAAGCGGGCGATTCCCTGCGGCTGGAAATGAGCCAACTGGAAGCCGTTAAAACCGGGGCCAAAAAGATTTCTCTGTAATTAAGATACTATTTTCGACCAGCTAATCGGGAGAAGAATCTAATATCTCCTATGGCTGCTTCGATAATAAAGCATATCGCATTTCTTTTCCCTCCTGTTGGACTACATACTGGTAGAAATCGCAGTTTAAGCAAGTGTCCACTTTCAGGGCGTATACGCCCTGTATCCTCCCTCCGCACAGGGTTCCTACCAGTGCCCAACAGATTCTCCCGCTGTTCTTACCTCTATTAATGCGGTCATATTTTTTCAATTCCGCGGCTGGACATATTCCAAGCTCAGCCACATTTTTACCTTCTAGTTCTCGACCGCATTGCTTGAATTCCCAACAATTCAGTATGCCAATCAGAGGCTGACGGCCAGTGGCTTGAGACTCCGCATTACGACTATTCCGCTCAAGGCGAAAAATTCTTTCCTCGAGCTCAGAATTCACTTTCTTGAGTGCCAGAATTTCTTTTTTCAATTCTGCGATTTTCTGATTCAACTCGTGCATGAGTTTCAATTTCCTTCAAGTAAAAGAGACGTTGTTTCTAAGTTGCATAATCAGGGTAGCCGATGACCACCACGGTCGTTCCTTCCTCATACCTCTTGGCCTATTTGCTCCGAACGCCTTGGTTGAAATCATATTCTTCAAGCAGGTCCGGATCTTTTTACATTTTCTTCATACTGCTTTCCCTGGGGAAGGGAAACCCCCACTTTCTTTCTTTATTGATTGACGATTGGTTTGCCCAATCCTCGTGCCCAACCCTCGGATTCTTGGTAACCCATTATAAATGATAAATATTTTCTTGACAAATTATTTTCCAACTCTTTAAGTTGTTAATTTACCGTCAGGCATCCTATTCCTCTCAATTCGTCTTTTTCGAAGGTTGGTTGATCTTGTGAACAAGAAAAAATATAAGATAGGGATATTCCTAAGCGCGGCCATATTCGTCTTGATCGCCGTGGTTAACTATTTTTTTTATTTTAAAGGCAGCGCGCGTCTTGCCCGCCCTTTTCATTCGATCTTGCCGATCCGCCGCTGGTGACGGCCTCCTTCAAACTCCGCGTTCAACCAGGCGTCAACAATCTCTATAGCGACCTCCCAATCAATGAGTCGCGCCCCCAGAGAGATCATGTTGGCGTTGTTGTGCTCTTTGGCCAGTCTGCCGGAGTCTGCATTCCAGCAGACAGCGCAACGGATCCCGGGTATCTTGTTGGCCACGATCGCTTCTCCGTTGCCGCTGCCTCCCAGGACAATGCCGACATCGTTCTCCTTTACCGCAACGCTGATCGCAGCGGGTCGGATGAAGTCGGGATAGTCCACCGGTTCTGGACTGGCGGTCCCGAAATCGTTTACCGTGTAGCCCCTGGATTTCAGATGGGCTGCGATCAATTGTTTCAGTTCATACCCCGCGTGATCTGAAGCTAAAGCGATCGTTTTCATCGTGTTTTTCTGCGGCGAACAGTTTATTGAACTTTTTTTATGTATAATATCAGGAAGTTTAGGTATAGTCAAGGAAACAGGGGCAAGCCCACCTTTGCCGGGGCGAGCCTGTGAGGATCATTGGAAAGCAGATATCGATGTGGTTAAGGTTCGAAGATTGCCGATCCCAGGCGTCCAAGACGAAGCCGCAACCATTTACCGCCAATCCCGGGCAACCAAGGAAATGGGGCGCCCCACCGACTTTTACAATATCGAGGTTTATTATCTTTCGCCGAAGCCGCGTCTGACTGTGGCCTCTTTGGCCAACAGAGTATTTCCCTTGAATTCAGTATGATTAAGCATGGAGATGGCCCTCCGGGCCTCCCACTGAGTGGACATCTCCACGAAGGCAAAACCCTTTGGTTGACCGGTTTGTCTGTCCCTGGCGATCTTGACCGAGGTAACCTCTCCCGCTTTGGAGAAAAGGGTTCTAATCTCAGGTTCGCTGGTTTGGAAGGATAAATTGGCGACATAAATTTTTTTGTTCATAATACGACATACCTCCTGGTTCTGCGGGACAGCTTCGATTTTTGAGTTGGTAAGGGGCCAAGGAGAACAAAAAACCCGCAAAAAAGTTGTTTAGAGTTCTTTGCGGGCCATTCATCAATTTGTTAAAAGGCTCTTGGCAACTAATTTATTTTATCATATACCCTATTAAACCTGAATGCAAGGGAATCACTGCTTAACTATTGATCTCCACCTCCGCTTCGATCTCCACCGGAATGTTGAAGGGGAGTTCAGCCAGGCCCACGGCCGAGCGGGCGTGATCCCCTTTCTCGGGACCATACAATTCAAAAATGAGATCGGAGAAACCGTTGATCACCGCGGGTAGTTGATTGAACCCCGGGGCGGCATTGACCATCCCGAAAACCCGCAGCCAGGCGCTAATCCGGTCCAGATCCCCCAGGGTCCTTTTTAAATCGCCGAGGATGGACAAGGCCGTCAGGCGGGCCGCCTGATAGCCCTGTTCCGGGGAAACCTCGGCCCCGACCTTGCCTAGGGGTTCGGCGATGGAACCATCGGGATTCTGAGGCGGATGGCCGGAAATAAAAACCCGGTTCCCCCGGACTCGGACCCAGGAAAAAGGCAGTTTCACCCCGGCCGGGGCTTTGACCGGTTGGGGCAGGACCAGCCCCAGGGCCTTTAATTTTTCTTCCACTTTTCGAGTGTTGTCTTTTTGTTCGGTCATAACTTTTCTCCTGTCTTCCCTATGGGAGATTCTGAATCGTGTCCTTTTTAGGGGTGTTGTCGGATAATACCAGATCTTGATTCGAAAGTCACCTTCCGGATTTTTTCCGGATTCTCCTTGACATGAAGTACTTCTAAGATTAGATTATATCGTTATTAAAGGGGAGTAGCTGTAACAGCGGTAATCGTCAATACGTCTGCTTCAGGCAGGCCGGTACCGTTGGTTGAGAGAGCCTGACAAGCCAGACCTTTATCGCGATCCATGGGCATCGAGGTAAAGGTTTTTTTTTGGAATTTGGAAACCGACCGAAAAAATGAGAATATAAAAGTGACTGCTTTTTTTTCTAAAAGTCTCAGACAGGTTAGGAGGTTGGTCATAGCTGTCATCGGTTTTACCGTCTTGGCCATCGGGCTGGTGATGGTTGTTTTACCCGGTCCGGCCTTATTGGTTATCCCGGTGGCTCTGGGTATCCTGGCCACGGAATTCGTCTGGGCCAAAAAACTGATTAATAAAGTCAAAAATAAATTTTCCTCGAATTTGCCTAAAAATTGATCTATAGAACGAATAGGCTATCCAAGGCTATTTTCGTGTTGAATCCTAATAGATGTCGTATCTGCCTCTAACCGAGATTGAAAAACCACCCATGGACTGGCACCAAAAAGAAATCAACACGGTTATCGGGGAGTTGAATTCATCCCTTCAGGGTCTTTCTTCCGCAGAGGCCCAAAAACGTCTTGATCAATACGGCCCCAACGAACTCAAAGAGAAAAAGAAAAAAAGCGGGTTCTTGATGTTCCTGGATCAATTCAAGGATTTCATGATCCTGGTTCTCATAGCCGCTGCCCTTATCTCCGGCATCATCGGCGAACCGTCCGATACCATTGCCATTATCGTCATTGTCGTCCTCAATGCCTGCATCGGGTTTATCCAGGAATTCCGAGCCGAGAAGGCCATGGCCGCCCTTAAGAAAATGGCGGCCTCCCATGCGGTCGTTTTCAGGGATCATCAGCCAACCCAAATACCGGCATCCCGAATTGTTCCCGGGGATGTCATCCTCCTTGAAGCCGGGAATGTGGTGCCGGCCGATTTAAGACTTACCGAAGGAGCCCAACTTCAAATTGATGAGGCGGCTTTAACCGGGGAATCCCTTCCGGCAAAAAAACACATCCGCTCCCTTATCGATCCTTCCCTCCCTCTGGGCGACCGCAAGAATATGGTTTACAAGGGAACCTTTGTCACCAATGGACGGGGCACTGGAATCGTCGTTTCCACCGGCATGAATACTGAACTGGGACGGATTGCTGCCATGCTCAGGGATGAAGCGGAGGTCAAAACCCCCCTTCAGAAACGGCTGACCGCTTTCGGTCAAAAGATGGCCCTGGCCGTCCTGGCCATCTGCGCCCTGATCTTCGTGGTCGGGCTGTTAAGGGCGGAACCCCTTTGGCAGATGTTGCTGACCGCCATTTCCCTGGCCGTGGCCGCAATTCCCGAAGCCCTACCGGCAGTGGTCACCATCTCCTTGGCCCTGGGGGCGAAAAAGCTGGTCAAACAAAATGCCCTGATTCGAAAGCTTCCAGCCGTGGAGACCCTGGGGTCGGTGACCTATATCTGTTCGGATAAAACCGGGACTTTGACCTTGAATAAGATGACCGTGGAGGAGATGTATGTGGATGGGCAAACAGTTCGGAGTAAGGAGTTCGGAGTTCAGAGTCCTGATGGTCAACTTTTTAATCACGATGGGTTGAAAGAAAACTTTCCACCGCTGCCGGCTTTTCTGTCCGCCCTGGCCTTGAACAACGATGTCCAGACGGATCAAGACGGGAATCTGATCGGTGACGCCACCGAGTTGGCCTTAGTCCATCTGGCAGCGGACAGGGAATTCAAAAAAAAAGAATTGGAAGAAATTCTCCTCCGCACCGGGGAAATCCCTTTTGATGCCGACCGAAAATGCATGACCACCATTCATCGGGTTTCCGCTGCCAAAGGACCAGAGCCGGAAACCATCTCTTTTACCAAAGGAGCCGTGGATGTTCTGCTGGACAAATCGGAAAATATCTTGACCTCCGAAGGTCTTAGCCCCCTCAATAAAAACACCATCAATTCCATCAATGAAAAAATGGGCGCCGGAGGTTTAAGGATCATTGCTGTGGCCATGCGCCGCTGGACGACTTTTCCGGAAAAAGTATCCCCGGAATCGATAGAGACCGGATTGACCTTTTTAGGTCTGGCCGGATTGATGGATCCTCCCCGGGAGGAGGCCCGGGCAGCCATACACCTCTGCCAGACAGCGGGAATCATTCCGGTGATGATCACCGGAGACCATCCAGTCACCGCCCGGGCCATAGCCGAAAGGCTGGATATCATCGAGGCCGGCTCGGACTCCACTATAACCGGCAGGGAGCTTGAGGAATTATCTCTGAAAGAATTCGAAAAACAGGTTCAAAAGATCCGGGTTTATGCCCGTGTGGCCCCGGAACAAAAGCTTAAAATTGTCAAAGCCCTTCAGGATAAGGGGGAATTTGTGGCCATGACCGGAGACGGGGTCAATGACGCCCCGGCTTTAAAGAGGGCCGATATCGGGATTGCCATGGGCATCACCGGCACCGACGTTTCCAAAGAAGCCGCTCACCTGATCCTGCTGGATGATAATTTCGCCACCATCGTCAGGGCGGTCCAGGAAGGCCGGAAAATTTTTGATAATATTCGGAAATTCATCAGGTATCTTCTGACCACCAATTCCGGCGAAATCTGGACCCTCTTTCTGGCTCCCCTGGTAGGTCTCCCTATTCCTTTGCTGCCCATCCATATCCTCTGGATCAATCTGGTTACCGACGGGCTTCCGGCCCTGGCCCTATCCGTAGAACCGGAGGAAGGGGATGTGATGAAGCGTCCCCCGCGGCACCCCAAAGAGAGTCTCTTTGCTCAGGGTCTGGGTTTTCATGCCATCTGGGTGGGTTTATTGATGGGTCTGACCGTGCTGCTGGTTCAGACCTGGGCTATCCATTCCGGAAACAGCCACTGGCAGACCATGGTTTTTACCGGTCTTTGTCTGACCCAGCTTGGACATGTCCTGGCCATCCGTTCTGAGAAAGAATCCCTTTTCACCCAGGGTCTATTGACCAACAAACCCTTGCTGGGGGCCGTTGTTTTGACCTTCCTTCTTCAAATGGCCACCATCTATGTTCCGGTCCTGAATCCGATCTTCAGGACCGTGCCTTTGAGCTTCAATGAATTGATCATAACCCTGATCCTTTCCTCCGGGATCTTCTGGGCCGTGGAACTGGAAAAGTTTTTTAAAAGAAGGACGTCCTGACTTGCCTCCGGATTCATAGTATCGCCCTGGCTTCTGCCGGATGAAGTTTAACGATTGATTGCTTCAAACTGCAAACCTTGTTATACTGGTTACCCTTCTTCCCGAGCGTTATTGTAGACGGATCTATCCGGATAGTTCTTGAGGTCTCTTTTGGAAAACTTAATTCCCATAACCGACATAAACAAAACCATCCCCCCTTTTAGCCGGACCCTTTCTCAAAACCAGCTCGTTCTTACCCGGCTTAATACCACCACCTTACAAATTAATATGGGATTGCTTTGCAATCAGGAATGCCGCCACTGCCATCTCGAAGCCGGTCCAAATCGTCCGGAGGTTATGACGATCAAAACCGTTCAGGAGGTGATCGAATTTGCTCCCCCCATCCATAAAATCGGACCGATTGATACTTTTTACCCGCTATCCGGTTCCCGGCCAGGTTAAGACCCGCCTTATACCGGCCCTTGGCCCGGAAGGTTCCTGTAATTTGCACCGGTTGATGACGGAAAAAACCTTACAACAGCTCAGGGAATATTCTGCCTTCCTTTCAATTAGCCTGGAAGTCCGTTTCGATGGCGGGGACGAAATCCTTATGAAAGCCTGGTTGGGCCCGAATCTCAACTTTCGCGATCAAGGCCCTGGTGATCTGGGGGTTCGTCTGGAGCGCGCTTTTAAAGAGGCCTTTCAGTCAGGAATCGACCGAGTGGTTATCGTCGGCTCCGATTGTCCTGGTCTGACACCGGAAATATTGCAGAAGGCCTTTGATGGCCTTGCCGATCAGGATCTTGTTCTAGGCCCGGCCAGGGACGGAGGATATTACCTTATAGGATTAAGCCGACTCCTATCCCCGCTTTTCGTCGATATACCCTGGGGAACGGAAGAAGTCTTTAATAAAACTATTGAAATTTCTAATAAATTTAAATTGAAACCCATACTTTTGGAACTTCTGGATGATATCGATCGTCCCCAAGACCTGCCTCTATGGGAAAAATTCAAGCTATTACCTTGGAAACCGGTTTGAGACCCAGTCTCTCTATCATTATTCCAACCCTGAACGAAGCTGCTCATCTATCGTCTACCCTGGCCCGGATCCCTAAAACTTCGACGATAGAAGTCGTCATCGCCGATGGATTAAGTCAAGATACCACCCTGGAAACAGCCGCCGACTTAGGGGCCAAGGTTATTGTATCCCCGCGGGGAAGGGGGAGGCAGATGAATACCGGGGCCCGGGAGGCCCAGGGAGAATTCTTCCTTTTCCTCCATGCCGACACCCTTCTCCCCGATGGTTTTGCCGATTATATCCCTCCTATTCTCTCCAGGCCAGGAGTCTCAGCCGGGGCTTTCCGCCTCAAATTCCATCCACCCTTGCCCGGTTTAAAGCTTATTGAAACTCTGGCCAACTGGCGCGCCCGGACTTTACAATTACCTTATGGAGATCAGGGTATTTTTCTCCGGGCCGACCGGTTCCGCGCCCTGGGGGGTTTTGCCGAAATCCCGCTTATGGAAGATGTGGAGCTGATACGTCGTTTGCGCCGCCAGGGACGGATAACCATTGCCCCGCTGCCGGTCACCACCTCTTCACGGCGCTGGCGGGATTATGGAGTCTGGCGGACAAGTCTGATAAATCAAATTATTTTAGCCGGTTACTTTGCTGGTATCCCTGCCGGTCGCTTGGCTCAATGGTATTCTAACTTTTTCCGAGTTCACCATCGTTGAGAAAACACATTGCTTTTCTTTTTCGACCATTGCTATAATGTTCTTTAAAAACTTATAAGGGGAAATTTATGCCGCCGGTCAAACTTTACACCTTAAGTACTTGCAGCCATTGTAAGCATACCAAACAATTTTTAAATGAATTAGGGGTCCCCTATGATTATATCGATGTCGATCTCCTGCAAGGTCAGGAACGAGCCGACATGATTGAAGAGGTAAAAAAATATAACCCCCATTGCTCCTTCCCTACCCTCCTCATCGGCGACAAGTGCATCGTCGGTTTTAAAGAAGATGAAATCAGAGGGGCCCTCGGATTATGAATGAACAAGAACTCTATGAAATGTTAAAAAAAGTCCAGGAACCCAAAGGCTATTTTTTTAATAAAGACCGGGACAGGGTCAACGACCTGCTCAAAGGCCTGCTTCTCAATAAGGAGCGATACGGTTATATGTGCTGTCCTTGCCGGTTGGCCTCTGGAGACCGGAAAGTCGATCAGGACATTATCTGTCCCTGTGTTTACCGAATCCAGGATGTGGAGGAGTTCGGCAGTTGTTATTGTAATTTGTATGTCTCCAAGGCCTGGAATGAATCCGAGGGCTCCCATCCCTATGTCCCGGAAAGGCGGCCGGTTGGCAAACTTTCCTATTGAATCGTCATGCCCCGTCAGGGGCGTAACACCTCGATACGGTCAGCTTCGCTGACCTCTTAGAAGAGGCCTCTCCAAGGAGGCCGGGACATGAAAATAGCTCAGTTGACTTTTAACTCTATTTTCGTATTAATGAATCCGGACCTTTCACCTGATACCGGCTAAATAAATAAGGGTTACATCCCGGACCCCTCTTTACAATTATTTTCATCGTGATTAATTTAATAAAAATTATGGCGGGGTTAATCAAGAAGAGTCATTATTTTTCTCAATCTTGACCCGGTTCAATTATTTTAACGGAAAATGGCCATCCTGCCCAGAAACGCAGATGGAACAAGGAGGTAAGGACGATGTATTCAAGTACCGTTATGGAGCATTTTAAAAATCCCCGTAATGTAGGGGAGATCGAAAATGCGGACGGCGTGGGCGAAGTGGGAAATCCCTTGTGCGGCGACATGATGACTATCTACCTGAAGATCGAAGAGGATACCATCAAAGACATCAAGTTTAAAACCTTCGGCTGCGGGGCGGCTATCGCGGTCTCCAGTATGCTCACCGAAATGGCCAAAGGTAAAACCCTGGCCGAGGCCAAAAAAATCACCAACAAATCCGTGGCGGAGGCCCTGGAAGGTTTGCCTAAAAATAAACTCCATTGTTCCAATCTGGGAGCCGATGCCCTGCATCTGGCTATCCAGGATTATGAAGACAAAAAGGCCGGGATCGTGCGACCCAAACCCAAAAGGGAGGAAAAACACGAACATGACCAGGAAGAAGGCGGGAAATGCTATTGCCCCTACTGCAGCAAAGAAGTCACCGAAGAAGACATGTTCTGTGTCGGATGCGGTAAGATGCTGAAAAAGCTCCATTAGAATGATTCAAGGAAGGTGACTGATGAAAATGATTTATCTCGATTATCTCTCCGCCAATCCCCTGTTACCGGAAGTCCAAGAAGCCATGATCGAGGCTATTCGGGCCAATCTTGGCAATCCTTCCAGCCCTCACCAGGTGGGAGATCAGGCCGCCGAGGTCCTGGAAAAGGCCCGGGAATCCACAGCCCGGTTGATCAATAGTCCTTCACCCCAAGAAATCGTCTTTACTTCCGGAGGAACCGAGTCTGTTAACCAGGCCATCAAAGGAGTGGCCCTGGCCAATACCAAAAAAGGAAGGCATATTGTCACCTCCAACATTGAACATAACGCCGTCCTTCGAACTCTGCGTCGGTTGCGGATGATGGATTTCAAGGTGAGCTCGGTAGGCGTGGATGATACCGGCCGGGTCAATCCGGAAGAAATTGCCCAGGCGATCACCGAAGAGACCATTCTGGTCAGCGTTATGCACAGCAACAACGAGATCGGGACCCTGCAACCAATCGAAGAAATCGGCCGGATCACCCGGGAGTACAAAAATTGGGGGTGGATCTCTTAAGCTTTTCAGCCAACCAGTTTTACGGCCCTTCGGGCATGGGCGGTCTTTATATCCGTTCGGGGACCAGCCTCTGGCCTTTGCTGGATGGAGGAGTCCAGGAAAACAATAAACGGGCCGGAACTGAAAATTTAATCGGCATCATCGGTCTGGGAACGGCCGCCGACCTGGCCTTCCGCGATATGGATTCACGGATCAGGCAGTGCCTTGGCCTTAAGAAGAAATTGATTCAGAGTCTGAAAGACCATATTACTGAAATTTTTATCAACGGGCATCCCGAACTTTCCTTGCCCAATCTGGTTTCGGTATCGATAAGATACATTGAAGGGGAAGGGATTGTCCTGATGCTGGATGAAGAAAAGATCCTGGTCTCCACCCGCTCGGCCTGCGCTGCCGGTGCGCTTCAGGCCTCTCACGTCCTCCTGGCCATCAACCGGGATTTTGCCGACGCCCAGGGGACGCTGGTCATCACTTTCGGGAAGGAAACCACCGAGGCCGATATCGATCGATTTATCGAGATCCTGCAGAATGTGGTTCAAACCCTGAGAGCCATGTCACCGCTTTATAAGAAAAAGGTTTAAGGTTCAAGGTGTAAGGTTTAAGGCAAAAGGTTTGAGGGTGGAGGTATAAGGAAGAATATTTCATAGGGTTTTGACTTACCGTAAACCGTAAACCTTATACCTTATACCATTTTTATTAGAACGAAAGGAGCATTATCATGACGACAGTAAAAATCAAAGGCATGTCCTGCCAGCATTGTGTGATGGCGGTAACCAAGGCCTTAAAAGAAATCGAAGGAATCAAGGAAGTGGTTGTTGATCTGGATAAGGGCGAGGCGGCCTTTAGTGAAACAAAACCGGTTGACATCACCCTGGTGAAAGATAAGATAAAAAAAGCAGGCTATGAAGCGGTCAATTAATATCAGACTGGAGAGGAGATTATAAAGATGGGGAAATATGTCTGTTCGATATGCGGGTACGTCTATGATCCGGCCAATGGCGATCCTGACAATGGGATTAAACCAGGAACCCGATTTGAAGACCTGCCCGATGATTGGACCTGCCCGGTTTGCGGGGCCACTAAAGATAAATTTGAGCAGGAATAACAGGCGGACACCGGATGGGAAAAAAGAGAGAGGAACTCTCTTCCAATCGGGAAGCGATCATCCTTCGGGAAGCAATCAATAAGGCCGCTGAAAGAATCTTTGGTTACTCCCGGGAGGAGGTCGTGGGGAAGGACTTGGGATTGATTCTCTCCCGGGAGTGTGAAACCGGCCACAAACAGGCGGTTTCCCGTTTTTTGGAGACCAGGGAATCCAAACTGATCGGTCATCAAACCGAATTCCTAACTCCCCGGAAGAACGGGGAGAAATTCCCCCTTTCGATTTCTTTTTCGGTTTCGGAGGTAGAAGGAAGAATTTACTTTACCGGAATTATTAGAGACCTTACGGAAACAAAGGCCCTTCAAAGACAAGTCGCCCAATCCGAACGTCTGGCCGCCCTCGGTCAACTGGTGGCGGAAATTACTCATGAGATCAAGAATCCTTTGATCATGATCGGCGGATTTGCCAAACAGCTTTCACGAACCATCAGGGATGAAAAGAGTCAGTCCAAGTTGAAGATTATTGCTGATGAGGTTCAACGACTGGAAAATCTTCTTCTGGAACTCAAAGAAGTGTATCGCCCCCAACAGCTGACCCGGGAAAAGGTGAATATCAATACCCTCTTGAGGGAGGTTTCTTCTCTCTCCAACGAAGATTGTAAATTCAACAATATCGCCCTCGAAGTGGAGACACCCGAAGATCCGCTTTTTGTAGAAGGGGACCCGGGCAAATTAAAACAGGTTTTTTTAAACTTGGTGAAAAACGCCATGGAGGCCATGGAAACGGGAGGTCGCTTGACCATAGGCTCCAGGCGATCGGACGGCCGGGTGGAAATCCATTTTTCCGACAATGGTCCCGGGATCCAGCCCCAAGACCGGGAAAAGCTATTCACCCCCTTTTTTACCACTAAACGACGGGGCTCCGGCTTAGGACTTAGCGTTTCCAAAAAAATTATCGAAGGACATCCCGGGGGCACCTTGGATTTATTAAGTGAAGAAGGAAAAGGGACCATTGTCAAAATTTCCTTGCCTCTTTTACGGTATTAGTTGAAGCCCTCGTCACCAGAGGAAAGGTTCGCCACTAAGCACGAAAATTATTCTCAGGATTCGAGGGGTCAAGGATTCAAGGCTTGCGGCGAGCCCGTCGACAGGTTCTGGGCCTTGAGTTTGTCGAAAAGGCTCAGCCGAGACGTGAAAAGCCGGGAATTAAAACCTCCGGTTCCCGGAACGATTACTAAAAAAGGCTAAAAAATATGAAACCGATAGAAATCGTGAAAGGTATTTATTGGGTAGGGGCTGTGGATTGGAATATCAGGGATTTTCATGGCTATTCTACTCCACAGGGAACAACCTATAACGCTTATTTGATCCTGGACGACAAAGTCACTTTGATTGATACCGTCAAGAAAGAATTTGCCGATCGCCTGCTGGATAATATTGCCCAGATTATAGATCCTAAAAAAATTGATTATGTAATCAGCAATCATACCGAGATGGACCATTCCGGCGGTCTCCCCCGGGTCATGCACAAAATCGGAGAGGACAAACCCCTGTATTGTTCCAAAATGGGGCAAAAAAACCTCGCCCTCCATTTTCCGGAAAAATGGAATTACCAACCGGTGGAAAACGGCGGTGTTTTAAATTTGGGTAAAAGGACCTTGACCTTTTTGGAAACCCGGATGCTGCATTGGCCGGACAGCATGTTTTCCTATGTCAAAGAAGAGGAACTCCTTTTTTCCAGCGACGCCTTCGGCCAGCATTATGCCGGTCCGGAACGATTTGACGATCAGATGGGAGAAGCTATCTGGCCTCAGGCCATGAAATATTTCGCCAATATTTTGCTGTTGTATGCCCCCCTGGTTCTGCAATTGGTGGAGAAGGTCACTCAAATGGGTCTGGCGATCCGGACCATTTGTCCCGATCACGGAATCATTTGGCGAAAGGACCCGGCCAAAATTATTAATGCCTATGGGGAATGGAGCCGACAGAAACCTAAAAAGAAGGCCGTGATCGTTTATGATACCATGTGGCAAAGCACCCAAAAACTGGCCGAGGCGATCGCTGCCGGTTTAGACCAGACCGGGACTGAAGCCAAGCCCCTGCATCTCAGGGCCCATCATCGAAGCGATGTCATCACCGAAATTCTGGATGCCGGCGCGGTCCTGGTGGGATCCCCCACTATGAATAATGGCCTTTTCCCGACGGTCATGGATTTTCTGACCTACTTGAAGGGTCTGAAACCCAATAAAAAAATCGCCGCCGCCTTCGGCTCTTACGGCTGGAGCGGAGAAGCGGTCAAGCTGATCAACAAAGAACTGGAAGAGATTAAATTTGAATTGATCGATCCGGGTCTGAAAATAAAGTTCGTGCCCGGCCCCCAGGAAATCGAGGACGCTTTTCAACTGGGTCAAAAAGTGGGGCAGGCTTTGGAGAAACTATAACTCAAAATATTCGATTTTAATTATTGGCCTCCTCTCTTCAACAAAGGCTGGACCTTGAAAAGGGAAAGGTAAGCCGGTGAACCAACCAACGTCACAAAATCCCTCCTGGGTGGTAATCGTCAATCCAGCCAGTGCCGATGGAAGAACCGGGCGCCAATGGCCCGGCAACGAACCCTTGTTGCGGAAGCTTTTGCCTCCCTTTGAGGCCTGGCATACCACCCAACCCGGCCAGGCCTGGGCGCGGGGGAGACGGAACCTTCAATGAAGTGGCCAACGGCCTCTTGAATCATGCCGTCGACGGAGTCGCTCTGGCTTTTTTACCTAACGGGACCGGCGCCGATCTGGTACGCACCCTGAGGATTTCTCATTCCCTCCCTGAGGCCGCCCGGCAAGCCTCCCAGGGCTCCATCCAGCCCATCGATATCGGGCAGGTTCAATTTACGGATCTGGAGGGCCGTCCGGGCCAACGCTATTTTGTCAATGTCACCGATGTCGGTTTCGGCGGAGACCTGGTCCGCTATGTAAACAGCCATTCCAAAAAATTGGGGGGGAAACTCAGTTTTTTCAAAGGACTCCTGGTCACCCTCTTCCAATACCAAAATAAAAAGATTCGCATTACGATTGATGAACAAGAGGGTTTTGAACTCAGGGCCAGCTCCATCGCGGTCGCCAACGGGCAATATTTTGGGGGAGGGATGTGGGTAGCCCCTGAAGCCCGTTTGGATGACGGTTTTTTAAATCTGGTGATTATCGGGGATGTGTCAAGAACGGAGGTCTTGACCAATGTCACCCGCCTCTACCGCGGAACCATCGCCGAACATCCCAAGGTCAAGACCTTCCCCGTCCGTTCCCTTGAATTGACTTCCGAAGAAGAAGTTTTCATCGATCTGGACGGTGAACTGGTAGGCCGGCTCCCGGCCCGGGTTCAGATCCTGCCCCGAAAGCTGCCGGTGATTTTTTAAATTCAAATAGGGCAATGTTGAAAATTCGTTGCTCGTTACTGGTTACTTGTTGCTCGTTATAAACAAGGAACTCGGTAACTCTAATAACAGGAATTTCAAATATGATTGGTTGGATTTATGGCCGTCAGTCCGGAAAAACAAAAAGCCCTCCAGGAAACCCTTTTAAAATTGAACATCCGGGAAGAGGAGGTAACCGAACAGTTCATCCGTTCCCAGGGGGCGGGTGGTCAGAAAGTCAATAAAACCTCTTCGGCCGTTTATTTAAAGCACCTTCCCACCGGTCTCACGGTCAAGATGCAAAAGGAGCGATCCCAGGCCTTAAACCGTTTTCTGGCCTGGCGGCTTCTGGCCGAAAAGGTGGAAGCCCTTCAAACGGGTAAAAACCCTCAGCAGCGGCAGGCGGAAAAGCTCCGCAAGCAAAAAAATCGCCGCTCTCGAAGGGCGAGAGGGAAAACAGAGAAGCTTATTTAAGTGACCCTTTAAGACCCTTCAGGAAGACTTCCGGGGTCAATTTCTTGAACCGGACCCCCGCGCCGCCCGGATAATCTTATTTCCCCAACCGCTCTTCAATAAATTCCCCCAGTTCCTGAAAAAACTTCTTATTGATATCAGAAAAAGCCAAGCGGGTTTCATAAACCAGGTTCTTGGCAATTTCTTTAGAATCAACGACAATGGCTGAAACTTCAATGCGCTGAAGGACAAAAGGAACTTTTATCATTAATGTCAGTTGGGTTCCGGTCTCAAATTTTCTGTTGGTAGTTAAAAGCACCCCTCCCTGGCCGACATTTTTCGTCTGGCTGAAATCATAATCATTAGGGATTTTTTTAATTTTGTAACTGACGACAAAACTGGCACTTAATCTCGGGTATCTTCTTCTTTCTTTACCGAATGATTTCTCCAATCCAATCCCCCCTTTTCAAAATAAAATTTAACGAAATCCATATGGATTAAGTTAGAATAATGGAGGCATCCACCGCTATAGGTTTGCCCTTCACTATCAACAGGGGATTGACGTCGATCTCCCGGATTTGTTCAAACGACAAAGCCATCTCCCCCAAGCGGATCAGCCATTGGGCCAGAAGACCCAGGTCTACCGCTGAAGCGCCTCGAAAACCCCTGAACAAAGCCTGACCTTTTAGTTTGGAAACCATTTGATAAACATCGGCTTGCTCTAATGGGGCCAGTCGGAAAACCACATCTTTATAAATCTCGGCTCGAATCCCGCCCAGGCCCAGCATAACGGTGGGACCGAATTGGGGGTCCCGAATGATGCCGGCGATCAATTCCAGGTCCCCTTTGAGCATGGGTTGGACTAAAAAGGAAGGGGGGCGATGCTCCCCGGCAGCCATCCGGCGAAAGGCTGAGACAATCTGATCAGGGGTATTCAAATTCAACTCGACCAGTCCGGATTCGGTCTTATGGACCTTGCCCTCCTGAATGCCTTTGAGGACCACCGGATATCCCAGGTCTTTGGCCGCCGATAGGATTTCATCAAGCCCGTCGGCTGACTTTTCTTCCACCACCTCCAGTCCCGCCATCTTCAGCCATTCTTTGGATTCCTGTTCATCCAGAACAGCCGGGCCTTTCCCGGCCCTCTTTTTAACCCTTTCCTTCAATGAATCCGGAATTTCCGGAAGGATTGGCAAGGCGGAAAACGTCTCTTGGGGACCATGTTCAAAAAGATTGGCCATGATCCTGGTCAGGCGGTGTATTTCAAAATAAACCGGATATCCGGCGTCCTCCAGGAACAAACGGGCGTTTTCATAGCCCTTTCCGGTTCCGATGACCCAGAAGAGAATCGGTTTTTTAGGTCCTGACTCCGGAATATCGGAAAGCATCTTGGATAGGTTCATGGTCCGGTCTCCGGTCCCTGGGAAAATATGGACGATGATTCCGTCTACCTGCGGATCTTCATTAAGGGCGGCCAGGGCTACCTGGTAGGCCTGGCGCTGGCCAACCTGTTCCATGGCCGGATAAAAATCCACAGGGTTTTTTATCGGCATCCAGGGCGGGGAGATGGCTTCTATTTTTTCCCTGGTTCCGGCCGATAACTCCGCCAGAGGAAGACCGTATTTCTCCAGGTGGTCTGAATTGACGATTCCGGCCCCCCCGCTGTAAGTCAAGACAGCTATTTGCGGTTTTCTATTAAGCGAGCGCGGTAAAGGGAAGCCCTTTTCCAGGCAGCGGGCCATATCCGCCATTTCGAAAAAATCATCGGCCTGATAAATCCCGGCCTGATCCAGAGCGCCGCGAGCCACTTCATAATTGCCGGCCAGGGACCCGGTATGACTGACCGAGGCCTGGGCCCCGGAAGGACTCTTTCCTCCCTTGAGAACCACAATCGGTTTTTGAGAAGCCCGGGCCAACTCAAAAAATTCTCTCCCCCTGGGGATGGATTCGAGGTACATGGCAATGACCTTGGTAGCCGGATCCTTCAAAAAATATTCCAGCAACTCGGTCTCATCCACATCGCATTTATTGCCGATGGAGCAGGCCTTGGCCAGGCCGAGGGTTTTATTACCCATGAGGGTGGTTATAAATCCCGCGGACAGGAGCCCGCTTTGTACGATCAGGGACACCCCCCCGGGATATAAAATTCCCTCCTCCCAGGATTCCGGAATAATAAAAGAAAAAATATATTTCCTTAAGGGATCAAAGAGCCCCATACAATTGGGTCCCCAGAGGCGAAGCCCCCCTTTCCGGGCAATGGACAGACAATAATCCTGAAGGGCCTTCCCCTCAGGCCCGATCTCGGCAAAACCGCTGCTTTCAATGATGGCGCCTTTGACACCCCGGGACACACACTGTTCCAGGACGGCGGGAACGGCCCGGGCCGGGATAAAGATCAGGGCCAGATCAATGGGGTCCGGTACATCCAATATGGACGGATAACACTTTTTATCTAAAATTTCCTTATACTTGGGATTGATCGGGTAAATGGGACCGTCGTAACCAAGGATGAGATTATTTAAGATATGACGTCCCCCCCCGAAGCGATCCGGCGTGGCCCCAATCACGGCCACCCCCTTGGGTTCAAAGAAAAAATCCATAACTTCCTTTCCTGGGCCTGGGCAATTCGAATTCTGCCTGTGGTAAACGATGTTTTGGAATTAAGCCTTCATGCCCTTGGGGCGCGAAGCATGAAAATGGCCTTATGTTTATGTGGGACAGGTGCCCTCGCCTGTCATTTATAATCACAGCCGGGGGCGGCTGTGCCACAATTTCAAAGTCTAAAAATCTATTTTCGAACTATGCTCTCAGGCCACGCTTTTGGTAGCGTGACACCACGATACGGTCGGGCCGCTCGATTTTATCGAGCTTTTGAAGAGGCATCCATTCGGATGCCGTATGCCGACCTAAACAGGAGGCCTCCCGAGGAGGCCGGGACATGAAAAGAGAGTTTCGCCTTACGCCTTACGCCTAACGTGTTTTCGTAATAAAGAGTTGACACCAAGCGCAAGTTGGCTATTCTAAAAAAGCCCTGTCGGGGTGTCAAGCTATTTCAAGGGAGCAATCCTATGCCCAGACCCATAAAAAAAAGATCTCAAAAGGCCGGCCTTCCCCCCGGGACCCCGGTTCATATCGGGGAGAGAAAAAGCGAGACGACTCGGATCACATTGTTCGATTTTAATGAACATCAACTGGAGGAGAAAGAATTAACCCAGGCCAAAGAATGCGTCCTCTTTAAGAGCTCTTCTACGGTAACATGGATCAATGTGACCGGTCTGCACCAGGTGGAGGTCCTGGAAGAACTGAACGAATGTTTCGGTTTACATCCTCTGGTACTGGAGGACATTCTGAATACCGATCAGCGTCCCAAAATGGAGGATTATGAGGATTACCTGTACATTGTCTTAAAAGCCCTCTTCCTGGGCAATAACCGGGACAATGAAGTCGAAAGCGAACAGGTCAGCCTGATCCTGGGGGCGAATTTTGTCCTTTCCTTTCAGGAAAAAGAAAGTTCCCTTTTCGAACCCATCCGGGACCGCCTGCGTAACAATAAGGGCCGCATCCGCAAGATGGGGGCCGATTATCTGGTCCATGCCGTTTTGGATGCCATTATCGATCATTATTTTGTCGTTTTGGAAAAATTGGGGGAGCAGGTCGAATTCCTGGAAGAAGAAGTGGTTACCAAACCCTCCCCGGCCACTCTACAGGCCACCCACAAATTAAAGCGGGAAATGATTTTTTTGCGCAAAGCCGTCTGGCCCCTGCGGGAGGTGATCGGCAGCCTGGAAAGAGGAGAATCCTCTCTGATCAAGGAATCAACCGTCCTCTATTTGAGGGACATTTACGATCATACCATTCAGGTCATCGACAACATCGAAACCTTCCGTGATATGCTCACCGGAATGATGGATATCTATCTGTCCAGCATCAGCAACCGGATGAATGAAGTCATGAAGGTCCTGACCATTATCGCTACCCTCTTTATTCCATTGACCTTTATTGTCGGGCTTTACGGGATGAATTTCAAATACATGCCGGAATTGGAGTGGCCCTGGGGATATCCCCTGGTCCTGATCTTGATGCTGGCCGTGACTATCTTTATGATGATCTATTTCAGAAGAAAAAGGTGGATTTGAATAGATCGGCTTTGTGTAATAATTTCGTAACGACAAAGATCACTGGAGGGGATGGAGCGCCAGCGGAGTCCCCATCCAGTGAAGCGCCTTGTTGGCTGACTTTATTCGAGTGGGGCAATCTTCAGCAGTTCTAAGAAACGGCTGATCTCAGGCATAAGCTGCCTCGCGGCGCAGGGCGGGGAAAATGTCTTCCGGCTTCTTGCCGGTCACCCTAAGATACAAGGAGTCCGGGCAGAGATCAATTTGGTCTCCCCAGACAAGTTCGCCTAATGAACCGATCCGAACATTTTCGAAAACATTACGGTCGCCCCACAAAGCGAAAACACCCTTGCCGACCAAATCGGAGAGATCCACCACCCCACACACTCCGTCATCAAAGATCAATTCAAGAAGATAATCTTGCAATACCTTGACTTTGCTGATTTTAGCCATTGTCTTAATCCTCCTCATTTCTTGATAATACCACGGATCGGTGTCTCATGGAAGATCTTCGATTGCCATCGGTAGCCAACGCAGACATCACTTCGGGGGGACGCTCCCAGGAGGGTTATACCCGCTCCTTGAACCTATTGTTCAGCAGGTTTTTCAAAAATTTTCATTGCGGCCCTGCTGATTTCTTCAACGCTTTGATCTTCCCACAATGTTCTTTGCCATTTTGTATAGTCAAACGGTTCTCTCTGAATGAGGGCGATAAATCTCTCGGCCCCTACGCTCCCCAGAGATTTTGTGAGAGCTTGAACCCCTTTTACTCTAACTTCGGTATCAGTTATCATAAGTAAACCTCCTTGATAAAACCAATTAGATCGATGATTATAATTTCTTTTATTGAATTGTTTTTATTAATAATTTTGTCGTCTGTTGTCAGAAAAAACTTGCATTTACCAGATATGGCGCATGATATATGCAGCGCATCTTTGCTACGCAGGCCGATCTCTTTGAGTTTCTTTGCTTTTTCCACTATTTTTTTATTTTCTTTAATCACCGAGACAGCCTGATTTTTCCAATCTGAGATTGCATTCATCCTTTCTTCGAAGGGATTTGCCTTGTTTTCAGCTTCAAGGATATATGACCACACAAGTTCAAATTTTTCTTCTACAATATCGGCTTGGATTTTCAACTTGGCTTCAGATTCAAGCCTAATCCTTATTTGAGACTGATCATCAAAAGGACGATTAAAACAGCAATTATCCAAATAAATTCTCATGGCTATATTTTTTCCCTGTGAGGTTTACAAAGACTTATTTGTTTTCTTGCCGAACACAAGCGTCACCCGGAGCCGGATTTTTCGGCGATCGAAAAGGGGGACGTCTTTCATTTCATTCAATTTTGTCAGCAGCCCCCATCCCTTTGATGGCCATGGCCACTCCCGTTGTTCCCACCCTACCGGGCGGTGCGGGGAGGGGGAGAGAAACACTCCCCCTTACCCGATTAGAATATCTATGAAGGTAGCATTCCTCTTTTCCATCATATCAGAAAGGCTTGTTTCTTCATTCTTTTGATATAGATCAAAAGCTGACAAGGCTATTTGATATTGTGAATTAATCGAATTAATTCGACTTATGCATTCATAGAAATTCATTTCTCAACTCTTTGAAACATAACGTGGCTAATCAGCCGCGCGTTCTTTGTGGCGGCTGAATTAGCATGGTTATAAAACATCATTATTAAAGATCGTATTTATATCCTTACGGATTTTCCCAATATCATTTTCATAGGATGAATATTCAGCGAAGGCGCTGGAAAAATCATGTGATAGATTGTAATCATGTCGAATCCCTAATGACTTGATTCCAGCGTAAAAGGCCGCTCTCAAGCCGGATTCAGTATCTTCAAAAACGATCACTTGTTCCTTTAGCAAATTCAGCCTTTCTAAAGCTAATAGATAGCACTCAGGGTCCGGCTTCTTTTTATGAATATCATCTCCGGACACAATTAAATTGAAATATTGGCTAAGATTGAATGCGTTGATTATGTAATTCACCGAAGATGAATAGGCACCACTGATAACAGCCAATTCAATGCCTTTAGATTTTAATTCCGTTAGGAACTGAATAGCCCCGGTTTTGATGGCTAAATCGGTTTGAAGAAGAGCCTCATAAAAGGATTTGAACAATTCAAAGTACTCATCCAAATCAACCTTTATATTTGCTTTGCTGGCAAAATGTTTTCGAATAGACAGGCCGCTCATCCCCATAACTTCTTTGTAGATCGACGGATGAGATTTCCCTCCAAGTTGTTCAATGGCTTTAGAAAAAGCGACTGCTTTTAAATGCTCATTATCGATAAGGGTACCGTCTAAATCAAAAAATATTCCAAATCTTTTTTCCATTTTTATAACAAGTTATTCTAAAGTTTTTATAGATAGCCGTACAAAAATAAGGCTTTTATTGGAGAGGGTTGGTATGATCCATTTATCGTTTTAGACGATTTATGGAATTTCCCAAACTTCAAATCTTCTGTAACTTATTATAAATGATAAATATTATCTTAACAAATAATTTAATTAGCCTAAACTTTGACAAGTTCGTAAAAAGTTGCCGGAAGCCCAAATTCGTCATTCTCGCGGAAGCGGGAATCCAGGAAACTCAACTACTTCTGGACCCCCGCCTTCGCGGGGGTGACGGCTTTGGAGACTTTTTACGAGTCTATCAACTTTGAACATTGTATATTCAGTAAAATACCATGATATACAGAGAATTCTTCGTGCTGGCTATATTAGAAACGCATACCCAGCGAAGTCAGCAAGACGCCGAATTCATGACCCTTGACTTTGTTTTTTCGTGTCAATTTAGCTTTTTAAAAAACCAATCTTTTATCCGACAGGATTTACCGGATTACCTTGATTTTTGAGCCTTTCCAGAAGAAAGGCACAAACAAAATCATCCTACGGAGAAAGGACCTTCATCCCGCTGGGAGGGAACTAAGGTGCTCAGGATCACCGGAGCCTGAGTAATAAACATGTAAATCCTGTCAATCCTGTCAGAAGATTTTTTCATACGTCTAATGTATTACGTTTTTCCAAAAACTCGATCACTTTTTGATCGGCCCGGGGGAAGGGGAACTTTTCCAGTTCATCCGGGTAAACCCAGCGAAAATCCTTCACCCCCAGGGGGAGAATTCTACCCTTCAGCTTACGGCAAAAAAAACAATGGAGGGTGATCTTAAAATGGGTATAGGCATGACGGACCTGCATAAAACGATCTCCCACCCTGATTTCAATATTCAATTCCTCCTGGATTTCCCTTTTTAAACATTGCTCCAGGGACTCCCCGGCCTCTTTTTTCCCGCCGGGAAATTCCCACAAGCCGCCCAGCAAACCCTTTTCCGGCCGTTGGGTTATAAGGATCTTTTTCCCGTTTTGGATGACAGCCGCCGTGACGTCAAAATGAGGGATCGGTTTTTTTTGTTTTTTGACCGGAAGGGCCTCCGGGCACCCGGAGCTAAACCCTGCACATCTTCTATTCAGCGGACAGGGGGAACAGGCCGGATTTTTCGGGGTGCAGATTAAAGCCCCCAATTCCATCAGGGCTTCATTGAATAAACCGGCGTTTTGAAGGGGGAGGATATTTTGGGAAAGGGACCAGAGCTTCTTAATGGTCGTTGTTTTTTCAGAATCCTGGTTGATGTTAAAAAAACGGATCAGGACCCGGCGAATATTCCCATCCAGGATCGCGTAGGGTTGATTATAGGCCAGACTGAGGATGGCTCCGGCCGTCGATCGACCGATTCCGGGCAGTTCGTTGAGTTTTTGAAGGTCGACCGGGATCTTTCCCGCAAATCGACCAACAATTATTTGGGCCGCTTGATGGAGATTGCGGGCCCGGCTGTAATATCCCATCCCTTCCCAGACCTTGAGCACCTCTAAGATCGTCGCCTTGGCCAAAGACCGTATGTTTGGAAACCGTTCCATGAATCGGTGGTAATAAGGGACTACCTGTTGGACCTGGGTCTGCTGAAGCATTATTTCCGAAATCCAGGTGGAATAAGGTGCCCGCCGGACACGCCAGGGCAGATCTCTCTGGTGTTTTTGAAACCAGGCAATGAGTTTTTTTTGAGGAAAAGAAACCGTATCCATTCTGGGTAATAGTTCAGCCACCAAGTCACTAAGCCACAAAGGCCTGCGGTCTGCAGGTAATAATTCTCTTGATGCCATTCTTTCTGATAAGAGATTTAAACATCATATCCCTTCTTTGTGCCTTCGTGTCTTAGTGGCTGAAGTGGTACCAAAATGAAAACGCTATTCCTCCATGATCCTTCCCGAACGAATGGCCTGATCTCCGTATTTGTCGTGAATCGCATCCAGGGCCCGGTTAAGCCGGTCCGTTTTCTTTATTCCGTTGGTCTGATCGAATAATGACAACTGCCCCTCGCCGGGTCTGGTCAACTGGGAAAGATAAATCCCCAGAAGCCGGATAGGTCTATTCCCGATCTCGGTCTTTTCCAACAGTTCCAGAGCAACCCGGTAGATGGTTCTTCCGTCATCCGTAGCTGCAGGCAAGGTCAGAGACCGGGTGATTCGGGTAAAATTATCATAGGTCACCTTAAGGGTGATGGTCCGCCCGGCCTTCCCGTGCCTCCTTAAACGCCTGGCCACCCGTTGACTTAGAATCAGGATTTCCTTTTCGGCCTTTTCCTTGACCAAAATATCTTCCGGAAAAGTTTCTTCCCGTCCAATGGATTTTATTATTCTCTCCGGCTGAACTTCCCGGTCATCGATTCCTTTGGAAAGAAAATACAACTGAAGTCCCTGTTGGCCGAATCTCCTCCGCAACAAATCTTTAGGGAGGCAGCTCAAATCTCCAATGGTTTTTACATTCAGGAGAGAAAGGTCCTTTTGAGTAATTTTTCCCACTCCCCAGAGTTTTTCAATGGGAAGGGGGTCTAAAAAGTCTTGCACCTTCCCTTCGGGTACGATGGTCAGACCGTCCGGTTTGTTTAAATCCGAGGCAATCTTGGCCACTAACTTCGAAGGAGCGACACCGGCTGAAACCGTCAGGCCTATCTCATCTCGGACCTGGTTTTTGATCTGTTTGGCGATCTCTTCCGCTGGTCCGAAGAGTCGAATGGAAGCGGTTACATCCAAAAAGGCTTCATCAATGGAGAGGGGTTCCACCAGAGGGGTGAAACGCAGGAAGATTTCGAAAATCTGATCGGAAATCTCTTTATAACGGGACATCCGAACCGGCAAAAAAATGCCCTGGGGACATAAACGCATAGCCACGGCTATGGGCAGGGCCGAATGAATCCCGAATTTTCGGGCCTCATAGGAGGCGGCGGAAACAACTCCTCTTTTTTGGGGACCACCGACAATAACCGGTTGACCCCGGAAGGCCGGCTTATCCAGCATTTCTACCGAGGCATAAAAGGCATCCATATCCAGATGGATAATCTGTTTAACCCGGGGTCCCATGAATGAATAATGGCGAGAGGCAATAGGCGAAAGGCAATAGGTGACTTTATTCTTTCCCTATAGCCTATAGCCCCTTGCCCTTAGCCTCCAGTTATTCAATTTCCCATGTAAAACGGCCTGGAAAGGCAAAAGGAACTTATTTTTTTTCGCTTTGAGTGTGCAGTCTAAAATCTGAATTCCGGAACAGATCCTGCATGGTTTTTTCCAGAAGACTATTCAGAATTTCCTGACTTTGGGAGGAAAAATCGTCGGAGGTGAATGGAATCCTGACTTCCCGATAACCGATTTTCTTGCTCCAGACAATATCTCCCTGGGGAGGCCGAACCAAATAAGCCTCTATTTCTACTTCGGCAATAAACCGAGCCACCTGATGAATGAAAAAATGAGAAATAACCCCGCCCACCAGAAAATCCACCTGAAGGTGGGGGACTCTTTTGAGTAACGTCTTAAGGTCCTGCTGGTTGATTTGGATGGTATAGATCTCATCGGGACTGAGTTGATAGCCATAGGCTTCCATCTCCTTCTTGACCCCCTGGGTAACCAGGTAGGATAAACTTTTCGGACAATATAACTTTATTCCATAGAGGGAAGCCTTCCCTACCCAGTTGGGATTTTCCTGGCCGTTCCAGGTGGCGTCTTCAAAGGGAAGGACCGCTATCTTGCCCTGGCTCGGGACAGGCGGGGGAGTATAGCTGGGTGAGTATTTTAAGTCCAGAGTTCGGAGAGTGGTGCATCCCCATGACGAAAGAAAGAAGGCGCTTAGAAAAATCACCTGGAAACGAGTCCTCATTACTACCTCCTGGATCTGCCATCAAGACTGATTTGATTTTCAGTTTAATTTATTCATAATAATTTTGCAATACTATTTAAAATAACTTAAGATATTGACAAGGTTCAATCTTTCGTCTATTTTGGAAGTCAATACCTGAGTAGGAGGTTTTCCATGGCAACAAAAG
>JACQYK010000145.1 GCA_016208255.1 Deltaproteobacteria bacterium | reverse complement strand
AATTTCAGGTGCGGTCCAGAACTGAAATTCTTGAACAGATTCGACAATTAAAGATTTTTCATGGTCGCAATCTTGAAAATTATAACGCCCTGTTTTTGGGGAATCATGACGCACTGGCAGCCGGGGATGAATTGATCTATCTGGCCGGTTCTGAGGCCAGCAAGATTTTTGGTTTTGAAGGCACACGCACAAACACTCCTATGTTATTCTTTTTTGGAAGCGTGGACTCCCTTCTAAAATCAAAAAGTGAGTTATTTGAAAAAATAAGTTCCCTACCCTTTTATACCTATATCAACATCGGTTTCGAATCGATAGACCCGCCGACTCTGAAATTTATTGGTAAACCTATATCTGCATCAATGATTCAAGAGGCTTTCACGAAGATGCTCGAAATTAATGCTACCTATCCAAATATAGAAATGACAGACAATTTTCTTATGGGAAAAACACTTCGCCCCGAACATTATCAATCTCTTGCCGAGCTACTTGGAGACGTATCGGTTCCTTCAAAAGGTAAAGGGGCTATATACCTATCCCCAATAAAGGATAGTCCCAAAAAACGTGAATTATTGCCACAATTTTTTGAAATAAAAAATCAGAGTCAACTTCCTGTCTTTTTTTATTTAATTCAACGATTATAACGGAGCAGTTTATAAGTTGCCGAAAGATGATTCGTCGGAGACATCCCATGAATAACAAAAATAACGGGGACGGTTCTCTTTAGTTAACAAAGGCAGTAAATGATGGTAGGTGTCAAGGGTCAAAAGACCGTTTTTCGCACCCTTGGAAATTTAAGGCAAATATGAAAGGTCGTAAAGACGGCGAAGGGTATCACTTCAGATCGGGCCGAGGAAGTGTTCAACTATCGGGATCTATATCCTTAGATTTTAAAGGGTCGGTTTGATCCGACCCCGAAAAAGAAAGTGAGGAAGAGGAAAGCCCTTTCTTGTCCTGCATGACCAGCTTGCCTCCACACTTATCACAAGTATCGTGGCCTTTTTGGTCTAAGACCCATCCGTAATACTTCTCTCCACAACGTTCACAAGCCGCTCCTCTCACTTTTTCCCACCCTCCTCCTGAGTCATGTGGATTAACAGGGTGCGAAATACCTCCCGATCCCCGTCCTCAGGGAAAGGTTTTTTTCGCCCGGAATTGAGATATATCGGAATATAAAAGTATCGGCCGGTTCAGAGAAATCTTCTTTGATAAGCATACGAGATTTCTACAAGTTTTCAATCAACTTTTTATTTTATTACCACAGTAAAAATATATTGTCAAGAAAAAAATTACTGTAATAATTGTCTTATGAATGAAAAATTAAAAAAACTATTAAGAGTCAAAATTGACAAGGGAATTTCGCAGACACAAATAGCTAAGGTAATGGGTGTAAGTCAGGCAACTATCTATAAGATGTTGGAGACAGATACCAAGCATGACTTAAACACCTTGAATAAAGCGGCTGCTTATTTTCAAATCCCCTTGTCCGAATTTCTTGAAGATGCGGAAAGCTTTGGACCTGGGAAAAAAACCAAACGCCTCATTGTCGCCCGTGAAACCCAAACTCAATATAACTATCCTATCAAAGATCCCCGCTATTCTCGGGCCAGAAAAATTTTAAAAAAGATTTTCCAGTCTAAAGACGAAACCTTGATCTCCGCGGTCATGATAATGATCGAAAACGCCTACAAGTCACAGGAATTTGAAAAGGTAAAGAGGAAGTAGGCCAGAGGCATCAGTGCAGAAATGGCCATGAAGCTCTCCAAGGCTTTAGGAGGCAGCCCTCATTTTTGGTTAAATTTACAAAATAATTGGGAAATCAGTCAGATTGATGGAACTGCTTATAAAGCCATTAAACAGGTTGCCGCATAAAACCAAAACAACATTACTCTTTCAGCCGACAGTTAAATACTGCGGCTGATTACCATTGCCTGACCCCAAAACAAACAAAAAACACAGAATAAGGAGAAGCCGATGTTTAATAGACTCAGGGCCGTCCATGTCGCTGTCAAAAGTGTTGATGAGGCCGTGAAAGAATTTTCGGAAAAATTCGATCTTAACCCGTCCCGATCAGGGGAGATGCCCGAGTTAGGGATTCGCAATGCCCTGCTCCCCCTGGGAGACGCCTTTATTGAATTCATTGAACCCCTGAATCCTGAGAAAGGGCCGTTGGCGCAGTTTCTTAAAAACCGCGGCGAGGGGGTCTATATGATGGCCTGGGAAGTCGACAACCTGGAAGAAACTATTCAGACCTTACAGAAGAAGGGCATCCGCCTCATCAACGCCGAGGCCGAAGCCCGCGTCAAAGGGGCCAATGTCTTCATTCACCCTAAGTCCGCCCGGGGAATGATGATCGAATTACTCGAAAAGCCGAAATAAAAACCATCAAAAGAAATTCAGGTCCATTCAAGCATTCATTCCCCCTTACCCTTCACCTCTTTTGCCCGATAGATTTTACATTAGTTTTAAGGTATCCTGGAATCACAAATAAAAGGAAAGAGCTTGCAAAGACAATGGCTGAAAACAGGTTTTCTTATGAATGGATTGAGACCGCTCCGCGATTGAAAGAGATGGCCCGGATTCTGGGTCAGTCCGAGATCATCGGGGTCGATCTGGAATCGGACTCCTTCTACCACTACTACGAAAAGGTATGCCTCCTGCAGATCGCCACCGAATCCGCTTCTTATGTCCTGGAAACCCTGGCGTTAAGGGACCTTTCCGTTTTAGGCCCCGCTTTCTCCAATCCCGGGATCCGCAAAGTATTCCACGGGGCGGATTATGATATCCGTTCCCTGGACCGGGATTTTCGGCTCAAAGTGAACAATCTCTTTGATACGCAGTTGGCCTGTCAATTTCTGGGCCTTCCAGAGACCGGACTGGAAGCGGTGCTGCGAAACCGGTTCCAGGTGGAGCTGAACAAAAAATTTCAACGGGCCGACTGGTCCCGAAGACCTTTATCCCGGGAAATGGTGGAATATGCGGCCCTGGACACCCAGTACCTGATACCCCTGGCCCGGGAGATGGAAAGAGAGCTGGAAGAGAAGGGTCGCTTACTCTGGGTGGAGGAAGAATGCCGGTCCCTGACCAAGGTTCGCTTTAATCCCCCCAGTTCCGCCCCCCTATACTTGAAAGTTAAAGGGGCCGGCAGACTGGATCCCTGGAGCCTGGCCGTTCTGGAGGCTTTGTTGGAATTCAGGGAAATCCAGGCCCAAAAGTCGGATCTCCCTCCTTTCAAGGTGATTCGTAATGAACCCCTGCTGGAACTGGCCTTAAAAAAACCTTTAAGCCTGGAAGAAATGGAGACCGGGAAGGCCATGAGCCGGAAGGAAATCGACCGCTATGGCAGACACCTGCTTCGGGGAATTGCCCGGGCCTTGGCCCTTCCCGAAAAAGACCTTCCGCTGTACCCCCGGGAAGCCAGGCCAGATTGGCCAAAGGCCGTTCGCGACAGGATCAAAGCGTTAAAAAACTGGCGGGATCAGCGGGCAAAAGGATTGAATATCGAGCCTGGAATTCTCATGAATAATGTCCTGATCAATGCCCTGGCCTTGAAAAATCCCCGATCTCTAAAAGAGATGGAAGAGATACCGGGTTTAAAAAAATGGTTTAAGGATCATTTCGGCCGGGAGATCCTGGCTGTTCAAACGGAAGAGCGAGAAAATAAAAAGATTCGTGACACCTTTGGCATTTGAAACATCCTTTTTTGCCATCAAAACCTGATTGTCCAAAAGACAGACAAGGATCTGATAAATTAAAGGCAGGCCCCTTTCCAATTCAAAAGCGGGAACCGGGTGAAATTGATTGATGCCTCGAAAAAAATTCGACTGGTGGTTGACCGGAATCTGCACGGCCCGGGTCTTTAACGGACTGGTATTTATGACCTATGCCGCGGCCCTGCCGGTTCTTCAAAAGGAATGGAAGATGACGGCCACTCAGGCCGGCTCCATTGCCGGCGGATTTCAATTGGGGTATGCCGTCTCCCTGATAATTTTTTCCAGTCTGGCTCGCCCTACCCCTAAGCAGGGTATGGCGGATTAATTCGAAGTTTGAATAATACAATATTTTCCCTGCAAAAATACAGCATTCCCTTTATTCCCAGCCTTAAAGATCATTGGTAGACTTAAAATATTTTGATGACTACCTTAACAAGGAGGTTTGTGATGGCCAAAGCAAAAAGCAAAAAAGTCAAGATGGACATGCAGGCGATGATGAAAATCTACACCAAGGTAGGAACCCCGGGAGCGCCTCATAAGCGGTTGGCGAGTCTGGCAGGGAACTGGGTGAACAGGACCACGGCCTGGATGGACCCCGATAACCCCATGGAATCCAAAGGCGCCTGCAAACAAAAAATGATCCTGGACGGACGATACCTGCAGCAGGAGTATTCCGGTAAAATGGACGGGGCTACCTTCCAGGGCATCAACCTCATCGGATTCGACAATTATACCAAGAAGTACCAGTCGATTTGGATTGATTCCATGAGTACCGGCATCTATTTTTTTGAAGGGACGGCCAGCCCGAATGGAAAGACGATAACCCAGAAAAGCCGTTATGACGACCCGGCCCGGGGTCCCTTGACCTGGAAGAGTGTGACCAGGATCGTAAACAACGATACCATGGTCTATGAAATGTATATCACCCCCAGAGGGGGCAGGGAAAAGAAAGAGATGGAAATGACCTTGACCCGGAAGAAATGACCGGGGCAGCCGGGTAGTCCGGATTTACAATGCTGATGAGAGGGTGTCCAGGATAAATGTCAGACCAACGGTCTGACAACCTGGGGCATGCGAATCGTACCCTAAGGCATCTTATGTTTCAGGCGAACCTCATCGATGAGGCCTTAGAGACCTTGAAAATGTCCGGAGTTTGACCATGAAAATCTATATCGGGACCAGCGGGTTCGGGTACAAGGAATGGAAAGGTATTTTCTATCCTGAAAAGATTGCCCCCCAGGGAATGCTCCGTTTCTACTCCGAACACTTCAATACGGTAGAAATCAACAATACCTTTTATCACAGGCCCACCGAAGCCCTTCTGACCTCCTGGGCCGGGCAGGTTCCCGACGATTTTGTCTTCGCCTTCAAGGCGCCCCAGATCATCACCCACCTGAAGCGGTTGAGAAATGTTGAGGAAGAGACCGGGTACCTCTTCAGAACCCTTTCCCTTCTGGACAGGAAACTGGGGCCGGTTCTTTTCCAGTTTCCCAAAAGTTTTCAAGCGGACCGCCCGCTGCTGGAGGCCTTTCTCGATCTGATTCCGCCCGATAGTTCCTGTGCCTTTGATTTCCGCAGTCCCTCCTGGCATGGGCTTGAAATGCTGGAACTCCTTCATCAAAGGAGATGTTGCCTGTGCATCGAGGAAACGGATGATAATCCGGCCCGGGAGATCACCGCTACGGGGTCCTGGGGGTATCTGCGCCTGCGCCGTTCCGATTATAGCCGGGCCGGCCTGGACCAATGGATGGAAAAAATCCAATCGCAAAAATGGGAAAAGGCTTTCGTCTTTTTTAAACACGAAGAAGAGGCCCTGGGGCCCCAAAGGGCCATCCGTTTCCAAGAGCTTACCGATTCAAGTTCAAAGAACCCAAAAAGGGGAAGAAAGAGCAGGTCAAAAACCTAGCCAAACCTATTTGAAATTATTAAAAGGTTCAAGGGGGTCTTATTTTTGGGGATTGTCCAAAGGGTAACTTGTCGCCCTATCCCGGCCCAAAAGCTAAGTTTATTCGGAGCAGGGCATTCACCCCCGGCTTCCAGAAGGAAGCCTCCTTTTAGGTCAGCAAAGCTGACCGACCTGTTTCCGGCTATGGTGTAGGCCTGACTCTGCAATAGTTAAAATATTGGGCCCGGCAAAGAAGCAATATGACGTCAGGGTGGACAACCCCAAAAATAAGACCCCCTTGAACCTGATTGTCAAAAGTGAGAGATAACTTCTCAGACTTATGATTTTAGAATCTAAACGGTGCCAATGTCCAGGACCTCTCAAATAACCCAGGTCGGCAAGCGGAAGATCGAGCTTTCCAATCTGGGGAAGGTTTTCTACCCCGACGACCATATCCTGAAGGCGGAGATGATCGAGTATTATCTTAAAGTCGCTCCGACGATCCTGGCTCATTTAAAGGGTCGCCCGCTTTCGCTGGTTCGTTTTCCGGACGGCATTGACGGCGAGCGATTCTTCCAGAAGAACAGACCCGAATGGGCGCCGGAATGGATAGAACATGTGGTCCTGGGGGAATCTGAAAAGGTCGATTATGTCATAGCCACCGAGGAAGCTTCACTGGTCTGGCTGGCCAACCTGGCCTGCCTTGAACTTCATCAGATGCACTGCCGCTTCCCCCACTTCGATAAGCCCGATTACTTTGTTTTCGATCTGGACCCGCCGGAAAAATACCGGTTTGAAGACCTGGTTGAAATCGCTCTTGACCTGAAAGGGCACCTGGAAAATTTCGATTACCGTCCCTTCATTAAAACAACCGGGAGCAAGGGTTTTCATATCCTGGTCCCTATCGAACCCAAGTGGACCTTCGATAAGGTCTTTGAGGCGACGCAGGAAGTGGCCAAACCTTTCCTTGAATCACACCGCCGTTCAACCACCCTGAACATCAAAAAGGAGGCCCGCCAGGGGAAGGTGCTGGTGGATATTTATCGCAACAGGACCTATCAGACTATTGTCTCGGCCTACAGCCTGCGCGGACTTCCGGGGGCTCCCGTCTCGATGCCCCTGCGCTGGGATCAAGTGGCAGGTCTCCGCAGTGCCACTGACTTTAAGCTTCCCCAGGTGCCTGAACTGCTGTCCGGTAACGGGGACCCCTGGGAAGGGATGGCCGCCCAGGCCACCAGCCTGCACACGGTGCGGAAAAAGAGGTCCGCCGGGAGGGATCCCGAACCCTCTCCGGAGGACCGGACTTCCGGGACGCTTAGCGAATACGCCCGAAAGCGAAGCTTCCTGAAAACCCCGGAGCCGCCGCCGGCCATGGCCGTCGGGGAAGGCGAAGCCTTTGTCCTCCACCGGCACCATGCCACTCGTTTGCATTATGATCTTCGCCTGGAGCAAGGAGGGGTCTTAAAATCCTGGGCTGTTCCCAAGGGACTGCCCCCCCGGCCGGGAATCCTGCGGCTGGCCATCTCGACGGAAGACCATCCTCTGGAATATAAAAACTTCGAGGGGATGATCCCGAAAGGACAATACGGGGCCGGCCAGGTCTGGATCTATGCCCGGGGGAAATACGAAATCACCAAGGAGAAAAAGGGCGGGTTTTACTTTGCATTGCAGAGCAGCGAACTGAGCGCGGAGTACCGGATGCATCAGACCAAAGGGAACGAATGGCTGCTCGAACGCCTGGATCAATCGCAGGTGGATTGGCTGCGGGATCCCATTCAGCCGATGCTGGCCCAATCGGCGGATAAACCGCCGGATTCGAAAGACTACCTCTATGAAATAAAGTGGGATGGGGTACGGGCCTTGATTGCCCTGGACGAAGGCCGGGTCAGCATCCACAGCCGCAACCGGCAGGACCTGACCGGGAAGTTTCCGGAACTATTGGCCGCCGATCCGGCCTTCCGAACGGTTTCGGCCCTATTCGACGCCGAGATCGTTTGTCTGGATGAGTCCGGGAAGCCCGTTTTCAAGAACGTTATACACCGGGTTCAGCAAAGCCAGGAAGGGGCCATCGAACGGGCCCGGGCCCAATATCCGGCCGTCTGCTATGTCTTTGATTGCCTCTACCTCGACGGCCGTCCGATTGTCAATGAGCCCCTGGTCCGTCGCCGGGCCTGGATGGAGGATGCTATTAAAAGGGACTCACCCTATCGGGTCAGTGAGGCGGTTAGCGAAGGGCCCGAGCTTTTCAAGGCCGCGGTTCAGATGGGGATTGAAGGCATTATGGCCAAGGAAAGAAACAGCCGCTACCGGGCCGGTACCCGCAGCGGCCAGTGGCTGAAAATAAAAAAACGGCAGACCATGGAGTGTCTGATCGTTGGCTATACCGAGGGCAGAGGAGACCGCCAATCCTTGTTCGGAGCCCTGCATCTGGCCCGGCCTGAAGGCAAAACCCTCCGCTATGTGGGTAAAGTGGGAACGGGGTTTGATGAGAAATTGAGGAAGGAAATATCCGCTTATTTAAAAAAGATCAAGCGGGTGGAGAGGCCCATCCCGGAAAAGCCCCTGGACGACGCGCAAACAGTCTGGATCGAACCCAAAGTGATCTGCGAAGTGCAATTCGCTTCGCTGACCAGGGACGGGATGCTCCGGGAACCGGTGTTTCTCCGACTCCGCCCGGATTTGGGTGAAGGTTGCGGGATAACCTCATGATGTTAAGTTATCATAGGAATAAATTTAGTATTTCGAGGATTAAAATTTGAGTCTGACGCAGAGAGTGGGCAAAAGGGGACTTTTTTCATGGAATAGGAGGTAAGTTATGAGATCAATTTGGAAAGGCCACATTCGTTTCTCGCTGGTGACGATACCGATTCAGGTCTACACTGCCGTAGATACGGAGCAGACCATCAACTTTCATCTTCTGCACAAGGAAGACCACGGGGCTATAGGCTACGACAAACGATGCAAGAAGTGCGGCAGAGTCGTATCCAATGAGGAGATTGTCAAGGGTTACCAATATGAGCCCGAAGGGTACGTGATTGTCGAGAAGGAAGACTTTGAAAAAATAAACCTCCAAAGCACCAAAATAATCGAGATCACAGGTTTCATCGATGCCCGGGAAGTGCACCCCACCCTGTATGAGACGCCCTATTATGCGGGACCGGACGGACCGGTTGCCTTGCAGGCCTATTCCCTTTTAGTCGCCGCCCTGAAGGAGACCGGAAAGGTGGGAATCGGTAAAGTAGTCCTGCATGATCGGGAAGACGTGGTGATGATCGCCCCTTATGAGAAGGCCGTCGTACTTTACAGGCTCAGGTCACCCAAGGAAATCAAAAACGTTAATGAGATTCCCCAGCTTGAGGGGAAGTCTATCGACCAAGCGGGGCTCAAGCTGGCACTCAGTCTGGTCGATTCCATGACCACCACCCTGGATAAAATTGATCTGACCGATAAATATCACGACGCCCTCAGGGCGGTCATTGAGGCCAAGATTGCCGGTAAAGAGATCGTTACCGTGGAAGTGGAAGAGAAGCCGGTAATGGACATCATGACCGCTCTAAAGAAGAGTATCGAGCAGGCCAAGTCGCAGAAGAAGCCGATGGAAAAAGCCAAAGGGAGGAAAAAAACCGTGGTCTCCAAGGAGACCCGGGTTAAGTCAAAGGCGATTTCTTAGTGCTGGAATACCGTTCAATGTTCAACGTTCAACGAAAAACCTTTTTCAGGCCTCTTTGGTGTCCCATCGTGACATGAGGTTTTAACACTAATTCTGACTTTACTTACAATGTCCCCCTATCGTCATTCCCGCGAAAGCGGGAATCCAGGTTGAAAATACCGGATTTCTGATCGGGCCTGCCCCGTGCCTGATACGGGGTTCTGAATGACAGGATTGTAAAGGCATTTCTGAGACAGCACACTCGACCGGGATTGAATAGAGATTATGGATAAGATTATACCCTTCCCCGCCCAAAAAACCTCGAAGTTCGGTTTTGAACGGGTTAAGAAACTCAGAGAAATTCCGGCCCGGTTGAACCGGTTCCCTCCCGGCCCGGGACGGATTCTGCGACTTCCAACCCATCTCAGCTCTTTTGAGGAAGCTTTGCTTTTAGACGAGCGGGAGGACCGTCGAGCCGCTGATTCATACCGGAGGGCCATCTCGGAAGACGACTGTATGGCAGACGCCTATTGCAACCTGGGTATCATCGAGTCCAAAGCCGGGAGAATGGCCAAGGCCTTTGACTGTTTTACGAAATCACTGGAACAAGATCCGAGGCATTTCGAATCGCATTATAATCTGGGGAATCTTTATTTCGAGGAAGACAACCTGCGTTTGGCGAGGATGCATTATGAGCTGGCCGCAGAAATCAACCCCGCCTCACCCAACCTGTACTTTAACCTGGGCCTCGTCCTCGCTCTTCTGGACGAAAAAAAAGCCGCCGTCAATGCCTTCCTCAACTATCAGCGATTGGCCCCTCGGGAAGAGCGGAAAAATGCCGATGATTTGATTACCGGGCTTAAGAGGTCGTTGACCAGGCCTGGCCGGGGGTTTAAGGTTTGAGGTATAAGGTTTAAGGAAAAACCTTACACCATATACCAGTATTTTGGGCCCCTTGAACCCTTGAATCCTTGACTCCTTCGATAATCCCCAATTCTTCTGGAGAAGATCCCTATTTATTTCTTTGGTTAAAATGCATATACCAGGGATAGCGGGTAAATTCCTGGAAACCGAGGCGTCGATAGATCGGCTCCCCGAATTGGCTGGCCTGGAGAATAACGCAGGGTGCCCCCCTTTTAAAGCCCTCATTAGTGACAAAGCTTGTACAGGCTTCCGCCAACCCTTTTTTGCGGGCCGATTCGACAGTGCCGACCCAGTAAATGCCGGCAATGGCATGGGAGAACATAAGCATAGCCGCAGAAACGGGCTTTCCATCCAGATAAGCGACAACGAGATGGTTGTAAGGTCTCAGCATCCTCTCCGGTGTCGCGAATATTTTTTCTCCTATTTTTTGGGGCATACCCAGACTTTGATAACTGTCGATGGCGACCGAGGCAAAATCAACGGCCCCTGACTTGTCTTCTATGATCTTGATGGTTATTCCCGAGGGGAGATCTTTCATCCTGATCGGCTCCTGGATCGACATCCCAGGAGATTCTGATATCTTCACCATTTCAGCCGATCGGCAAAGGTCTTCAAGATCGGGATCCAGATGGCGGCGAATGTGTAAACTGTAGCCCCGTTCCCTATTGCCGAAATAGTCCCTGACCCTGTCCATAATCTCATCAGCCGGGGGCCGGGGATGGTCGCCGATTCGCATGGCGGAATTGGTTGCCGGAGATTTATCTCCCCCGGCAACCATTAAGAGATCATCCTGCTCAATGATTTCACTATCGGCCTTCCAGCGACCTGTTTCCCTTATGGATTCGGCATGATTTAAATCAGCCAAATAGATCAGATCATGCTTGTTCATATTAGGCTCCTTTCCATCTCCTGATTCCGGGTTCCAAGATTTAAACGTCTATGATTTCTATTTTTTGTAGGATAATCGTTGCCATTTGATCTTCCGGCACCATTTCCCGGTCAACCATCGGCCCGGAGATCAGGACCCATTGGCCGGCCAGGCCCTTTACTTCCGCCCGGTTGGCGCAGGCCACCGGGCAGCCACAAACCAGAAGCGCCCTTTCCCAGGGATCGGCCTGCCGTTCCGTTACCAGCTTCCACCCGGCCGGCAGCAATTTTTCAACTTCCTGAACCAGGGCCGCACGATCGATAACCGGATTACACCCTCCGCAATATTTGAGACCAATCAGATTCATTGGCTCGACAGGATTAACAGGATTTACCCGATCTTGCCCAGACTCCGGAAGACCCTGGGCAACCCCAATCCCCTCTCAGCGGAAACTTGGGTTCGTCCGTAGGACAGTCAAAATTGTACCTTTTTGTGGGGAATGAAAAAAAATCCGAATAATCCGGTAAATCCTGTCGGAAAATAAAGTCCATTCCGTCAATCCTTGACTCCGGCTATCTTTTTGGCCAACTTTTTCTTGTGTTCCAGGTTGCCCTGACGGGCAATCATGACCCGCTGGGCCTGCGGCGATCCGGCCCCGTGCATGGACTCGGTCCGGTAGCCCACCGCCGCCGTGCCCAGGGTCAGGTTCTCAACCAGCCTCAGGATACGGCAGCGTTCTTCGGTCGAAATCGAGGTCACCCCCTTAAAATATTTTTCCACCACCTTGCCGATTTCCGGATGGCAGAGGTCCTTCTCCGAGGCCAGAGTAACCATCAGACCGCCGCTGATATCCTCCGCCAGGCGGGCGATCTCGTAAGGAAAGCGGGTGACATTCTGCTTGCAGACGTTGGCCAGCAGAAGGTTGATCAAATAGGTGCCGGAGGCCGTCGGATGTCCTTCCGCCGAACAGGCGATGCCGCAGGCATACAGGGTCTCATTCAGATGGATCATCTCAATCAGTTTATCCTTGATATGAGAGGCCTTGGCCACCCCGTTGTAATCAGCGGCTACGGCGGCCGCTCCGATGAGTACGTCCCCCACTCCGGCCTTACACCCGCCATAGCTCTGGCGATGATATCCGGCAAAACGTTCCACTAAAAGACCGCTGTAATCATATTCACCGCACATCAAGACCTGTTCCCAGGAGACAAAGAGATCATCGAAAACCATCAGGGCCTCATGGCCGCCAAACCGGGCGTTCCCCAAATCGATTTCGACGCCCTCCAGTTTCCGGGTGTCGCAGGATTGGCGGCCATAGATATAGGTAATGCCTTTGGCATCGGCCGGGGCTACAAAGGAAACGGCATAGTCGGCGTCTTCTTTTCTCATGGCTACGGTCGGCATAACCAATATCCAGTGGGAGTTGACCGCCCCGGTCTGATGGGCCTTGGCCCCGCGGACCACGATACCTTTTTCGTTTTTCTCCACCACCCGCACATAAAGATCCGGGTCGGCCTGCTGGCTGGGAGAAAGACTTCGGTCTCCCTTGGGATCGGTCATGGCCCCGTCCACGGTCAGGTCCTCTTCCTGCATCATCCGCAAGAACTGGGTAAAGCGTTGGTGATAGGAGGTGCCCAGTTTCTGATCCATTTCAAAGGTGACGCTGTCAACCGCGTTAATGGCATCCAGGCCGACACAGCGCTGGAAGCAGGCCCCGGTTTGTTGTCCCAGCAGTCGCTGCATTTTCACTTTCTTGACCAGATCTTCCCTGCTCTGATGCAGGTGGCAGAAACGGTTGATCTTTTCCCCGGTCAAATGGGAAGTCGCGGTCATCAGGTCCTCGTGTTGCGGATCCTGGGCCAAAGCATAGGTCAGCTTCACCGAATTCATCGAGGGTCTGATGATGGGATGGTCTACCGGATTTTTCACCTGCTCTCCCATCAGAAAAATCCTGAATTTGAGCTTTCGCAAACTGGCTTCGTATTCTTCGGGTGTTTTTAAGGCCATTTATTTTTTCTCCTTGTTCATCGCCTGTTTAAACCGTTCTTCCTGGGCCTGATAATAGGCCCGGTTGGACGGATTCCTGGCCAGCACCTGCCGGGCAATTTGCAGGGCTATATCCGGACGACCGTTGGCCAGAAAGGCCTCGGCCAGGGTATCCAAGATCATAGCCTCCGGTTTCAAGGCCGCCGCCCTTCGGGCCAGGGCCAGGGCTCGGGCGGGCTGAAAAAGACCAGGCTCTTTACTGGTAGCCAACAGCCAGGCCAGATTGTTTAAGGCCAAATAATGATTGGGCTCTATTTGTAATATCCTTTCATAAGTCTCCCTGGCCTGCGCTAACCGTTTCCCATCCTGATAGAGCATGGCCAGGGCCATCAGTATTTTGGTATCTCCCGGACGGGAGCCAAGCTCTTTTTTCAACAGGGATTCCAAAACCTGAGGATTCATAGCCGGTCCGGTTGAAACCCAAATCCGCTCTTTGATCCCATAAAGACTCAATCCGACCAGCAGTAAGAAAAACAGGCCTACCGACCAATAAATTTTCCGGTCCTGCCGGCGAACCAGCTCGGGAAAACGCCCGGCTTTTTTCAGGGTGTCCACTCGCTGGGCAATACTGAAATGATGCCAGCTGGGGAGGTTCCGGCTTTGACCCGAGAAAAATCCGATCTTTTCCAGAGACCGTACCAGGGGCTCGGGGGAGCCGAGGGCCTTCAAAGCGAAGAGGTCGGCTTGCCTCTCAAAATTACGCATAAAAAAGCCGAACAGGAAGCGAAAATAAAGGATCAGGCCCAAGGCCATGGGCAGGACCATTAAGACGGAAGACAGATCCTCCGAAACCTTCCTCCAGGAGTGGAGAATGTTCAGAAGGGCCGGATACTGAAAAATACGGCCGGAAAACCATTGAGAGAAAAAAACGGCCAGCAGGACATAGCCGACGAAAAAACCGAGATAAAAAAGGAGGTGTCTTTTCCGTATATGGCCGATTTCATGGGCCACGACTCCTTTCAATTCCTCAGGGTCCAGGAGTTCCAACAAGGCCGGAGTAATCAGCAAATAACGAAACCGCCTGATCAGACCCATGACTCCCGCAGTCAGCAGGCTGCCTCCGAAGGCCGGCCAGAGATAAATCTGCTGAAAGGGGGAATCCATCTCTTTACAAAAAGCCAAAAGCATTTTTTTCTTGGGCCCTTCCGGGATAGGCTGGCATTGCCACCAGGTTTTGATCAGAAAAGGGAAAAAAATCGACAGGACCATCAAAAAAACCAGGACATAAGTCATTTCGCCCAGGGGTTGATTCAGAAAGGACCGCAATTGGGGAGAAGAAACCAGGCCAATCAGATCCGACAATAGAGTAATGATCAGCCAGGGGAATAAAACAGGTAAATTAAACTGAAGTTGAGATCGAAGATAAGGTCCCCTGGCCTGAGAGGAGCGAAAGATTTCTTCCTGAGCCGGATAACCAAAAATCCAAATCAAAACCACGTGGATCAAATAGAGGGTGATCCCGATGACCCCTTCCAGGGAAGAAAACCGACCGGTCCCCGGGATCAGGGCCACCAGGGATTTGAAGTTCAGGAGATAGATTTCAGAAGCAAAAAAGATCAGGGACAAGATCATCAGGTATTGGCTGACCTGCTGATATCCCCTTTGTAAGGCATATGATTCCTGACGCTTATCGAGGGCCAAAAGATGCAGCCGGTGAAACCGTCTCCAGGTTTCCATTCCAAAGACGGTCAGAAAAAGTAAGACCGTCCCGGCATTAACCCAAAGATCGGCAACCGGGAGTCTCGGACCCAGGGAGCGGGTATGATAAATCAACAGGGCTAAGATAAAGAAGATAATATTGGTGAACATGAGTACCGGTAAGATTACCGATAAGCGGGAAAGATGTCAAGAAAAGGTGCAGGAAAGAGGTCTTGACAAAAAGAGTGGGACTGTTTATCATAATGCATTAAAAAGGTTATAAAATTAAAGGTCCTATTGACGATTATGATGAATCCGACTTATCGAGTCCCGATACAAAAAAATAAAAGGCCCGCCCAATACGATCAATTTGAGGCCACAGAGCTTTATTGCCCAAGATGCCGACAGGCCATGCCGGTCCGTAAAAGGCTTTTATTGGTGTTACCGGAAGGGGACAAATACGAATATCTCTGTGCGGCCTGTCTGACCGCGGTGGGGGATAAAATTGAAAAAAATACCGAAGGGATAAGACTGGTTCGCCCCTGAAATCCATTTAAGCTCAAGCAAAAACAAGATTTGAGACTCCGGGACAATAAGTTTCGAGCTTAGTGGAGGCTGTTGGTATAAGGTGTAAGGTATGTGGTTTGACCTTGAACCTTAAACCTTGAACCATCGACCCAGTGAAACCTTATTTTCGCTGTCTGATGCTCCCAAGGTCCTGGTTATACTTTAATGTCGAACACTCGGCCAACCTTGATCCCCATTCATAAGGCCCCGCTTCTGGTGGCTTTTTTTTTTCTCTTTGGCCTTTCCGCCTGCAATCCTTCCTGGATAACCGATCCTCTTTCCAAATATCTCAAGAATAAAACCGGAATCGAAATTAAGATAGAGAAAATTTCCGTCCGGCTCCATCCGCTTGTGTTGGAAACCACCGGGATTCAGATGCGTTACCAGAAAGATCCCCTCTCCTGGGAGGCAAAGATACCCGAACTGCAGGTTGCCCTGGACTGGACCCTGTCCTGGGAAGGACTCCCCTGGCCGGAAGTGAGTATCGAAAAAATCACCATTAACCGGCCTTCGGTGTTGGTTCGGATTCCCGCCCCCCGGAAAGAAGCGGACTGGACGGCCTGGCTCAAAAAATTGCCGGTCCTTAAACAAATTGAAATTAAAGATCTGGGCGGCCGGGTGGAACTCGGAAAAATGGTTTTTCAACTCACTCCGGGGACCCAGATCAAGGCCTCTTTTGCTCCCGATCAGGGGGGAACAGTCCAATATCAAATTAAAAGCCTGCAAGGAAGATGGCATCCCAATGGAATCCGTTTTGATGCTGAATCCCAAGGCTCCTTTGAATTGAGCGATCTTAGAGATCATCCCAAATGGAATGGAAGGGTAACCCTGGTTAGCGGAAATCTGTCCCATAATTCCACAAAAGTCACTCAGGTTTCGGGGACCTTCAGTTGGAGGCATCAGGATCACCTCCTTGAAATAACCGCTTCTCCGGGCCGGGTCCAGAGGATTGACTGGAAAAGCGACCGGGCTTCCTTTTCCGGAGAGGGGGAGCTTTCCCTGTCAGGCACTTTCCAGCTGCAAAGCAACAAAATTAAAGGGGCCTTACTTTCCGGATTACAGGTCAAATTGGAAGAAATGGATTTTAATTTCCGACACAGGAATCGAAGGATCAAGGGCCTGGCCGGGGGGGAAGTCAGGCTCCAGGGCCCTTTATTAAATCCAATCTTTAAGGCCCGACTCTCCACCCGGCAAACGGAAATGGAACTGCCCCCGGTCTTTACCCAAGGATTGGAGACAGCCTTCGAGGTTCAGGGAAAGTTCCCCTCTTTTTCCTTCCCTGAAGTCCGGGCCAGGGCCGCCCAAACCGAATGGCAATCGGGCAAAGGACCTTTTTTAATCCTCAATCCCGATACCCTCTTCTCAGCCCGGATAAAAACAGACACCCGGCAAATCTATTTAAATGAAATAAACCTAAAAACCGCCAATTGGAGCCCCTTAACCGGCAGTCTTTTGTTCGATCTCAATAAAGGATCGGTGCCCCAAGGCAAAGCCCGGACCGGAAATTTTCCATTATTAAAATTTATTGAACATTTTTTCCCAAAAATTAGAGAACCCTTCCCCGAAGAAATCCCCTGTCAGGGAAACATCGAATGGACCCGGGAAGCCGCCGGTGCTCCTATTGACTTTCTGGTTTCCATTGTACCGGTCCCTTTTTCGTTTCAACTTCCGAGGACCGAATGGGAAGGAGAAGAGCTGAAGGCCAGGATACAAGGCAGCGGAAAATGGTTTTTTAAAGACAAGAAGGTTCAGTTGGATTTGGGCCACACTCTTTCAGGGGGAACCCTTTCCAGGTCACCCTGGTTTTTTGCTTTTGACCAGGATCCTTTGACCGGCCGATTGGAGGTAACCATCGACGCCGGGAGACAGGCCAGGTCGATCATAGGATCGCTGGGATTCCGGTACGCTCCGCTGGGGGATATAAAAGTTTTCGGGGAATGGCCTTTTGGCTCTTCTCCACGGTCCTATTCCGGTTTCATCGAAGTTCAAAATCTTCCCCTGGAAAAGGGATTTCCGCTCTTGATTGGAGAACCTCTGTCCGACGATCGTCCTTTTTTGGAAAAAGTCTCCCTTCAGGGGCGCTTGCAGGCCCGGCTTTCTATTATAAAAAAAGAAAAAATCTATGATTTACAAGGGCGTATTAGGGGGTCCGATATTGATTTAAAGGTTGAAGATCCCGCTTTCATTTTTCAAAAAGGGAGTCTGGATCTTCCCTTTCATCTTTCTTCGCCGAACCGTAACCCCGATAAAAAGGAGTTTTCCGAATTGGGATTCATTCAGGTGGAAAATTTTCAAGGTTTTCGGATGGGTCTAAACAAACTCCGATTTTCTGTTCTGGCCGGAACTAATCAATTTGAGATACCGGATAAAATAGAGGTCCCCCTTTGGGGCGGACAGGCGATTCTGAATTCTTTCAGACTTACCCATTTCCTGGAGGAGTTGAAGGTGGACGCCGCCGTTTCTTTGCAAGGGTTGAACCTTGCGGAATTGTTACCAGGGCAAGGGATCATGGGCACTTTACAAATCGATCTGCGACCGATCCGGATTGACAAAGAAAACGCTCGAATGGAAGGGACCTTGAAGGCTCAGGTTTTTGAAGGTACCGTGGAAGGTAAAAATTGGGTTATTGTTCACCCTTTCTCTCCGGAACGGGTTATCCGGGGGGACCTTTTTTTCAACCATTTGAATTTAGAGCCTATCACCCAGCGTTTTTCATTCGGGAAAATAACCGGCTTTGTTCAGGGCCGGGTGACGGATCTGGTGGTCCGCCATAACCTGCCGGAGCGGTTTTATTTGCAGGTCAACACCCAGGAAATTCCCGGAGTCCCCAAACGCATCAATATCAAGGCCATTGAAAACATCGGGCTTCTCGGAACGGGGTGGGGGGAACTGGATGTTCTGCGGAAAGGGATCAATCGCTTCATCAGTGAATACGCCTATCGGGAGATAGGCCTGTCCTGCAACTTGCAGGACAACTTTTTCACCCTTCGAGGGATGATTTTCGAAAACGGGATTGAATATCTGGTGCGAAAACCGGGATTCTTCGGTATTGACGTCATCAATAAAAATCCCGATAATGAAATTCTTTTTTCTGATATAATGGAACGCATCCGAAGCATAGGGAAAAAACCTCAGAAGGGAACCGGAGATGAAAGTTAATAAAATGCGTTTGATTTTCCCCTTATGGCTTTTAAGCATTGTTATGTCCTGTGTGACCGTCAATGTTTACTTTCCGGCCAAGGAAGTGGAAAAAAAGGCCGGTGATATTATAGACGATATTCGAAAAATGGAAACTCCACCCCCGACCTCCCCCTCCGGTCCTCAAAGCTCCATAAATCACCTTAAAAATTTAATATTCAACCGAAATCTGGCTTATGCCCAGAGAGGGGGCGATGGGTCAAGCCCGGCCATTCAAAATTTGAAGCAACAAATCCGAGAACGGTTTCCGCGGTTGGCCCCCTTTTTTCAAAAAGGGGTCGTTGGGGAAGGGAGAACAGGCTTGGTCGAGATTCTCAACAACAAGGATTTGGCCCCGGCCGAAAAGAGAGAAGTAAAATCTTTAGTGGAGGCCGAGAATCGGGACCGCCTGGCCCTTTATCAGGAAGTGGCCAAGTCTATGAATATTACTTCCGACCAGATCGGCAAGGTGCAACGTATTTTTGCCAGGAAATGGCAACAATCCGCCGAACGCGGCTGGTGGATTCAGAAGGACGACAAGCAGTGGGTTCAAAAGTAAAAAGACGTGAGGCGTGAGGGGTGAGGGGTGAGAGGCAGGAAATTAAAAGGATGGCCCCCTTCCCCTCCAATCATACCCCTGTTTTGACTCTTCCCCCGCGCCTTACGCCTTACGCTTCACGACTCACGCCTTTAAATCAAGGCCCTGAATAAGGGTATGGGCAAAGTCCATTAAGTAAGTCTCCTGCGGGGGGGTGGCATACTGAACGCAATCACAACGGAGCCGGTTGCGGCAGCGGACCAGAAACTCAAACTTTATAAAATCCTGCCCTGTTTCAATGGCCAGATAATGGGGGCCGCAGGCTTTATGCTCCTCTTGGACCGGCGAAAGCAGCCTTTCCGGAATTTCCAGCCAGAATATTTCTTTCATGCCGGAGGAAACAGTCTTTTCTTTTAAATAGACTTCTATTTCCTCCATTTGTCGGCGGGGAATCTCATCCACTAAAAATTGACGCATCAGAATTGATTTTTCCCTTCTTCGAGGCCACGGCAAAGGCGTCCCATACCCCATAAACCCAGACCCCGGCTAAAAGCAATAATAAAATAATCAATAGACCGTTATCCTGCCGGGACAAAGTTTGAGCCGCCGCTGAAAAAGGCGGAGAATTTTTACCATAAGCCTCGGGGGGAAGAGACAGGAAAAACTTATTGAGGTCATAGAGGACCTTAAAAAAAAGAGACAGGAACAACAGCGATACAGCGGCTATCAAAAGCCCCGCCTTGCGAAACTGCCCATTGACCACCTGGCCCAGTCCGGGCAGGATAAAGGCCGATAGCAAAGGAGCCAGGATAATTTTTTTCATGGTTTGAACTATAACATCGATAAATCCGAAAGGCAAGGTGATCTAAGCACGACATTCCTTCCATCAAGACCTTTTGTATTGCAATCTTAATCCTTTTCTTCGAGAAGCTTGATACAGGAATTTTGGTTTCCTACGAGGTGCAATTCAGAAATTGGTCTTGAAAGGCCAACATAGGCGACTTCTCTGTCTTTTTCCTTATCAATGTTTTCAAATCCCCAAAGGATTCCTACTTGAACTTCGAGACCTTTGAACCGATGTACGCTGTCTACTCTGATTTTGGTCGGTTCAGCCAGTGGACTCGCCAACCAACTAAAACTTTTAGTAACTAAGGAATCAAAATCAACTCAAAATGGATAGAAAATATTACTGAACATGTTTTAAACGTGCGCCAATTGCGGGATGACCGACATATTTCGGATAGTCAAAGCCGCGGTGAGACGAAAGCATATCCACTTTTCGCTAATACAGGCAGGAATTTAAAATCTCTCAGAACATCTGCAAAATCTTTCTTAAAGTCTTTGCCAAACAGGTCAAAACGTTGATCAGTTCCGTCAATGACGGGGAGGATGTTGTAGCCTTCCCACCAACCCGCTTCTTTAGGCCTCTCCTCATCAACCAGCCATTCCAGGAAACATCTGAGCAGTTCGGGGAGTTGCCCCAGAATTTCCTGTTGCCAGGAATTGCCCTTTATGTCCATAAAGCTTTTTCTACTGATATCAAGAAGCCAGTCTGCCTGGACGTTTATGCGAACCGGAAGAAAAACTTGTGTCGGGAGGACGGAGAAGGCCCTCCCCTGTGGGGGGAGTTTGGGGATGTTTTGCTCATCAATTTCACAAAAAATTTGTACCGTCCTTTTTTTTAAGATTTCTTCATCAACTTGAGCTTGTTCTTCGGAGCTCTGGGGGGTAATCTCCCTATGTTCAAGAAATTTTTAATAGCAGCTTTAGTTGGAGAATATTCTTTTGAGAATACTACCCATTGATGGAATTCGGTATTTGGAGAATCACAACAGATAGCCTCAACAGTGATAGTTTCGCATGATGTTGCCTCCAAAGGCTTTTTCTTCACGCTTAGCAGTGAAACAGACGAGCCAAAAAATGAAAGAAGAATAGTTATCTTCAGGATATCCTGGATTGTTGGAGCCCTGGCGGTTCATCCATTTAATGGCAGTTTATGGATTGGAACGATCCGGAGGGTATCCAGGATAAGGATCCCCTTCCCGGATCCTTTGAGGCGGACATCGACCAGTCCCGTTCTTTCCATTTTGAAAAAATGGGACAGGGGAAAGAACGGTTGGTGCTCTATGGGAAGGACGTGTTTGCTGCGAGTTCCAGAAGCCGGGGATTCAATAATTTTTCCCATGGCTAAAACAAATTTTCGACTTTCCAAAATAATTTCTTTTATCTGTTCCGCATCGAATTCAACCAAGGGCCGATAATCGGCTTTTTGTCGATTATCGAAAAGCCAGCCGAAGCCAAATCTTCCTCTGCCTTTTCCTGCCAATACGTACGATTGGGTTTGGTCTCATGCCACCAAGGCTCCGTCTTTTAAAATCTCATGATAAATTGGGAATTGCCTAAAAATCCCTCCTTCCCATTCTGCAGATGAGATAAAAATAGGGGAAGGACACCCTGGGGATTACATTTTTCCTGGGTAAGTCAAATTATGCGACTAAGAAAAACAATTTCAACAAACATGTTTAAGCTATCCCGTTCCTTCATAAATGATTTCCAGATATTTGGTATACTTAAAAATGCGGTGCCTGCGCCTACCGGTGATTTCCTCCACCAGTCCTGCTTTAATCATGGCCTGCAACCCACTGGTAACGGTTGGAACTGAGAGGCCTGTTCCCTTTGACAGGGAGCCGATAGTGTTTATCGGACGTCTTTGGAGGATCTGGTGTATCTGAAGACACGACCCTGACGGCCTTCCCAGGCCGTTTATAAGATTTTTATCCTCACTGATCAGATCCACAAGCCGGCGCGCAGTTACCACGGCGTTCTCAGCCATCTGCGACACCCCTTCAGCAAAAAATCGAAGCCACCCTTCCCAGTCACCTTCGACCCGAACCCTGTTGAGAAAATCATAGTATTCTCTTCGCCGGATCTTAAAATAAAGGCTCAAATAGAGAAGCGGCTCCTGCAAAATTCCTTCTGAGCATAGCATAAGCGGGATGAGGAGTCTCCCCACCCTCCCGTTCCCATCAAGGAAAGGATGAATAGTCTCAAATTGAACATGAGCCAAAGCGGCTTTTATCAGGACGGGGGTTTTCCCTGGCCGGTCATGGAGGAACATTTCCAGTGCGGAAAGGGCCTCAGGAAGTTTCTCGGGTGGAGGCGGAACAAAGACGGCGTTTCCCGGCCGCGTACCCCCAATCCAATTTTGGGAGCGTCGAAACTCACCGGGTGATTTGTCGCTTCCCCGTCCGTGGGACAACAAAATTTTATGAATTTCCCGGATCAAACGGTTTGAAAGAGGAAACTTTTCCTTCAATCGTTTTAGGCCGTATTCGAGGGCGGCAACATAATTAGACACTTCGGCAACGTCGTCAAGCGGTACACCAGGAGCCTCTTTGAGTTCATAAAGGAGTAAATCGGATAGAGAAGATTGCGTCCCTTCAATCTGGGATGAGACCACGGCTTCCTTACGAACATACATATACAAGAACAGATTTGTGGCCGGCAGCAGTGTGCTGAGACTATCAAGACGACCCAGAGCGAGAAGGGCATGATCTAAAACATCCCTGAGCGATTCATCAATTTCAAGGGGCGGTTTCGGTGGCAGCGGGTTGGGTACAAAGGCCCGGACGGTTTCATTCCCCACGGTTGAAGCAACGACAAATTTTCCTGTAGGTCCTCTCTGCATGGCCCAAAGCCCTTATTAAAGTTTTTTTAATACCATAAAGACTTATTAAAGAAAAGGCAAGAAAAGTTTAATTACAGATCGGTTTTGTCATTTTAGGTAAAGGGAGCTGTTAGTAAATAAATTAGGATTCAGGTTTCAATCCTTGACACGGCCCGGGAACCTTTTTAAGATGTTCTTAATAAGATAGGAATTGAAACCAAGCAGGGACCCGACCGGTCCGGCATCCGCATGGATGCCTTTTTAGGTCACTCAAGCTGACCGGCTCGTGGTGTCCCGGTCTGCCTTTTGCGGGCATCACGGCCTGCCTTGTGCAGGCATCACGGCCTGCCTTGTGCAGGCATCACGGCCTGCCTTGTGAAAGCATCAGGCCACCAAAAGCTGGCATGACGGTTTGAACTTTTTGAATCTAACCATGGGTACTGTACGACAATCCATTATTTTCGTATTAAAAGAACAGCCCGTCTCGGCCAAAGTAATCTCCCAGGCCGTCGGCATCCGGGAAAAGGAGGTCTATGAACATCTGACCCATATTGCCCGGTCCCACTCTTTGGGGGGGAAATTTGTTCTCATACCTTCAACCTGCAGGGACTGCGGGTATGTCTTTCGAAAGAGGGAACGGCTCACCCCACCGGGCAGATGTTTTTTGTGCCGAAGTGAGGCTATTACGCCACCCCGGTTCTTGATCCAAACAGGTCTTTCAAAAACAGACCGGGATGACTATTGACAAGTTCGTAAAAAGTCATCCCCCCAGTTCCTGCATATTTTGGTTGAGAATTTGCAACCATTTTGTCATTATGGAGATTATTAAAATAGAAATTTAAGCCTACTACTGAGGAGTATTGAACATGTCCCCAACCGGTTCCGCCTTGTCTTCCCATTTTATCAAAGAAATTATTTTGGAGGATTTGAAGACCCAAAAATATCAAGGCCGGGTCCACACCCGTTTTCCTCCCGAACCCAACGGTTACCTCCATATCGGCCACGCCAAATCCATCTGTCTCAACTTTGGCTTAGCGGCTGAATTTCAAGGTCTTTGCAATCTTCGTTTTGACGATACCAATCCCGCCAAGGAAGAAGTGGAGTACGTGGAATCCATACAAGAGGATGTAAAATGGCTGGGATTTGATTGGGGAGACCGGTTGTTTTATGCTTCAGACTACTTCGAACAAATCTACGACTGCGCCCTCCAACTGATCCAAAAAAGGCGGGCCTATGTTTGTGATTTAACGGCCGAGGAAATCCGCGCCTATAGGGGCACTCTGACCGAACCCGGCCGGGACAGCCCTTATCGCAACCGCCCCCTAGAGGATAATCTGAAGCTCTTGGAACGGATGCGGGCCGGAGAGTTTGAAGACGGATCGAGGACCTTAAGGGCTAAAATCGATATGACCTCGCCCAATTTAAATATGCGGGATCCGGTGATGTACCGTATCCTTCACGCCGACCACCATCGGACCGGAGACCGATGGTGTATTTATCCCATGTATGATTTTACCCACGGCCTTTGTGATTCCATAGAAGGCATCACCCATTCTATCTGCACCCTCGAATTTGAAGACCACCGCCCGCTTTATGACTGGTTCCTGGATGAAGCCGGTGTTTTTCATCCTCAGCAGATCGAGTTCGCCCGGCTCAACCTGACCTACACCGTCATGAGTAAGCGCAAACTTCTGAGGCTGGTCCAGGATGGCCAGGTCAGCAGTTGGGATGATCCGAGAATGCCGACGATTTCTGGTTTGCGCCGGCGGGGATATACCCCCGAGTCCATCCGAAATTTTTGCGACCGGATCGGGGTTTCCAAAAGCAACAGTGTTGTCGATATCGCCTTGTTGGAACATTGCCTGAGAGATGACTTAAATAAGAGAGCCCAACGGGTCATGGCTGTATTGCACCCCCTTAGGGTGGTCATCGACAACTATCCGGAAGATCAACTGGAGGAAATGGAAGCGGTCAATAACCCGGAGGATCCGGGGATGGGGACCCGGAAAGTCCCTTTTTCCAAAGTCCTCTATATTGAGCGGGATGATTTCCGGGAAGACCCGCCCAAAAAGTTTTTTCGTCTGGCACCGGGCCGGGAGGTGCGGCTCAGGTATGGCTATTTTATCACCTGCGTCGGGGTGGTCAAAGACGATCAAACCGGAGAAATCATTGAACTGCACTGCACCTATGATCCCCGGACCCGGGGAGGCGATTCACCGGACGGGCACAAGGTCAAGGCCACATTGCATTGGGTTTCAGCAGCCCGGGCCATCGATGCCGAAGTCCGGATATACGAGCATTTATTTTTGAAATCTGACCCGGAGGATGTGGAAGAGGGGGATTTTACCAAAACACTGAATCCCGACTCTCTGACGACGATTACTTCCTGCAAACTGGAACCCGGTCTGGCCGAGGCCAAACCCGGGATGCTTTTTCAATTTGAAAGGCAGGGGTATTTCTGTCTGGACCCCGTGGATTCGATTAAAGGAAAACTCATCTTCAACCGGACGGTGGCTTTGAAAGACTCCTGGGCCAAAATTGAAAAAGAGGACAAAAAGTAAGGCCGTGGTCCCCACAGGGGAAAATGAGGCTGAGGGATTAGAACTTTCGGTAAATCCCAGCCAAACCTCTTTGAAATTGCGGTATCGAAAGTGAGGGGTTAATTCTCAGACTTATGATTTTAGAATCTATCCGTTCGGAAAAGGCATCCTTCCGGCTGGATACGGTAAGATAACCAGGGGCCTCTGGAGGATAAAATGGAGAAAAAAAAGCTGCTTTGTGTGGACTGTTATGACCCGCTGGAAAGGATGGTCCAGGCAGACTTGAATATTTTTTATTGTAACAATATAAAATGTAGAAGATTTGGCGTATTAACGATTGGGGGTCTCTGCGGAGATAAATGTGAGAAAAGCTTAATAATCGAGAAAGAAGAAATGACAGGGAAAGAGAAATAGATTGTCTTCAGAATAAATGAATAGATCCGTAAAGCTGGTGAAGGTGCAGCCGGCCAGGGGAAAAATGGAGGAAACAAACCAACAGAATGAAAACTGAACTGGCCAAGGATCTCGCTTACTTAGGACTGCTGGATAAAGCGAGAGAGATTTATGATGAACTGGGAGAGCAGGCGGCGCTTTCTTATATCAAAAACAGCCATCGTCTGCTCAGCAAAGTCTATCATCCCGATCTGAATCCCCTAAATGACGAAAAAGCTTTAAAGGCGCAACGGAGATTAAACCAGATTAGCGAACACATTAACCGGTTGCAGGATAAAGAGATTATCGAAGTGTTAACAGAAAGGAAATCTCCGCCAATCGGACCCGGGGTACCAGGAAAAGAAGCCAAAAAAAAGATCCTGGTCGTAGAAGACGAATTTGGCCTTCACGAAATTTTTCGAGAAATTTTTCATATGGAGGGGTATGAGGTTCGAATCGCGACCAATGGCCTTAACGGTTACCAGATTTATAAGGAATTTAAACCGAATCTGGTCTTCACGGATATCATTATGCCTGAAATGGACGGATTGGAGCTGGTCAGTAAAATCAGGGAGATCGATCCGCGAATAAAGGTTGTTTATATGAGTGGTTTCTTTGGAATAAAAAATTTAAAGGAAAGAATCAGAGATGAAGTTGAAAAATATGGTTACCTGACTTTTTCCAAGCCATTCAAGCTCAGCCATATGCTCGAAATTGTCAACGAATATCTGAGTACCTGATAGGGATTAATCAGTTTAGGGGAAGAAACCACTCAGGGAAAGGGCGACCATGGAATGGGAGTCTTTTTGTTCATCATAGCGTCTGGTTTCGATGGTTGCGGCAAGGGTAACTGATATCGGGTAATTCCATAAATTGAGAACAATCCCATAGCCGCTGGTTAATTTAAAAACCATGAGCCGGGGAGTTATGTCCCTGTTGGCCAGCGTTTGATCATTAACAACAAAGTCCATCCGTAAACTGGAAAAAACAAACAGGGACTGCAGGAAAGCCGAGGATAGCGGCGGACCCAGCCCTAAAGGATCGAGGCTGATATCGGTTGTATATTGCGGTCCTATTCGGCTGACCCCGTACTGATTATGTTTATCGGGATTCCAACCAAACTGGAATTCAATTAAGGATGCGGCGGAAGTGGAAGTCCCCAAGTACAAACCTTTTTTTATAATGGCATTCAAGCTTAAGTCATCATTGGGCCAGGGGTGATACTCCATTATTTTTTTTGATTGATCAATACCGATTATGAAGAGGGGCGTATTTCCTATTTCATTTTCCCAGCATGCCGCTCGGTTCTCGCTGAGGACATTGACATGGAACCAGTTTTGTAAATCTCCGGTCCTGCTCCAGGGTCCGATAATACCGGCCCAACTACCGATTTTTCTGTATGTTTTCTTGTCTTGAGTTTCTCCGTTAATATGGATCCCATAAAGAAGAAACCCGGCGGGAGCGCGCTCCCTCGGTTTAAGTCTTTCCTCATCCGGGTCTTCGGGGGTCAGTACAGTTTGAGTTATTTCGAGTCCTGTCCAAAACCATTTATATTCCGGCCCAAATAGAAAATTTGAGGTTTTTTCTGAGATCAGTCCGGCAAACTTTGGCGGGTAGCTTTTTAAAGAAGAAATAAATTCCAAAGTCATTAAATTGCTGGTTTCTCTATCCGTAGGTTCTCTTCCCGGAGGTTGAGCTGCGTCATTGGCAAGGGAAATTCTAAACTGGGGATTTGTTTTTAAATACACACTTGAGTCTTCCAAGGCAACGGCCTGTCCGGACCATACCATGATTAAAGATCCCAGGAAAAGAATCAGTCGAAATTCAGTTCTTCTTGTAAACCATCGAACAATATTTATCATACAGATGATGGCCCATCTCCCGGAAGAGTCTCAAATCACGCTTTCAATATTAGCGTCTAATAACGATTTCGTCAAAAAGAATCAGGAGGCCATTATTTTGGGGGGTAAGGAGGTGTTAATTGGCATCGCCGATGAATAACCCCCTTAAGGGAAACTTTTTTTATTGAAATCACAAAGAAGAAATAGTCTTCGGCGGGTTGTAGGAAGAAAATAGCAGCCGATGCAAGGGGATTTTCTGGCCTAAGGCGGCCCAACAAGGGGAATTTTTTTATTTTAAAGTATACCCCCGGGCATCGAGACAGGCACTGATCGCCCGGAGATAGTCCGCACTCTTTTCACTGCTCAGATCATCGGGAGGGCCCTCGGGGGGGATTTCCGGATCAAAATCGGCCTCGCTAACGGCCCAGCTGTGGCATTCATCAAAATCCAGGGCCTGTTGCTCTGCACTCTGACCTTGTCGGGGGTAGATGATCATCCGGTTTTCCGGCCCCTGGTCCGACGACTCCGGTGGCCGATCTCCTTCGGGCGGGTAAGGATAATAATAAGGCGGAGGGTAATCATAACGCGGTCCCAAACCCCATCCTATGATACCGCCGATAACCAAACCGGGAAGGAACCCCCTAAAACCTCTGTGTCTAGCATGATCTCTATATCTATCCGGTCCCCTATATCCTCGATACCCGGGATGCCGGTCAGATCCTCTAAACCCTCTAGGCCTGAAATGCCGGTCAGATCCCCTGTCAACCCCAGGTCTATAAGTCCGGTCAGGTCCTCTATCCCCTCCAGGTCTTCCAGACCCGCCACGCCCGCTGTATCCCCCAATATTCCCAGGCCGCCCACGAGCCGCTGCTGCCTGATTGGGCGGCACTAACAGGCTCAACATAAAAAAGAGAGTTAACAGGCTGATGATCTTTCTCATATTCTCGTCTCTCTGAAGGTTGGTAAAAGCATTAGGTAAGATTTTTTTATTTAAGACACCAACAGACTAAAAAAGTTAAAAAAAACCTCAGAATTTCTCATGTGAGACAACTGCCCGAAAAGGGAGGAAATAAAGGAATGGCCGTCAGGACAAACGGCGTGAGCCTTTTTTATCTTCCCGGTAATTCTCCTTGACTCTGATTTCATCCCTATTTTATACTAGTTCTTGTTCACAAGGAATCCAATGATTATTTTAAGATTTGATGGTTTGAAAACCTGCCTGAACTGAATGGAGAGGAAAAATGAAAGAAAAGACACCGACCAAGCGAGCCTTAGTCATCCTCGGCAGTCCCAGGAAAAATGGGAATAGCTCCATTTTGGCCGAACAAATTTCCAAGGGACTCAGATCTACCGGGGCCAAGGTGGAAACCATATTCTTGCAGGGCCTGAAGATTGCTCCTTGTAAATCCTGTTATGCCTGCCAAAAACATGACAGCAAAGGATGCGCCACCAAGGATGACATGCAAGCCATTTATTTAAAGCTGATCCAGGCTGAGGCCTGGGTCATAGCCAGTCCGGTTTATTGGTTTACCATGTCGGCCCAGACCAAGATTTTCATGGACCGCTGTTTCGGCCTGCCGGCCTATGCCAAGAATCCTTTTTTGGGCAAACGCATAGCCATAGCCATGAGCTATGGGGATACGGATCCCTTTACTTCCGGTTGTATAAATGCCCTTCGCACTTTTCAGGATGCCTTCCGCTATACCGGTTCCAAGATAGTCGGGATGGTTTATGGAAGCGCCATGAAGGCCGGGGAGATTAAACTCAATGAGGCCTTGATGCAGGAAGCGGAAAACCTGGGGAAACGGCTGATCAAAATATAAGAATCATTCGGAGAAAAGCCATTGGACCCTTCCTTTCTTTTTTATATTTTCCTGGCTGCTGGAATTCTCATTTGCCTGGTGATTGCCCTCGTTTTCCTGCTTCCTAAGGTTCTGAAAAATATCGGCGGCCAGGGAAGGGGATGGACGACCCTGGCGGAACACTTCCCGACAGCTTCCCAACCGCCGGGGGAACTGCTCAAAAGACAAACCATAGAGGTCGGGCAGGTAGTTTATAAACGATGCGTCAGGGTAGGAATCACTCCGCAGGGTCTATATTTGGACGTTAACCTGCCCTTCTCCTCCCGGCTCAAACCTTTGCTTATCCCCTGGGAAATGGTTAAAGGGGTGAGAGAAGGAACCCTCTACTGGGAAAAGACCCGAATCCTTTCCATCGGTGAGCCGGAAATCGGAACGATCTCTTTTTTTTCAACCCTGGTCGAGAAGGCCCGCCCCTATCTAAAAGGATAGACCGACAGGAGGGACTGTTTGTCCCTACCTTGAAGGTAGACGATTAAAAATGTTCAATTTTGGCCAAGGTCAAGGAAGGCGAAAATTTCAACCACAGGAATATAATTAATATTTCGAGGATTGAAATTTGAGCCTGACACAGAGATTGGACAAAAGGGGACATTTTTCAAAGCTTCAGGATTGGGCCGTCAACTTGACCCTCTTACCGTCTATTTCGACCGTGGTCTTGGAGTAAGTCATTTTTTTAAAAATCTTCCCGTCTTTGAAGTGAATGACATCCAGTCCCCGTCTTTTTTCCGGTTTTCCTTCATAGCCTTTTTCCGTGGAGGGCCATTCCAGTTCCCAGGTCACGGTCAATTTCTGTTCCTCCTCGTCAACAAAGAGATCGTCACGGTGAAAGATAAATTTCCCCCCACTGGTAAACCAGGAAGTCCAGGCCTGCCGCAAAGCCTCCTTGCCCTTGGTATTACCTCCGGTCCAGTTTTCGAAATAGACTTCGTCGTGATAAATTTCCAGGACCCCTTCAAGGTCCAGTTTGTCCCAGGCCAGACTATTCCGGGCCATGGCTTCTTTAATCTCTGCTTTCGACAGTTTCATAAGGTCCTCCTTCCTTGGGTATGGCAACCAATATAGCATAAACGGAGAAAACAAAAAAATCTTTTCAATCTTTCCAGGTTATCATTTCTTTTATTCCTGTTTTCTCCTTGACCCCCCCTCAGGGATACCTTATATTCTCTCAGTAAACCGTCCTGCCCCGTCAGGGGCGTGGCAATACCAGCCGGTCGACTCGGTCGTTTGAAGAGGCATCCGGTCAGACTCCCTCGGGGAGTCTGACCAAAAGATCGGCAAAGCCGATCGACAGGATGCCGTATGCCGACCCAAAAAGAAGCCTCCCAAGGAGGCTGGGGCCGACCGAATAAGGAGGCTTCTTATCCGACTTCCTTCGGAAGTCTCCCCTGAGATCGGCAAAGCCGATCGAACAGAAGCCGGGACATGAAAATAGGCCGGACAAAGAGTAACCTCGAAATCTATTTTCGAACTAAACCATTTGATATTTAGCAATGTTGACCTTGAGGGTTTAAAAATATCCATCCCTCCAGCATGTTGCCTAAAGGGAAGCATCTCCTTTCATCGTGGTGCTCTTTGGTGAATTTCTGCCTGAGTCACGAACATGGATCCAATGATAAAAAACAGGCCTTCCTCAAAATATCAGCCCGGGAGCCGTCGTGAGGTCCTGGCCGTCTCCCTCCCCCTGATGATGAGCTCCGGCTTATGGGCGGTCCTCCACTTTGTCGACCGCGTTTTTCTTTCACGTTATTCCCCGGAGGCCCTCGCCGCTTCCTTGCCGGCGGGAATTTTACAATATACGATTATGGCCTTCTTCCTGGGCACCATCGGATTTTCCAGCACTTTTGTGGCCCAGTATTTCGGTGCTTCACGACCCGAACGGATAGGAACGGTCATTATCCATGGCCTTTACCTGGCCGTACCAGTCGGATTGCTGTTTACCCTGCTAGCCCCTTTATCAGGACCGTTCTTCCATTCCCTGGGACACGGTACGGCCGTAGCCGTTCTGGAAACAGAATTTTTCATCGCCCTGGCCTGGGGATCCTTGCCTTTGCTCTCTTCGGCCGCCCTGGGCGGTCTTTATTCGGGATTGGGTCTGACCCGGCATGTATTCTGGGTCAGTGGGGCGGGGATTTTAGCCAACATCGGTCTCGATTACCTGTTGATCTTCGGTAATTTTGGATTTCCGGAACTGGGCATCCGGGGGGCAGGGTATGCCACTTCTCTCGCCAGTGCCTTTACCTGCCTTCTCTATCTGGCGCTTCTCTTCGCCCGCGGTGACCAACGGAGGTTTCAGTTCAAAGCCGGTTTTGAACTGAACAGCGATCTGATCCGTCGCTATTTGAAATTTGGAGTTCCCGGCGGTGGTCATCAATTTTTGGATGTGATCGGCTGGACCATTTTTATCCTCATTCTGGGCCGCCTGGGCACCGAAGCGCTGGCCGTCTCCAACGCGGCCTTCAGCATCAATACCCTGGCCTTTATGCCCGCTTTTGGTTTTGGGATCGGAGCGAGCATCCTGGTAGGGCAGTACCTTGGCGCCGACCAGCCGCAACAGGCCGAACAAGCGGCCCGGAATTCTTTTAATATGGCTTTCGGGTTTATGGTTTTTGCCGCCGTTTTGTTTGTAATTTTTCCAAGGCACTTTCTGAAACCCTTTGTCGGCAGTGAATCCGGGACGGTTTTTTTTCAACAGGGAACTGTCATCCTCCGCATCATCGCCCTGTACACCTTATTCGATACCGCCAATGTTGTTTACGCCTTCGCCCTGCGGGGAGCAGGGGACACTTCTTTCATCATGAAAAACTTCGTTGTCCTCACCCCGGTTTGCCTAATTCTGCCGGTTTGGCTGGGGATACGGTTCCTGGGAATGGGGATTTATGGAGCCTGGGGTTTTGCCGCTTTATTCGTCTGTGTGCTGGCGATAAGTTTTTCCATCCGTTTCAGGGGAGGAAAATGGAAGCAGATGCGGGTGATAGAGCCCTTCAGTATCTTTCGATGATCATTATTGACAAGTTCGTAAAAAGTCGCCGGAAGCCCGAACTCGTCATTTCGGTCGGTCGGCTTTGCCGACCTTAACAAGAGACTTCCGGAGGAAGTCGAGCGAAAGCCGGAATCCAGGAACTTCAATAAGTTAAAAAAACCCCTGGACCCCGGTTTTCACCGGGGTGACGGCTTTTTACGATTTCATCATTATTAAGATTACCAAACAAAAGGGGGCATAAAGTGAAAGACGAGATCAGGAGCGATCAATTCTATGTCTGGTTTGACACCGAGTACTCAACTCTGGAGCTGGAAACCGCCTTACTGCTTCAAGTGGCGGCCCTGATCACCGATTCTTCCCTCAAGCGGGTATTGCCTTCCGGGCAGGATGTGCGATTGACCATTCGGGTGCCTGCCGGTGAAACACTCAGTCCCTGGGTTGAACAGCATCTGCCTGATTTGGTTAAGACCTGCCGGTCTTCGGAGGCGGTGGAGAGGGAGGTGGCCGATAATCGCCTGGCCGCTTATGTGGACGCCGCGGTCGGTTTCCCGGTCGAGAGGGAAGATCAACGACCGATACTGGCTGGAAACAGCGTCCACGCCGACTGGTACTTAGCCCGCCGCTTCCTGCCCCGTTTTCTATGCCGTTTGCACTACCGCCATCTGGACGTGACTTCTTTTAAACTGGAATGGAAGCATCTTCATTCCGACTTGGAGTTTGAGAAGGAGAACCCGGAATTTATCGTCCGGTATTTTCCCGAGGCCGTTTTGCCTGCTTCGGGCAGCCGTCATGACGCCTACTATGACCTGCAAGCCTCGATTGCCGAACTGGCTTATTATCGCCGGCTTCTCTTTAAATAGATCTCCCGCCTTCCTATCCCGGGAGGTTCTCAACTTTGATCATCAGGGTAATAGTATGAAGGTCCTTTGAAATGGGTGCCGTTCGACTTAATGACCATTCCCCGAACTTGAAACCGTTTCCGGCCTGTTTTTCCAATTCTTTGACCAGTCCCCTGATGTTGATAATCGGGTGACGGGAAAAAACATCCGGAAGCCCATAGGTTAAATTGCAGGCCAGACATTTTCCCGGCCGTTCTTTTAATTCCAGGTCGAAGTGGAGCAGGCCTCGGTCCGAATCAAATCGTTTGAACCTCAAGCCGATGGTATAGGCCCCCTCCTGGAGGTCCCCGTAGAGGGCCTCAAAAAACTGATCCGCCCGTGCTTCGGGGAAAATTTCATTTAATCTCTGATCTGAAAAAATTAAATCGAACTCTTTTTCTTCCATAGGTTATCCGCCTCAAAAAAAATAATCTGAATATCATCAAATTTGAAGGTTGGGAATTTTCTCCGAAAAAATCCCCTTTTTTCGCTTGACCCCCGTTAGCCCCTATTTTATACTGCTCCCTTCCAAAAGCCAATTCTTTTCATGATCAAAATCGATTCCTGAATTCTCAGGCAACAGGAGGTCCCATGAAGTATCGAAAATTCGGCAAACTGGATTGGAAAGTTTCAGCCCTGGGTTTCGGGGCTATGCGTCTGCCCGTCCTGGGAGAAAACCCCGCGGCCGGAAATCCGGATGTCAATGAACCGGAGGCGATCAGGATGATCCGCCATTCGATTGACCAGGGGGTTAACTACCTGGATACGGCCTATCCCTACCATGGCGGAAAAAGTGAGGTGGTGGTCGGCAATGCCTTAAGAGACGGGTACCGGGAAAAGATAAAACTGGCCACCAAAATGCCCTCCTGGTTTATTCAACAATATGATGATTTTGATAAATATTTAAACGAACAGCTTGAAAAACTGCAAACCGATCATATCGATTTCTATTTATTGCACGGATTGAATAAACAGCACTGGCCCAAACTGCGAGACCTGCAGGTAGGAAAATGGGCGGAAAACACCATCAAAGACGGCCGGATCGGTTACCTCGGTTTTTCCTTTCATGACGACCTGGCGACCTTCAAACAGATCATTGACGAATATGACCGCTGGACCTTTTGTCAAATCCAATACAATTTCATGGATATCGAATACCAGGCCGGAACCGAAGGCCTGAAATACGCGGCTGACAAAGGACTGGCCCTGGTGATTATGGAACCTTTGAGGGGCGGACAATTGGCCAAGGAGCCGCCCGAAGCCGTAAAGAAAATTTGGGAAACTTCACCCCCGAAAAGATCACCCGCGGATTGGGCCTTGCAGTGGCTCTGGAATCAACCGGAGGTCTCCGTGGTCCTCAGCGGTATGTCCACCAGACAACAGGTCATAGACAATATCGCCAGTGCGGAACGATCGGCCATAGAGTCGATGAATGAAAAACGATCAGCCCTGGTCGACGAGGTCCGGAAAAATTACCGGGACCTCGGTCCCGTCCCCTGTAGCGGCTGCGCCTATTGCCTGCCCTGTCCTAACCGGGTGAACATTCCCCATGCCTTTCAATACTATAATGATGCGATCATGTACAACGACCCCAGGACAGCCCGGTTCCGTTATCGCCAGGAGCCCAAGGAGGCCTGGGCGGATAATTGTATTGAATGTCTCGAGTGTGAGGAAAAGTGCCCTCAGCAAATCCCCATTGCCGAGTGGCTTAAAAAGGCCCATGACTATCTGGGCCCCCGGAAGAAGGTATAGACCCTATACGGAAAAGATAGTCAATATTATTTTTGGAGGGCTTCGCCTGAAGTCGTCATTCCCGCGCAGGCGGGAATCCAGGTCTGTACAACAAATTTAAAAAAACCGGATTCCCGTTTTCAGGGGAATGATGAAAAACGGGCTTTAAAGACTTTTTGCGAATTCATTTTTGAAACCCTTAATGACCTAGAGGAGGAGTCAATGAATTGGGTAACTATAAATCAGGACCTTTGTAACGCCTGTGGCCTATGTGCCAGAAGATGTCCCCGCTGCTATACCAATAACGATGGGGTGATTTCGGTTCAGGCCGATGAAGAATGCTGCAATCTGTGCGGTCACTGTGTGGCCCTCTGTAAAACCTCGGCCATTACTCACAGCCGGATGAACATGGATAATTTCCCCCCTGTCGGCGCTCCGGTAGGGCTGGAGGCGGATGAATTCATCCGCCTGGTCCGACAGCGAAGAAGCTAGCGGTCCTTCAGGGAAAAACCAATCCCCCGGGAGGACATCGAAAAATTAGTGGCCATGAGTCGTTATTGCCCCACAGGATCCAATATGCAAACTGTTCAGATCAAGATCATCACCAACCGGAAAAGGATCAAACAGTTGTCCGATCTTACAGTGGAATTCTTCATGGAGATGATTAATCAGGTCGATCAAAAAATGACCGAACTGGCCTCAGGAGGTAAGGAGATTCCCCAGGAACTGGCCGAGCGAAAATTGTTTGTTGACCGCTATCGGCGTATGGGACAGGCCAGAGACCTTGGGATCGATCCCATTTTGCACAATGCACCTTTGGTGATGGTCTTCCACTCACCCCCAAACCCCAGTACGCCCAAAGATGATTGCGTGATCGCCGCCCAGACCGTGGTCCTGGGTTCTATGACCATGGGCCTGGGCTCCTGCTATATCGGTCTTTTGACTAAGGCCGCCCTCGACTATCCCCCGCTTCAGGAGGCTCTGGATCTGCCTCCGGGTAATACGGTCCACAGTGTTCTGGTGCTGGGCTACCCGAAACTCAAATTTCAGAAGGCCGTGGATCGAAATCCATTGACGGTTCAGTGGGAAGAATAAGAAAAATTCAGGCAATGGGTTAGAGGCAATGGGTTGGGTAGGGGCGACCGGCCGGTCGCCCCTACCTGGTTTTGGGGGTGGAATACCCCGTTTATTTCAATTGGGCCCTTGAAAACCCCAGGATCTGCCGGCAGACGATCAGCATCTGGATCTGACCGGTTCCTTCATAGATATCATTGATCTTACAATCACGCATCCATTTCTCCACCAGCCAGTCCCGTGAATAACCAAGAGGTCCAAGAAGGGCGACACACCTTTGACAAATCTGGGTAATGGCCTTCCCGGCCTTGGCCTTGCCCATGGAGGACTCCAGCGAGTTTCTCTGAGCTTTGTCGAGCAGGGAAGCCGATTGCCAGACCAGCAGCCTGGCCGCATCAAGATTGGCCTCCATATCCAATATTTCTTTCTGAACGGCACTTAATGAATGGAGTCCGCGATCATAAGGAAAGGTCACCCCGGTCTCTTCCAGTTTCTCCTTGGTGAATTCTAACGCCGCCCTTCCCACGCCGATGCCCTGGGCGGCCACACCCGGCCGGGTGGCGTCGAAGGTGGCCAGAACGCCCACCTGTCCGCCTTTGGCCTCCTTGATCTCCGGCGAGCCCAGGATATTGTCATAAGGAATCCGGCAGTCTTCAAGAAGTATTACGGCTGTATCTGAAGCCCTGATCCCCAGCTTATGCTCCAGTTTAGTCATTGAAATTCCTTTCCTAAACTTTTCGACCACAAAACTTTTAATCGCCGCCCGGCCTTTGCTCTTATCCAGGGTGGCCCAGACCACGACGGCGTTGCAGCGTTTTCCGGAGGTGACAAAAATCTTTTCCCCGTTGATGATCCACTCCTTGGTTTCCGGGTCGAGCTTGGCGGTGGTGGATACGGCCGAAGTGTCGGACCCGCATCCGGGTTCGGTAATGGCCATGGCGCAATAAAGGCTGTCGAACCTTTTCCTTTGCTCCGGGGTAGCCACGGCCCTGATGGCCGCATTGCCCAGACCTGTGGTGGCGATTGCCCCGCCGGTCACCGGGTCTCCCCAGGAACGGTTTTCCCCCAGGATGATATTGGTCAGGAATTGTCCTTCTCCTTCACCAGGTTCGGCCAAGACCTTTAAAAGGGTGGCGACATTGGCTTTTAATTTTTCCTTTTCATCTTCCTTCATTTCCGCATGTTCATTTTCGTCGTAATAGCGTGCCAAGGTCCGGACATATTGGGCATTTTCCCGGGCAACTTTTATGGCTTTGAGTGTTTTTGGTTTTAATGAAAAATCAATCATGGTTTCCTCCCCTGGTGAAGCCTTTGGCTAATTCGTTTTAACCCCTCTTCTTCCTTTTTCCTCCCTCGTCGAAGATCCGGCAAACCCGGAAGAACCATATCTCCCGATCGCCTATCGGTCAGATAATTTGGTTAACTTGTGGAAATCATCAAAATATTTCCGAGCGCTCGTTCACTTTTTTAATATTCCTACCACAGTCAATTTTCCCAAGTCAAGGCAAAAACTTGGCCTGAAGACCTCAATGCAATCTTCGAGAAAAAAATAGCTGAGTAGATAAAAATTTGAAAAAGAATAGTTAGTTTCCATCCGGAAATTCAAATTTCCGGATGGAAACACCTGGATTTCCGTTTGGAGCTCTCGCCAGAAACCCTTTTTCAATCGGTCGATTTCATCGACCTTAACAGGAGCTCGGTTAAGCCGAGCGGGGGTTTCTGGCCATAAATGATAACTGGCAGATGTGTGTTCTCATCCGGAAAGGTCTTTTCCGGATGAGAACTAGTTAGTGAGCGCTTGCAATTCTTTTTGAAAACTGCCATGATATATCTCAGTTAGTCCTCATCCGGAAATGATATTTTCAGATGAGAGCTGTCCGCGATTAGCGGTCAGCTTTGGAATTGTTTTTGCTGACTGCTCTTCGAGGGTTCCCCTGCTTCATAGGTTGATGGAAAAGGAGAAATTTCTTAATGAAGATCCAATTCAAGGTCTGGCTGGAAAAAGATAATCGAGTCCTCTTCGGGGAAGGCCGAAATCAGCTTCTTCAAGCCATCGAGGACTACGGATCCCTGGCCCAGGCGGCCAAAAAGATGAATATGTCTTACCGGGCGGCCTGGGGTCGTTTAAAGGCCTCCGAGGATCGCCTGGGTTTCCTATTGGCTGAAAAGGATATCGAGCAGGGGAAAAAGGGGGGACTCCGATTGACTTCAAAGGGAAAGGACCTCCTGGACAAATACAAACACATTTATCTGGCCATGGAATCCCTGGTGCATGAATTGGAGCAGAAATCATTTTGAAACAGGCCGGTGAAACCAGACTTTCGGATCTGGAAAAATCCATAATCCGGGAACTAACCGGTGACCTTCCCGTCATTTCCCAACCTTTTGCCCCGATCGCCCGACAATTGGGAATCTCCCAAAGACGTCTATTAGCGATCCTTAAGAGATTAAAAGACAAAGATTATATCCGCCGCTTCGGGGCCACCCTCCGCCACCGGAATTCAGGATTTTCCGCCAATGCCATGGTCGTTTGGAGGATTCCCGATGAAAAAATTGAAGAAACGGGCCGGGCCATGGCCTCTTACCGGGAGGTGACCCATTGTTATCATCGTCGTCCTGAAGGCCAATGGAAATATAATCTTTTTACCATGATCCACGGCCGCGGCGAAGAGGCCTGCCGGCGCACCGCTGAAAAGATTTCCAGGAAAACCGGGATCATCGATTATCAGCTGCTTTTCAGTCAGAGGGAATTGAAGAAAACTACTATGAGGTATTTTTATGAATAACCGTTGGCCGAAATCAGAAACCCTCTTCCAGCGGGGGCAAGCCGTCATCCCCGGAGGAGTCAATAGTCCGGTTCGGGCCGCCAGGGCCGTAGGCACCATCCCTTTGTTTATAAGCCGTGCCCAGGGTTCCAAACTGTTCGATGTGGATGGAAATTCCTATATTGACTACGTCGGATCCTGGGGTCCTCTGATCCTGGGTCATGCCCATCCCCGGGTAGTGGAAGCCGTCAAGGTGGCCGCTGATAAAGGAACCAGCTTTGGGGCCCCGACCGAAGCCGAGATCAAACTGGCGGAAAAGATCGTTGCCTTGGTTCCCTCCATAGAAATGGTCCGACTGGTCACCTCCGGGACCGAGGCCACCATGAGCGCCATCCGGCTGGCCCGGGCCTATTGCAACCGTTCTTTGATCATTAAATTCGACGGCTGCTATCACGGACATGGAGACAGCTTTTTAGTTAAGGCCGGTTCGGGCATTGCCACTTTGGGAATCCCCGGCAGCCCTGGAGTTCCCAAGGAGATTGTTTCTCTGACTCTTTCCCTGCCCTACAATGATTTGGATAAAGTCCGGGAGACCTTCAAGGCCTTGGGAGATCAGGTGGCAGCCGTGATCGTGGAACCGGTGGCCGGTAACATGGGGGTCGTCCTGCCGGTTCCCGGTTTTTTAGAAGGGCTCCGGGAAGAAACCCTCAGGCATCATTCCCTCTTGATTTTTGATGAGGTCATCACCGGCTTCCGCGTGGCCCCGGGAGGCGCCCAGGAACGCTTTCGAATAAAACCCGACCTGACCTGCCTGGGAAAAATTATCGGTGGGGGCCTGCCGGTGGGGGCTTATGGAGGGAAGAAGGAGATTATGTCCTTTATCGCTCCCGAAGGCCCGGTCTATCAAGCCGGAACCCTCTCCGGCAATCCCCTGGCCACGGCCGCCGGATTAGCCGCCTTAGATATCCTGTCTCAAAAAGGGATCTATGAGCAGTTGGAGGAGAAAGCGTCCTTCTTTTTTGAAAAGCTGAATCAAATGGCCCAGGCCAAGGGGATTCCTTTTATCACCACCCGTCTGGGGTCCATGGGCAGCCTTTTCTTTTCCCGTGAGGAAATCCGGGACTACGAAACCGTACAACAGGCCTCTTCCGAGACCTACGCCCGTTTTTACCGGGAAATGCGTTCCCGCGGGGTCTATCTGGCACCATCGGCCTTTGAGGCCCTGTTCATTTCCCTGGCCCATTCCCAGGAAGATCTGGAAAAAACCCTGGCCGCGGCCGACGAGGTCTTTGATCTTTTAGCGGGAAAATAGATTTCAATCCTTCGTTCGGCGGGACACATCGGCATGATAGAAGGTTCAAGGCATAAGGTGCAAGGTTTATCGATTCCCCTTACACCCTGAACCCGTGTATAGACTTTTGTTTTTTGAATCCTCGTATCTTTATTTCTTATGATCGTACCAGCCGGCCCCGGTTTTACGACCCAAGCGATTGGCCCGGATCATGGTTTTATGCAGGTTCGGGACGGCCCATTTACTCTCTTTATTCAATTCCAGATAAAAATAATCGGCCACGTTTTTGCAGATATCCAGACCGGTCAGGTCCATCAACTCAAAAGGGCCCATGGGATAGTTGAGCCCCAGTTTGACCGCCTTATCCACATCCTCCGGGGTGGCAATGCCTTCTTCAACGATTTTAACGGCTTCGATCATGTGGGGGATCATGATCCGGTTTACGACGAAGCCCGGGGAATCCTTCTTGACCTCTATCGTCTCTTTGCCCATCTTTTTGGCCAGTTCGGTGGTAATCTGGACTGTCTCATCGCTGGTCTGATAGGCCCGAATGACCTCCACCAGGCGCATCAGGGGCACAGGATTGAAAAAGTGCATGCCCACGACCTTGTCCGGCCGCTGGGTGGCAACGG
>JACQYK010000144.1 GCA_016208255.1 Deltaproteobacteria bacterium | reverse complement strand
GGTCTTCATCAAAACCGATCATGGGGGGGATGTTCAGGTTTTGGACCTTGATGGCCACGCCGGTCACTCCGGAAGGCCCGCCGTGAGCATCATGACTTCCTCCGGAGGAGGAAGCCGATTCCCCTCTGGTTGATTTGATAAAATCAAACAGGGCGTAAAAACCGAGGAATCCAAGCAGAACGGCATAAATGACACTGATGAAGGTGTCGCTCAGCAGGGGATCGATATTATAGAGGGCTTTGTTGATATACCCGCCGATAAAGGTCCCGACACCGGAACCGACCAGAAAGGCAATGGCCAGTTTAACGGAAACGTTGCCTAATTTTTTGTGAACCGCGGTACCCATAATGGCCTTGGCGAAAATGTGGAAGAGGTCGGTCCCTACGGCCAGGATCCCTTTTACCCCTGCGGCCATCAAAGCCGGGGTAATGATGAATCCCCCTCCGGCCCCGATGCACCCGGTAATCAAACCGGCACAGAGCCCGATGGCGATGGACACCAGAAATATCGGAGTGGTGTAATGGGCCGGAGCATAGGCTGTTTTACTTCCCAGCATATCGACCCCTTCACAAATGGCCACGGCAAAAATAGGCAATAAAAACCCCAAAATAATCAGGAGCTTTTTCCTGTTTTTTAAAATGCTCAGAGAGACCTCCAGGTCCCATTGAGCATGGGCGATGGCCCCGGCCTTTAAAAAATTAAAGACTTGCCTGCCTGTGCTCATAACTCAAGCCTCCTTGACGGCGAGATTTATTATTAAAAATATTAATAACTTCAAATAGTGTGCCAATCGTGAAAAAATTCATAATCATAGTATTTTAAAGTGTTTTTTATTTTCCAATCCTTTTCTTGGCTTGTTTTAGATTACTTCAAAGATACAGACTGTCACCTGTTTTTTACAGATAGGATGAAGGTTAAACCTCTCGATGGGCTGAATCAGGGTTATTTTCTATCGGGCTGGGGATAAAAAATCCCTTGTAAAAGACTAACCGGAATGACGATAGGTTTTAGATTTGATATCGTTATCCCGCATCAGACGGTGTAAATACGGCCTTTTAAGGCCGCATTCTTTGGCCGCCAGGGATACATTCCCGCCGTGTTTGGCCAGGACCCGGCGGATATATTCGATATGAAAATTGTTGATGATATTTTCCTTGGCCTCTTTGAAAGGAGATAAAAAAATATTCTCCTGTATCTTAAATGGAAAAGAGGCGGGTTGATCCTCCGGAAACAGATCGGCCACCTGGAGGATATCCGTTCTGCTTAAAATCACACCCCGTTCGATGACATTTTCCAGCTCTCTGATATTTCCCGGCCAGTCCCGGTTTATCAACACCTCCAGCGCCCCGGGTTCAATCCCTTTGATTTGTTTTTGATTGAGCCGATTAAATTTTTCAAGGAAATGCTGAGCCAGGATGGGAATATCTTCTTTACGATCCCTTAAAGGGGGCAGAACAATTTGAATCACGTTCAAACGATAAAACAAATCCTCCCGAAATTCCTTTCTTTGAACTTTTTCCATTAAATCCTGGTTGGTGGCGGCCACAAAACGAATATCGGCGATCAGGGTTTTGGAACTCCCGACCGGTTTATATTCGCCTTCCTGGAGCAGACGAAGCAGTTTGGTTTGCATGACCAGATTCAAATCGCCGATCTCATCCAGAAACAAAGTTCCCCGGTCGGCTTCTTCAACCAGACCTTTTTTGTCTCGTATAGCCCCGGTAAAGGAACCTTTCAAATGACCGAACAGTTCGCTTTCGATCAGGGGCTCCGGGATGGCTGAACAATTGACGGCCACAAAATTTTTATCCTTTCTCTGGCTCTGAAAATGGAGGGTCTTGGCCGCCAATTCCTTGCCGGTTCCCGAATCACCGGTAATCAAAACGGTGGCCGAAGTCTTGGCCACCTGCAAAATTTTTTGATAGACTTTCTCCATCATGGGGCTTTGGCCGATCAAAAAGGGGAACTTCAGTTTTTCCTCCAACTCGTTTCTCAGGTTAAGATTTTCCTTGGTTAACCGTTGAAAGTTAAAGGCCTTTTCAATGGTTAAAAGGATTTCTTCTTTCTTAAAAGGCTTGGTGATATAACTGAAAGCCCCTTTCTGCATAGCCTCCACGGCCGATTCAATGGTCCCATAGGCGGTCAGAATCACGATCGGGATTTGATTGTCTTTCCCCCTTATGATTTCAAGTAACTCCAAACCATTTTGGCCGGGCATCCGTAAATCGGTAATAACCAGGTCAAAAATATTCTCTTCCAGGATTTGGGGAACCGCCAGGGGATCAGGGGTGATAACCACCTGATAATCGGTTTTATCTTCAATAATCCGCTTGAGTAATTCAAGCATATCTATTTCATCATCTACAATCAGTATTCTTTCGGCCATATGGTTTCCTTCTGGTCTGCACATTCATACTATGGATTTTGGGGCACCGCTGAGGCCCTGACTCGACTTCTTGGAAACATCGACCAGGATATCAATTCAGGCTGCGGGTACGGAAATGAGGAAGGTTGACCCTTTAGGGCGGCCAGGGGCGTCTTTGATTTCACTCCGGCAGCTTATGGTTCCTCCGTAAGCGGAAATTATACCATAAGTGATGGAAAGTCCCAAACCAATTCCACGGCCTTCATTTTTAGTGGTGAAAAAAGGCTCGAATATTCTGTTCAGGATTTGGGGGGGGATGCCGGTTCCGGAATCTTGAAAACCGATTTCCAGTGTTTTCCGGTTGTTTTGGCTGGAAGTCCAGATTTTAAGAGTTCCTCCTTCCGGCATGGCTGTTTTAGCGTTATTGATCAGGTTTAGGATAACCTGCTGCCATTTTTGAATGTTTCCAGGGGCTGGAGACAACCCGGAATGATAGGAGCATTCAAGCGAAATGCCCTGGGCCCTTAATCCCGGGCCGACCACGGTCATTATCTTATTAATAATTTCATTAAGATCCGCTTTATCTTCGGGGTTTCCGCTTGATCTGGTAAAAGTCAGTAAATTATCAACCACCTGTTTACAGTTTAAACCCTGGCGTTCAATGGTTTTCAGGTCTATATAAAGCTGGCTTTCAGGTTCTGTTTTTTCCAGGAGCAAGCCGCAATAACCTAAAATAATCCCTAAAGGATTGTTGATCTCGTGGGCTATTCCGGCGGACATGGTTCCCAGGGAAGTCAGTTTTTCGGCCTGGATCTCTTCAGCGATTGAGCTGATTTCAGCCATTTTATCTATATTTTGCCTGGAAAAGACCGTACGGAGATAAAAAAAGATAGAAAATAGATAGAGACCATAGACGGCGCTGAAAAGAAAAATCCAAGAAAGGTAATCCTGACGGGGTTTAAAAAAACCCAGCAAGAAAAAAAAGGGGGCCGACCCGGCCATGAAAACAAAAATCATCCAGAACAGAGAGCGAATTTTTTCAGTTTTTAACGGATAAGCCATCGGTTTTTTTTTAAACTGGGTGCTTGGAACGCGCCTACCTAGGGATGTTATTAACATAATGCCTACAGGTATAGAATATTAAGTCCTTCAAATAGTATGCCAAGGAGATTAAGGGTTGATAGAAGAGGTCTTCTTCTTTAATATTAAGGAAATTATATGGTTATAATAATGATTCCAGACTGGTTTTGGCAAAAGGACAAAATAAGAAGCTTAAAAATGACACCGAAGTCTCCTTAAATGATTTTTCTTTGCCGTTTGCTTATGGATTACCAGACCATCGTCCCGGGCCGAAGCCGCCTCCTTAAAAAATTAAAATTGACCTCCGGCCGCAAAAAAAGTAAATTGGGACGGTCTTTCCGGACCTTTCAATGTCCTGGAAAGGGGTACCTAAGGAGAACCGATCAAACACGTGCCGGATTTTTGTTCTGACCTGGTTTAAAAGAGAATTTTTAAGACTCAAAAAAAGGCCTGTGGTTAAGAAAGCATCCGGTAGAGCATTATTTAGCTATGTCCACGGCCTTCCCCCTAACAACGGTTCAAGTCATTAAGGTAACAGGACTGGAGAGACAAGGGATTACCAAAGGTTCTCTCTGGCAGAAAAGAAATCTGCTTTTCAGAAACAAAGAGGAGGGGCAAAAGGTAGGTCTTCAAATCTCAGCCTGGGCGGAGGCGACGGATACTACGGGAAGGACTTATCTCCTCTATGAAGCCAAGAATCCTTCTTTCCGAGGTTTGGTCATTCAGCCATTCGGCAGTTTTTACTGTTTCGAAGTCTTTCCCGTGGAAGGGTCCTTTAAATAACCGGGCAGAAGGAGGGAAAAAGCCGAGCCCTTTCCCGGTAGGGATTCCCATTTCAAGGAACCTTGATGTTCGGTGACTATTTTCTGAGTGACCGGGAGTCCCAAACCGGTTCCCCCGGACTCCTTGGTGCTGTAAAACCGTTTAAACAACTGGTCCCGCACTTCCGGATCTATCCCCATACCGTTATCGCGAACGGTAAACCGGATTTCCCCGCCGCTTCGATTCACCTCAACCTCCACCTGGGGCTTTTCGTTTTCTAAATAAATTTTTTCCCGGCAGGCATCAATGGCATTATCGATTAAATTCAACAAGGCCCTTCCAATCTGGGTGGGATCGAGAAGTACCGCCGGCCCTTCCTGACCTTTGAGGCTGATCTCAATCCCTTCCATCTTGGCGGCTTGAAATACCATTTCTGTGGTTTCTTTGGCCAACAGGAGAGGATCGGTCGCTTGTAAATCAGGTTTGCGGTCGTGAGAATAATTAAGCATGTCCAGACTCAGGCGGCTGATCCGGGAAATACCTTTTTGCACGGTTTTCCAACCTTCATCAACCATCCCGTTTTCTTTCCGCTTAAGTCCGACATTGATCAGGTAAGACCCTCCCTTCAGGCCGTTTAAAATATTTTTTATGCAATGGGCCAATTCGGCCACGGTCTGACCAATAGCCGCCAACCGTTCATTTTCAATTAACTGACGGCGAAGGCGGTTTTCTTCGGTTATATCCTTGCTGATACCAACGGTCCCGATAATCTGGCCCGCATTATCCCTTAAAAGGGACAAAGAGAGGCTGATGTCGACCCCCTGTCCGTTTTTGGCTATCAGGGTGGTTGGAAAATTATTGACCGCTCCTTTGGAGTAAACCTCGGAGAGCAGGCGTTCTCTTTCTTCCGGATTGATCCAAAGTTCTTCGACCTTTTTCCCCCGCATCTCCTCCGGAGAATACCCCAATATCCGTTCTCCGGCAGGATTAAAGGTAACGATATAACGCTCCAAATCGGTAGTGATGATCATGTCCGAGGAGTTGATGAGTATGTTTTCCAAATACTCTTTGTGTTGGCGCACTTCTTCTTGGAGGGCGATCTCTTCCAGTTGTAACTGGCATTTCTCGGTATTGATTTGCAGAAGATCCCATAACAGGCGGGAACTGCGGTGATCCATAAAGCTGACTTCCAGAGGTTTGGTTTTGATGATCTGTTCCCGCACGGCGTTGGAACCGGTTAGCTCAATCAGAAAATTCAGACCGGAGAGATCGTATAATTTTTTAAAATCAGCTGTGGTATAAATAGACAAACGGCGGGCATGAATTAGACCGGGGGCATCAGGATTGGGGTCGGACACTCCTAAAATTTCTATATTCAGAGGACTTACATGCTCTTCGATCAGGAGGGTCAGGAGGTCGTCGCAAGCCTTGCCTCCTCCGATAATGGCCATTTTAAGAGGGACCTGGGCCTGGGTACCGCGGCGGATGGCCGGACCCCCTGAACCTTCGGGTGTGGAATGTTTCGAAGCCGAAGCCGGACTGTTTTCCTGATTAGAATCCCCTGAAGGCATGGTAAGCGGAGCTCCTCTCTCTAAGAGCGCTAGAAAAACGTCCTCTTTTGCCCGCTCTTTCTCATCATACTCAAACTTTCAATCACCGGAATACGGTCGGTATTTATTCAGGAAAAATTGGCGTCTTCCTTGACCTTGAAAAAAATAGAATTTTTCCCTGGCGGTCTTTATTATTTAAAGGCCGACTTCAAGGCAGAGAGATTTAAAACTCCAAAGGGCCACTTGATCCCCTGACCTGGTCGGGTGCCCGCTGGCCATTGAGATCCCGGGAATCCTTTTAATGCTTTTACCCTTTGGCTAAGACCTTTCGAACCGTTTCCATAAAAGCCTCCGGTTCAATGGGTTTTTCCAGAAAGGCTTCCGGGCGATCATCAATCAATCGGGCCAAGGCCTCTTCGGCTGGTTTATCCAGCTTGACTTCATCCCCTTCGTGGAAGGTGCGCAGGGCATGGAGGCGTTTTAAAAATTCCCCCTCGCCGGTCAGGACGATAATGGGGATTTCCTTAAACTTCGAAACCGTTTTCAAATCATTAAACATCTGAATGCCGCTTTTTCTGGGCATGCGGATATCCAGAACAATCAGGCCGGGGTTTACGGCCTCAACCTGTTTAAGACCTTCCTCCCCATTGGCCGCACTGAAAATGTTTTTAAAACCGTTTTCCTCCAGGATAGTGGTCAAATAGCGAATATTTTCCCGTTCATCATCTACCAGCAGAACCTTGGTCTCAATCATTGCGCCTCCTTCCTAATTTATTGTTAAAAAAAATTCTCTACCCGGTTTGGGACCTTGATCGAGGAGTTTAATCTCTCTTGCTTTCCCGGCTCCTTTGATTTTGTTGTAATTACACCATAAAATTGCCCCTGATCGCAAGAGAAAAAAGGAATTGTTTATGGCCGTCTATTTCATTGCCGAAATTGAGGTCAAGAACCAGGAGAGGTATCGCCGGTATCTGGAAAAGGTCCCGAAAGTGATCGATCAATTTGGGGGCCGGTATCTGTCGCAGGGTGGGTGAATAAGGCCCTTGTCCGGCAACTGGAACCCGGAACGGATTATTATAATAGAATTCCAAAAAAAAGAAATAGAACCTCTATTGCATCATAGTTGTCGGAGAGTCGGTAATCTTAATTTCCCCGAAATTCTGTTCAAATTTATCGAGATTTTCCTGAAGGGCCCTTACGATCCGTTTCATATGGCTCGGCGTTACAATGACCCGGGACACCAGGTGGGCTCCATTCGGCGAATGGAGTAACCAATCCATCATAAATTCCTCCGGCCCATGGGTGACCAGCATGGTATTGCTGTACCGGCCTCTTGACAGCTCATCACCGGTATTGATTTGCACCGGTTGCGGTTCACTTTTTATATTCTCCATCAGTTTCTCCCCTTCTATTTTTTAGTTCGAAAATAGAGTTCAGCGTCAAACGAACTCTGTTTTCATGGTTCGTGGTGCCACGCCCCAAAAGGCGGGGCATGGCGGTTTAATACGAAAATAGAGTTCGGCGTCTAATGAACTCTGTTTTCATGTTTGGTGGTGCCACGCCCCAGCCGGGGCCTGACGATTTAATAAGCCAACGATAATCAAACCCTTGGGGATGGTCCGGTTATGATAATTATAGGCAAAGTCAAGCCGGCACCGCAACCCTTTTATTTTAGGGATCGGACCCCGGGGTGTTAATCCAGAAGAAATATGATGGGGTTGATAAGCCTGCTTGATTGAGGTATAAGTGGGTCATTGAAATGATGGGTATCAAGCCCGGGAAAGGTACAGCCCATGAAAAGAACGAAAGATAAAGAAGAGGCAGCGTTAGGAAAGAGTTCCCCCCCCGATCCACAAGAAAGCGACACTCCTCCCTTGCGTCCTGAATTGTCTGAAGTGATCCACCGGCATTCTTTCGGCCTGGATGAGAATCGCCCGGAGGCGGTGACCAGGCGGCAGGAAAAAAACCAACGAACGGCCCGGGCTAATATAGAAGCTCTCTGCGACCCCGGCCGCTTCATTGAATACGGAGCCCTGACCCTGGCCGCCCAACGCAAGCGTCGTTCCCTGGAAGATCTCATCCGCAAGACCCCTGGCGATGGAATGATCGCAGGTATTGGCTCGATAAACGGCTCGCTTTTTAAAGAAGACAAGGCCCGCTGCCTGATTTTGGCCTATGATTATACCGTTCTGGCCGGCACTCAGGGTTTTTTTAATCACAAGAAGAAGGATCGCATGCTGAAACTGGCTTATGAGGAGCGCCTGCCCCTGATTTTCTTCGGAGAAGGCGGCGGCGGGAGGCCGGGTGATGTAGATGCCGAAGGGAGTGTTATGGTGGCGGGTCTGGATTTGTCTACCTTTGCTTCGTTTGCCAGGCTCAGCGGTCGAGTTCCGGTGGTCGGCCTTGTTTCGGGCTATTGTTTCGCAGGCAATGCCGCCCTCTTGGGCTGTTGTGATGTTATCATCGCCGCCAAGAATTCCAACATTGGTATGGGCGGGCCGGTTATGATCGAAGGGGGAGGTCTGGGTGTCTTCAAACCGGAGGAGGTCGGCCCCATGAATGTGCAGACCAAAAACGGTGTCGTCGACATTGCCGTGGCGGATGATATGGAGATGGTCGCTGTGGCCAAACAATATCTTGGCTACTTTCAGGGAACGATTTCTGAATGGGAGGCTGCCGACCAGCGTATTCTTCGCGATTTGATCCCGGAGAACCGGCGCCGGGTTTATGATGTGCGAAGGGTGATTAAAACGTTGGCCGACAAGGGCACTTTTCTGGAACTGCGCCCTCAATTCGGCCCCGGCATGATTACCGGCTTGATCCGCATCGAAGGCAGACCTTTCGGTCTTATCGCCAACAACTGCCTGCATACCGCCGGGGCTATTGAAGCGGAGGATGCGGACAAAGCGGCACGCCTGATGCAGCTTTGCGATGCCCATGGTCTTCCGATGGTCTCTCTGTGCGACACCCCGGGATTTATGGTGGGGCCGGAGATCGAGAAACGCGCCCAGGTCCGCCATGTTTGCCGAATGTTTGTGGTCGGCGCTCATATAACCGTACCTTATTTTACGGTTATCTTGCGAAGAGCCTATGGTCTCGGGGTCATGGCCATGAGCAAGGGCGGCTTCCATGAAGCTTTCTTCACGGCCTCCTGGCCGACAGGAGAATTCGGAGGAATGGGTCTGGAGGGGGCGGTCAAGGCCGGCTTCAGGAAAGAACTGGAGGCCATTGAAAATGCGATGGAGCGGGAGGCCTTCTATAATAAATTGGTCGCCCAAGCCTATGAAAGGGGAAAAGCCATCAATGTGGCCTCCTACCTGGAAATCGACTCGGTCATTGACCCGGCGGATACCCGTAAGTGGATTATGGAGGGCCTGCGTTCAGTGCCGGCTGAACGAATCCGAGGGGAAGGCCATGCTTACGTTGATCCCTGGTAGGAAAACCTGCCTTACCGAAAGGAAAAAAGAAAGCTTTCCGGTCCGGGTCCGGTTGGGAAACCATCAGTCCGGTTTTGTATCAACTATCTTCGGCGGCTTGGCCAGCAGCATCAGCGGAACCGCCGGGAGGGTAATCAGGGCAAAGATATCCCAGGCCGTCTTGTAGCTTCCGGTGGAATCGAATATCATTCCGGCCACTACGGGACTGACCAGCCCGGCCACCATGGTCACCAGGGACATGAGACCCAAAATGGTACCAAATCCCTTGGTTCCAAAATAATCCGCCTGCAGGGCCGGTCTCAGGGGGATAGGCCCCCCATAACCCAGACCGTAAACAAACAGAAACACCCCCACCAGCCAGGTATTTTCTGCATGAATAGCCGACAGGATAAACATTCCGATGACCTGAAGAACCACGGTAATAGTGATGAGGACTCTTTTATCTCTAAAATCTCCCAGTAAACCAAAAAACACTCGCCCAACTAAACTGCAAAGGGTCAAACCGGTCACGGCCATCGCGGCCAGGGTTGAAGGAATATGGATACTCTCCAGATAAGGCACTATATGAATGATAATGGCCGTGGTTCCTATCTGCTGAAAGAAAAAGACCGTTGACAGAAGCCAGAAAGCCCGGGTCTTGACCGCCTCTCCGGCGGTAAGTCCATCAGCGGAAAGCGATGGTCCATTGAGAATAAGCTCTTCCTTCGGGAGGTCGGGTGTCAAACCGGCCGGGGCTACAGTCTCACCGTCCGGGAAATAGCCGTAAGGGTCGGGCTTATGTCTCATCAGCAGGCTAAGAGGTAGACCGATCAGCCAGGAAACCAAGGCCACAATGGTTAACGTCTCTCTCCAGCCTAACCGAGTAACGGCCAAGGATAACAGGGGAACCAGCAAGCCGCTTAAACCGAAACCGGCATAGACGATGGTCAAGGCCCGGCTTCTCTTCCTGGTGAACCAGTTGGCTATGGCGGCGTTCATCACCACAAAAGAACCGAAACTGAAACCGACCGCAATCAGAAAGAAAGAACCGTAAAATCCCCAAAGGGAGTTGATCCGGCTCATCCAGAAAAAAGAGACCCCGACTGTGATCCAGCCGGCCACCATTAATTTTCTTGGCCCCACTCTGTCCACCAGAAAACCGACGATGGGGCCGGCAATCCCCGATTCCAGTCTCTGAAAGGTAAAGGCAATGGAGGTCTGGGCCGCGGTCCAACCGAAGGTCTGCCGGATGGGGTTGAAGAAGACCGTAAAACCATAAAAAAATGAACCGCCGATAAAGAAATTCATGATGGCACAGGACAGGGCCATCCACCAGCCATAAAAGATTCCTTTATTATAAGGAGGTTTTCCCCCTGGAATAGGCATTTTTATTTTTTCATCTTTTCTTCAGGCATTTTATTTACGTATTGGAACGAGGGGATAAGGTTCAAATTCCGACGGGCCGCCAAATCCCCTGATCCAGCCAGAGGCGGGAAAAGGATTCTCCCACCGGGATTATCTTCTCTTTTAAGCCCTCGGGATCGATTTTAACCGGATTCCCGTAATAGGGGTCCCAGGGTTGGACAATGACCACCCCCTGATCGAATATGATCTGGATCGGCTGACGCGGGTCACCCCAGGATCGGGAGTGAATCTCTTGCCTGAGACTGGGCAAGGTTCCAAACTTTAATAACTCGTGGAGGGTGATCAGGGTTGGGGGGCTGAGAGGAATCCGGCCTTGACTGTTTTCCTGAAGGCCTTTTTCCGGACTGACCCAGAGGCCATGAACGGTTTCCCGATCATCCGGAAGGCATTCCTGTCCCTCCGGCATAAGGGCTATAAAGAAACGGGTATCAAACCGTTTAGGCATAACCGCCGGAGTAATCCAATGGGACCAGGGGAAAAGATTCGAAAAGGAAAGCATCCAGCCTTCATCCAAGACCTTCCGTCGAAGCCATCCCTCATCGAGTTTACCGGTGGGAGGTCGTTCACCGATCCCTCTAAAAGAATCAGGGCTCTCCTTCTTTTTCCGGGCCAAAAAAACCCCGGCTTCTTCAAAAGTCTCCCGTATGGCCGCCACCCCAAAGGCGATGAGGGCCGCTCTATCCAGCCCCGAGCCAAAAACCCCTAAAAGATCTTTGGGCCGCAGATCAAGGTGTTGCTGCCAGAAATCAACTTCTCCTTCGTCGGGATTCAGGGCCCCCCCGGGAAAAACATAGCTGCCCGGGAAAAATCCGCTCCCGCTGCTTCGTTTGAGCAGGTAGACCTGGAGTCCCTGATCCTGCTCCCGAACAAGAACAACCGTTGAAGCCGGTCTTATCGATTTGGAAGTCTCTATTTTTAGATCCATGATTTTTAACATACCTTAATGGTTTCAAAATCACAAGGGGTGTCCAAGGGGTTGGAATCAAGAAATAATCAAACGATTATTTTATATGAAAGAAACTATTAGTGTATAATAGATGCTTATCAAAAAGGGGTGTTCCTTTCTTTAAAGGATGCATTAACTATCAATCCGTCTATAGGCTTTTCCTTTTATGCGCTTAGTGAATTAACATCGACAAAGTCTGGTCGATCTTTCTGTGGAGAACAAATCCTCCTGCCCGTCACCCCGGCGAAAGCCGGGGTCCAGTCTCGCATGGTGGAATTTAACTTCCTGGATTCCGGCCGACTCCCAAAGGGAGTCTTTGCTTAAAGTTCGGGCCGCTCGATCCGCTCGGCCCGCTCGATCCGCTCGACTTCGTCGAGCTTTCGAAAAGGCTCCCGTCCGGGAGCCTGTATGTCGAGCTTTTGAATAGGCTCCCAAAAGGGAGCCGATGAGGCGAACGACTCAAGCCCGGAATGACAGAAATGGGCTTCTGACGTATTATTAAATGCCCCAATAGGGGCTTCTCTTCCGGGTGGAACTCCCGGACGAGGTCTAGCACCTTAACACCGAAAAAGAAAAAAGGAGTAAAAAATGAAATACCGTAAATTTGGAAATACCGGCGCAACAGTTTCCATCCTGGGTTTCGGGGCCATGCGGCTGCCCATGGTGGGTGAAGGTGAAAACCAGCAGGTGGATCTGGATAAAAGCCTTCCCCTGATTCAGTAAGGACTGGATTCAGGCATCAATTATATCGACACGGCCTGGGCTTATCTGAATCAAACCAGCGAGAGGGCTGTCGGGGAAGCCATTGCCGGAAGGGACCGGAGCAAGCTTTACGTCTCCACCAAAAACCCTATGAATACAGAGCCTGCGGAATATCGAAAAAGACTGGATATTCAGCTTAAAAAACTCAAGACCGACTATATCGATTTCTATCACATCCACGGGTTGAATTGGAACGTTTATCAGTATAAGGCCGAACCCAAAGGCTATATGGACGACCTGAGAAAGGCCAAAGAAGAAGGATTGATCCGCCACCTCAGCTTTTCATGCCACGACACCCCGGCCAATATCATGAAAATCATCGATACGGGCGAATTTGAATCCATGCTGGTTCAGTATAATCTCCTGCACCGCTACAATGAAGCCGCCATCGCCAGGGCTGCGGAAAAAGGAATGGGGGTGGCCGTCATGGGGCCGGTAGGTGGAGGCAGAATCACCTTCTTAAGTCAGCTCAAACCCAGGGAGGGAAGAAGTCTGGCCGACCTTTGCTTAAGATTTGTTTTTGCCAATCCCAAGGTGGGGGCTGCCCTGTCCGGCATGAACACCAGGGAAATGGTCGAGGAAAACGTCAGGATTGCCGATCATGACCAGCTTTTGTCTCCGATCGAAATGGAAGATATAAAGGCCATGCTGGATCAGATCAAAGGTCTTGAAGATCTCTACTGCACCGGCTGCGGTTACTGTATGCCCTGTTCCAGCCAGGTGGATATCCCCACCAATTTGCTGCTGCTGAACTATATCCGGATTTATGGGTCGCAGCAGAATTTCAAGGATGGTTTTATCCAACTCTACCACAAACGCCTGGTTCCCGATCAAGAGGCGGCGGAATTCTGCATAGAATGCGGTGAATGTCTGGATAAATGCCCCCAGAAGATTGAAATCCCGGAACGCATGAAAGATGTGGCCGCTGAACTGGCCAAGTTCAAATAGCCTATCGGCTGAAACCTTATAACCTTGGCTCCTTGAATCCTCGACCCTTTTTAAATACTGTCTTTTCCCCGTAAAAATACCCTTTTCCCTCTATTCCCAATCCCTATTCACCCCGAATAAAATAAGTGTATAAAAGGCCTGGTTTGAATTTTGGGGGGTATTATGATCCATCGCTTCGGACGATGGTCCTTGGTGCTGGTTTTTATTCTTTTCCTGACCAGTTGCGCCCGGATAGGGCCGAACTTTAGTCCGCCAACGGCCCGCGTTTCAGCGAACTGGCTGGAAGGGGGCGATCCCCATCTGAAAACCAAACCGGAAATAATCAGGAACTGGTGGCAGTCCTTTAATGATCCGGTCCTGGACCGGCTGGTGGACCGGGCTTTTCAGGAGAACCTCTCCTTAAGGATGGCCGGCCTGAGGGTGCTGGAAGCCCGGGCCCGGCTCGCCATCGCGGTCGGAGGTCTTTATCCCCAGAACCAACAGGCTTTCGGCTCTTTTCAATACAACCGGGTGAGTGACGGGGCCCCCACAGCGGCCTTTTCCAACAATTTCAGTTACCGGCAGATCGAGGTCGGGTTGCTGGCCGGTTGGGAAATCGATTTTTGGGGAAAATTCAGGCGGGCCATTGAATCCGCCGATGCCGGATTATGGGCTGAAGTGGCCGATTATGAGGATGTCCTGGTCAGTCTCACCGCCGATGTGGCCAATGCCTATATACTAATCAGGACCCTGGAGAAACGCCTGGGCCTTGCCGTCCAAAATGTGGAAATTCAAAAGGAGAGTCTGAAAATTGCCGAGGCCCGCTTTCAATACGGTAAAGTCTCCCAGTTGGATGTAGAGCAGGCCAAGACCATACTCAATAACACGCTGGCCATCATCCCGGTCCTCAAGACCCAATGGCAACAGGCCAGAAATGCCCTTAGCTTGTTATTAGGCCTGCCGCCGGGCGATCTTTCGGAATTCTTGGCCGGTCCTGGAGATATCCCGGTTTCTCCTCCGGAGATCGTCGTCGGCATACCCAATGACCTGCTCCGTCGTCGGCCGGATATTCGAAGGGTCGAATGGCAGGCCGCGGCTCAATGCGCTCAAATAGGGGTGGCCAAAGCCGATTATTATCC
>JACQYK010000143.1 GCA_016208255.1 Deltaproteobacteria bacterium | reverse complement strand
ACGAAATCGTTGTCTTGGTCGCTTGGGGTCCACTCAAAAAAAAACAACCGGGAATGGGCAGCTGAGGGGATGTCCGCGTTCTGACGGCATCTACGGGTATTCGGATCCTCTCGGCAACACGGCTGAGAGTGAATTCAAGGATATAATTTAAAAAAATGAGCCTAATCGGACAGGCCCTCTCGACCCTAAAGCCAGGGGGCAAGAAGGCGGGCCAAAAACTCCTTGATCCTGTTCAGACCCGGTCTTTGTGACCATTTCTGGTCGGTTACCTCGTCCGAAGCCGCTACGTCCTGCGCGAACATTTCTTCCATCTTGCCGGCGAAGTCCTTTCCGATCACGATGACATTGATTTCGTTGTTATGAAGGAAGCTCTGCAGGTCCAGGTTGGTGGATCCTACCGTGGACCATACCCCGTCGATGACCGCGGTCTTGGCATGAACCATCCGGTCGCGGAACTCGTAAAGCCTTACCCCCGATTGAAGAAGATCGCTGTAAAAGGAGCGGCCGGCATTGATGATAAGATTTGAATCGCTGGAGCCGGGAAGGACGATCCTTACCTCGACTCCGCGTTTTGCCGCTTCAATGATGGCTTTTCTCATCTGACGGTCCGGGACAAAATAGGGGGTTGTGAGACGGATTGAATTCCGGGCGTTTTTGATAGCGGCCACATACATGACGTAGGTAAGGCGATTGGTCTCTCCCGGCAAGCTCGGTATTACCTGGGCCAAAGCTTTTCCCCGGGCCTCCAGTTTGGGGAAATAGTTTCTGTCGGCCAGGGGTGGGCCTTTTTGGTGATCCCAGGTTTGAATAAAAGACCTCTGCAGTTCAGCTACGGCAGGTCCTTCGATCTTCATATGAGTGTCCCGCCAGCTTTCCTTGGAACCGCCCGGCTGGCGGCTCATGGAGGAGGAACTGCCGTAATAGACACTGCTGATATTCACACCCCCCGTAAAGGCGATCTTCCCATCGATGACCACCACCTTGCGATGGTCGCGCTGGATGGTGAGAAGCTTCTTCCGTATCTTTAAGGGGTTTACGGGATTGAACTCAAGAACATTCAGGCCGGCATCGCCCAGGCGCTGAAAGAAGGCGTCCGGTGTGCTGATCGAACCCACTGCGTCATAGAGGAGGTTGACCTGCACCCCCTCCGCCTGTTTCCTGATCATCAGGTCGGCAAATTTCCGACCGACCTCGTCGTCGCTGAAAATGTAAGTCTCGAAATTGATATGATCCTTGGCGCTTTCGATGGTTCTGAACATGGCCTCGTAGGTGGCCGGCCCGTCGATGAGGAGAGTGATCTTGTTCCCTGCCGTCAGCGAGTGACCGCCGACCGATTCCATGAGGGCGACCGTCTTCATTATCAGCTCTTCGGCGTTTACCCCCTGCTGTTCCCTGGAAAGCACGGCCCGCGCCTGCATTTCGGTGAGCTTCCCCTCCGGTCCGACTATTCCAGGAGGGGAGGGGACGGTATTTTCGGTGAGCGCGGTGACGTCGGGAAGCAAAGCGGCGCATCCTCCCATAAAAAGCAGGCACAGGGAACCCAAAAAGGCGAGTATAGCGTGCCGTATTTCTGTATCTTTTCTCAATAGGGTCTCCCTGTTGAAAAAACCGTCAGCCTTTCGCCGATAGGGTCCAGAGGATTATAAGGGTCTTCGCCCCTGAATGATTCGGATCAGCACAACAACGATGGCGATGACCAGCAGGATATGAACGAACCCGCCAATCGTGTAACCGCTGATTAATCCCAAAAGCCACATAATTAAGAGAATCACAAATATGGTCCAAAGCATTGAACTCCCCTTTCCGCCTGCCAGGGCGCGCGCCCTTTGAGAGGGCCCGACATTGTTTAGGATTCATTCTCTCCTGCGCATGAATCCTTCTCACGGTTCATCAGTTTCTCCATTTTTCTCTTCGCCTGCCCCATCTCCTCCTTGGTTTGGTCTTACCACTCATCCACCGATTTACCGATGTCCTTTCATGTCCTTCTTTCCCTTTTCGTGGTATAGAGGATGCCGGTAATTATCCCAATTAAGCCTCCCCAAAAGAGACCCTTGACCATTCCTTTGCCCAAATGATACGCCGACATGTCTTACCTCCCTTTTGCTCTCATCCCCCCGAGGGCGGCCCCTCAGAAGGTATCCCCATATTGTTTCAGTGATCTTTCCTCCGCTCGGACCGAAAGAGCGCCAAGGAGCGGCCTTCGAGTCTGAATTCAGATTTCGGTCCGACCTTGACCTCGGTCTCTGCCAGATCGGGATTCGCCGTATAGAGAACCAGTTCCCAGGAAAGTGCGCCCCCCGGCAGCCGGAAATTCAACGCCCCATGATGGCCGTTAAGGAGCAGGGTGAAAGTATCGTCGACAATGTTCAGTCCCTGATCATCAACCTCTCCCATGGCCTCGCCCGACAGCCGCACTCCCAGGGTCCGCACAAAAGATTGATCCCAGTCGGCATCGGACATTTCCCCACCGTCCGGCCGAAACCAGGTAATATCCCGAATATCCGCGGGTACGCTCGGCCGGGCCAGGCTTCTGTCGCATTCATAGCTTATTTTATTCCTTTTCTATTTGCTTTCAGTTTTAGGCGAGGCGCTTATTAGGGAAAGTGAAGTGCTTATCTGGACGCCTTTAGGGTATTTAAAACAAACTGGCCGGGATTGAATTCGCTTTTCATTTCTTTCAGCAGATTGGCCATAGGTATTTCAGCCCTGGCCGAATCCTTGTGCCCTCCGGCCGAGGCTCCCCATTCTCCGAAAAGCCTCTGGGCCGTTTTCCCGGCGTCACCCCAAAAACCTCCATTTCTCAGGATGATGATCAGTTTGTCTTTATGGGTCCCAGAAACAATGCTCCAGGTCGTTTCGGCAAGTCTTAGAAAAAAATCGGCTATAACCACCAAAATATCGGGGCTCTCCACCTCATCCATATGGACAAAAGCCATGTCCTTAAAAAAAATTAATCTCTCCATGGCGATTTTGTAGCTGGCCAAGGTCTTTTTGGTCATTTCGGAAAATTCGATCTTTTTTACAATGTTCATATTAGTGTACTGATAGAGATAACGGAAAGCGTTGACATCGTTGAATACGGAAGCCCGTACAAAGTTATCGGTGTCGGTCATGATCCCATAAAAGAGCGCCGTGGCCAGCCTCTGGGAAGGCCTGATTCTGGCTGCCAGGAGGTACTCGGTCATGATGGTTGAATTGGACCCGTAATTCTCTCTTATGTCCACATAAGCGGCCTTAGAGGCCTGGTCCGGCGGATGATGATCGATGATGATATCAACCGGCAGCTTCATCAAGGCTTCATGGTGATGGGGCTGAGAATCCAGAATAGCCCATTTGGTAATATGGCTTGGGTTTATTGACCGGATATGGCGCTGCTTAATCCTCAAGAGCTTGATGAAAGTCAAGTTGTCGGCTCGTTGAATGGAATTGACATGATAAATCAAAACCTTTTTAATTTTGCGCCAAAATAATCTCTTCAAGGCGATGGCACTGGCCATGGCGTCAGGGTCGGCATTGATTAGAATGGCCAGGATATCTTCCGGACCCACCACTTCCCTCAGGCGATTGAGCTTCTCGGCGGAAGTGAAGGGTTCGGAAGCAGGTTGCAGGTGGCTATAGGTCACTTGAAATTTTTTAACCTCATGGACCTTTCTCTTAATAATATCCGGTCTAAACAAATCCCAAGGAAATAGTGGAAACCAGTTGGTAATAGAAAACCTAAAAATAAATTTAGCTTAATACGGATCAATAAGGAAATACCGGCAATCGAGTATTTGGAGGAAAAAAACAAGGTATATTCTTACAGAGAAGTGAACAAAACCTGTCCGACTCCCTTTGGGAGTCTCCCCAAGAGATCGGCATGGCCGATCGACCGGAAGCCGGAACTGTCCAAAGGGGAGCTCATTGCCCTATCCCGGTCTAAAAGCTAAGTTCATGCTCAGGGTGAACTACAGGTCTTCTCTTCTAAAAATACAGTTTTAATTGTATTTACCTAAGACAGGTAGGAAGGGATAATTGTCTAAAATAATTTTTATTCATCAAAAAAGAAGGCAAGGAAATGAGAATCCTTATTAAGGAAGGAGAAAAAGATGAAAAAAAAGATAGTTATTTTGATGTTTTTATTTTTGGGGTTGTTTTTGTATCCGGTAGTCGGCCATACCGATGAGGGAGGAAAGTTCGGCCTGGGGATTCGAGGGGGATGGTACAAAGCCGAGGATGCCGATGAGGGAAAGCTTTACGGCGGACTCCAGGTCCGCTGGAAGGTCTTTCCGGCCCTGGCCATTGAAGGACTGGTGGATTACCACCCGGAACAGACCTTTCCGGACAACAAAAAGATCACCAGTTACCCGGTTTTGGTTTCCGCCCTGTTCTACCTTATCCCCGGGGCGCCGGTTTCCCCCTATCTTCTGGGTGGGGTCGGCTGGTATTATTCCAAAGTAGAGGATAATTCGGGAACAAACTGGACCAATGATTTCGGCGCTCACCTGGGGGGCGGTTTGGATATACCGTTGTCCCCCCAGGTAGTTTTTAACGCTGATCTGCGTTATTATTTCCTGAATTTTAGTGATCAAAAAGTAAAAGATCTGAAAACGAATGGTTATATCATCAGTGCCGGCTTCACCTTTTATTTATGGTAAAAGCCTGTCTTTTTTCTCCCGGAGGTGGGCGCCTCCGGGAGGATTAAAATTTGATCCCCAAAACGCAAAATATTTTCTCCGAAGGAGATTACGATGAGGAGTATGATGAACAGGAGAACTTTCATCCTAGGATCGGCTGCTTCAGTCGGCGGGTTGCTCATGACCAGGGGGACGGCTTGGGCAACCAAGTCAGAGACCAAAATCGAGGTTCCGGCGAGTGTTGACCAAGGCTCTGAAATCACCATCAAGATGACGGTGACCCATAGTGCCAACAATTTCTTTCACTACACCGAATGGCTGTGGGTTCAGGTGAACGGAAAAGAAACGGCTCGGTGGGATTTCAGCAGAAGCAATCGGCCGGAAGGAGAAATCTTTACCAGGGAAGTCAAGGTCAAGGTGGACGGGGTCTTGAATATCAAGGCCAAAGCGAGCTGCAATCTTCATGGGTCCGCTAACGAGGCCACCGCGAAAGTGAGTCCAAAATAAAAGGTTTCTTCTCGCTGTGCGCTCCGGTCTGTCCCAATGCGGCTAACCTGACCTCACGGAACAATGAACGGCCTTGGCACGGAGGAGGAAACAAAGGTATCGAAAAAATTGCATCAATGCTTTGGACAATATTTAAAAAAGGAGGTAACAACATGAAAGTCCGCCGGATAGGGTTAATTTCGGTCATCACCATCGCTTTTGTTCTGGGAGGTTTTCTTAGCGTCTGGAGTGAAACGCAAAAGAAAGAAAGTGAGGGCTACAAGAAAGAAATGCAAGAAAAAATGAAGGCCTTGGACAAGAAGATCGACGAGCTGAAAGGGAAGGCAGCCGGGATAAAAGAGGAAGCCAAAAAGGAGTTTAACAAGGATATGGCTGAGCTGCGCCAGAAACAGGAGGCGGCGAAAAAGAAATGGGGTGAAGTCAAGCGCGCGGCGGCCGATAAGTGGGAAAAAGTGAAATCCGACATGGATAGCGCGGTTCAGGAAGTGGAAAAGGCCTATAATAAGGTGGCCTCTCGTTTTAAAGAGCGCAAAGATTAAAATAGACAGGATTGGCAGCTCTTTGTCGTCAGCCGTAATGCGTTGAGACGGCTCAAGGGGCGTCCGGGATAGAAATGACCCCAATCCGGTTCAAACATACTGGTGGTCGATGACCAATATTCTTCGCGCACCTCCAGAAAAGGATGTCCTTGGGGTAAGGCGGGGCTATGCCGGCCGGCGTCAACCAGAGATTCCAGTTCATTGATATTAGGCAGCCGCCATGGTATTTTCTTCCGGTCCTGATTTAATCCTTCCAGAGACTTAATGGCCTGATCCCAGGTGACCGGTTCTTTGGTCAGATCGGCCGTTCTAAGCCAGGCGAGATTGGTCAGGCGGTCTATTACACTCTCCCCGACCGTTAAAAAACGAGGTTGAGGCCAGGGTTTGCCCTGGAAAAACTCTCCATCCTGTCCTGTGCCGGAGCAGGGGATCCTTCGACCCAAGATATCATGGCAGGTGGTCTGCCCTGTTTGTAAGTAGCTTTGACCGTTCATTTTTCGAAAAAGGGTTTTTTTGACCAAGTAAACCTAACCAAACCTGTTTATTCTCTCATTCGCCCCGGAGATGAAAATCGGCCACTAAAGGGAGGTGGTCCGAGGCCAGGAGTGTCTTTCTGGTCCGGTAAACCGCCGCTCGCCTCAGTTCCAGCGAGTCGTCGAAGTAGATGTGGTCAAGATAGAGAAAGGGGAAGGCCCCGGGATAGGTCCTCCGACGGCCGAGAATGGTTCGGAGGTCGACGCTTCCGAAATGTTCCCGGAATAGCCGCGAAGAAAGCCCGGGAATCCATTCGTTAAAATCTCCCAGTAAAATGCGGGGACCGGTGTCCTCCGGACAGGTCAGTATATCGGACTCCATCATCCTGCGCCCCTGATGACGGCGTTCAAGGTAGGCCGTGCCGAGATGGACATTGTAAATATGAAGAACCCGGGAGTGGGGAAGCAGGATATCGGCCTGCAGGCATCCGCGTTCTTCACGTCCTCCGTGGCTCAGGTCGTAGTTCTCCTTCATGATTAAAGGAAGCCGGCTGTTTTCTCCGAAAGCATAATGAAGGCCCAGCTCTTCGGCCAGGAAACGGATCTGGTTCTCGTCTCTCCGCCGGTTCTCTATATTCAAAACCTCCTGCAGCGCGATAATATCGGCCTTGACCTCGCGGAGGACTTCCATAATCCTTTGCGGTCTGACCCGTCCGTCAAGGCCGCGGCCCTTGTGAATATTGTAGGTTACTATTCTGAACGAGGCCTCTTCCGGCGCCGGGGGGCTACCCTTGGCGCGCAGGCGGGCTGCCTTGCCTCTTATTGAGAAAAAACGGCGGGTGGTAGGCTTGTTCGGGACAACTTTCAAAAGTATCGATCTCCTTTTTTAATACGAAAATAGAGTTCATCTCCCAACGAGTTCTATTTTCATGTCCCGGCCTCCTTGGAGGCCTCCTGTTAGGTCAGCTAAGCTGACCGTCTGGTAGTGTCACGCCCCTGGCGGGGCATGACGGTTTATCTCGGCCGACGGCTTATCCGGCCGGACCGCCTCAAGGGGCGCCAGCCGTCAGACGTCATTCCTGGTCCGGAAGGTCCGCCTTGTCCTGGGCGTACTTTTTATATTGTTTATAGGCCCTGATCCCAAGAGAAATGGCCAGCCAGGTACCTAAAACCGCGGCCGGCAGGCTGATCAGTCTTGGCCAGATTACGGCGACGGCCGACAGGACCAAAAAAGTGATGCTCAGAAAAAGCATTATTTTGGCTTCCGCCGGTCCCAGGACCCGGTGATTCTTGATCGCGGCCCCCATGGCGCTGCCGATACGAATCGCCCCGGCCCCCGCCCGGCTGACGCTTCCGCTGCCCAATTTTTTTGGCCTCCGGGCCCAGGGTGTTTTTTTTTGTACCGGGTGGATTCTATTTTCATACGGATGGCTGATCCTGTTCTCTCAGGTCAAATTCCGGCATTTTTCTTAATGGCAACCCGGCCCAACGAAAAGGGCCGGGGCGGTTAAGGGTTTGTTCCCTGGTGACCATAACTTCCCCTGATCAGAGAAAACCAGGCGTTTGCTTTTAAACTTTTATAATAACTTTTCCCGGGGACTTCGTCAAAAAGAAAATCAGGCTGCTCTGATTCCCTTGCCAGCCGGATCGAAATAAAATACAGAGTTTTTATCCAAAAAATAGGCTGTTTGCTTTATTTACCAGGGCCGATCCTTTAAATAAAATGAAACGATTCAAACATATCTAAAATAGGAGGAGGTTACCATGCGAATGCTTTTACAGGTGATGATCCCCCACCAGGAGTTCAATGATGCTGTTCGAGACGGCAGCGCAGAGGGGAAAATAAAACAAATTCTCGAGGAGATAAAGGCGGAAGCTGTTTATTTTACCGAATATGAAGGCCAGCGGGGGGCCATTATGATCATTAACATCAATGACCCTTCGGAAGTGCCAAAGTTTGCCGAACCGTGGTTCCTGTCGTTCAACGCCGACGTCCAATTTCACATTGTTATGACCCCGGAAGATTTAGGGCGGGCTGGTCTTGAAGCGCTCGGGAAAAAGTGGTCTTAGATCCAGTTAACCGAATGCTTCTGCAAGGATTCAAAGAATCGCCCCGGGTGCTGGAAGCCTCTTCAAAAGCTCGACGAAGTCGAGCGGTCCGAGCGGCCCGACCTAAAAAGGAGGCTTCTTATAAAGAAGCCGGGACATGGAAACAGAGTTCGTTGGACGCCGAACTCTATTTTCGAATTAAAGAGGAGATTATCGATGAAAATGCTGATTGTCTACTATTCCATGTACGGGCATATCCATCGCATGGCGGAAGCCATCGGTGAAGGAGCGAAAAAAGTAGCCGGGACTGTCGTAGAAATGAAACGTGTTCCCGAAACACTGCCTCCAGACATTTTGGAAAAGATGGGGGCCATACAAGCTCAGAAGGCCTTTTCACACATCCCGATCGCCAGGGTGGAAGACTTAGCGGCAGCGGATGCCATTATCTTTGGAACCCCAACCCGCTTCGGCAATATGTGCGGGCAGATGAGGCAATTTCTGGATGCAACCGGTCAGCTTTGGGAGAAGGGGGCTCTGGTGGGAAAAGTGGGCAGTGTTTTTACCAGTTCAGCCACCCAGCACGGCGGACAGGAATCCACCATTCTCAGTTTTCATATTACCCTGCTCCATCAGGGCCTGATCCTGGTCGGATTGCCCTATACCTTCCAGGGGCAGATGCGCATTGACGAAATCACCGGGGGCAGCCCTTATGGCGCTTCAACCATTGCCGGCGGCCAAGGGGAACGGTTGCCGAGCGACAATGAATTAGCCGCCGCTCGATTTCAGGGAGAGCATGTGGCGAAAATTGCCTCAAAACTGTTCAGGTAGAGTTCACTGGGGCAGGAAGAGATCTGAAAATAATACCAGGGGTATTGTCCTAGGACAATACCAAACCAGGGGTTGATTTTAAATTTCGGTTATGGTTTAAATAAAGCATCCACAGACGCTTTTTAACCGTCGTTTCCCAGCCTGGAAGATTCAGGAGGGAGAACCGAGCGCAGGCGGGTAGCTTTTATCTTATCAGAAGACGAACCCTGGAGATAGCCCATGTCCGAAATACCTGAACCGATCACCGCACCACCCGGGACAGAAGAGCTGACCGGAAGATTGGCCAAAGTCCGGGCCCTTATGGAAGAAAGGGATCTCGATTATTATATTTCTTTTGACCCGGTCAATATCTACTATCTGACGAATTTCGCCCACAATGTCCACGAGCGGCCCTTTATCCTGATACTCCCCCGGAAAGGCACACCGACGATGGTCTGCCCTCTCCTGGAATCAAGTCACGTCAAGACCCGGGCGCGATGCCCATTAGAGTATGCCACCTATTACGAATTCCCCTCGCCCCCGGGACAGAACTGGTTCGACGTTTATAAGGCGTTGATTGACCCGAAGGCGAAAGTAGGGGTCGAGTCGTCGCTTCCAATCGGTATTGTTAGGATTCGTTAATAATTAACTTGTACAAATAGGATAAACATGATATCCGTTATGAATGCATACAGAACAACAATTAGGATTCGTTAATAATTAACTTGTACAAATAGGATAAACATGATATCCGTTATGAATGCATACAGAACAACAACTTGCCTCCAAATTAAAAACCGTTTTACCCCATCTCAACGAGAAACAAAGAAGATTGTTTTTGGCGGCAGAAGCCAAAGCTCTTGGATGGGGTGGCATTTCTAAAGTAGCCCAAGCAACGGGCGTTTCTCGGGTGACCATTTATAAGGCCCTTGAGGAAATAAAAATGGATTCCCCAGTATCGGAAATGGTTCGCCTGCCCGGAGGAGGTCGAAAAAAAGTTGATCAATATCATCCTGATTTGTTGAGAGAATTGGAATCGTTGGTCGAACCAGTTACCCGAGGTGATCCCGAATCCCCCTTGCGGTGGACCTGCAAGAGCACCAGACAGCTTTCGAAGGAATTGGTTCGTCAAGGATATCAAATAAGTCATGTTACCATTGCTGATCTGCTTCATAATTTGGATTATAGTTTGCAAGCCAATGCCAAGACATTGGAGGGTGGCAAACACCCGGATCGTGATGCTCAATTTAAATATATAAACGAGAAGGTCAAACAACTTCTTAAGCGGGGACAACCGGTAATATCGGTGGACACCAAGAAAAAAGAATTGGTGGGGAATTTTAAGAATTCGGGGCGAGAGTGGCAACCCAAAGGGGCACCGGAGGAAGTGAAGGTCCATGACTTTGCAGGCAAAGACTCGCCGAAGGTTATTCCCTATGGAATTTATGATATTGGTAAAAATATAGGCTGGGTGAATGTTGGGTGTGATCATGACACTGCGAGTTTTGCGGTAGCCAGTATCCGGCGTTGGTGGTTGAGCATGGGGAAGGAAATTTATCCTGATGCTAAGGAACTGATGATTTGCGCTGATGGCGGGGGAAGTAACGGATACCGGGTTCGCCTGTGGAAGGTAGAATTGCAATCTTTCGCAACGGAAGCTGGTTTCCGAATTACAACGTGTCATTTTCCTCCTGGGACGAGCAAATGGAATAAAATTGAGCATAGACTGTTTTCGCATATCAGCATGAATTGGCGAGGTAGACCCTTGGTTAGCCATGAAGTAATTGTTAAGCTGATTGGCAACACATCTACCCAACAAGGTCTTCGGGTGAAGGCCAAACTCGACAAACGAAAATACCCAACCAAAGTTAAGGTGTCGAACCAAGAAATGAAACAGATTAAGCTTAAACCACATAATTTTCATGGGGAATGGAATTATAGTATTAATCCATAAGTTACAATCAAATTGTACATCTTATTAATTAACAGTTCCTTAGGTGCGGAGAGATGGACTACCGCAACAAAGACCTCATTAAACACCTGCGTCTCAGCGCTTTGGGGAGACTCTCCATTGACAACCCGGAATATTCCGCCCATAAGCGGGCAGTGGAGAAGAGGGATACTCCTGGTTCTCATTCGTTGTGAGGGTGCTGGATGACGAGGTTCGTCTCCCGCCACCGGCAGGAAGCTGTCCGGCATGGTCTTAATGAGCCCATGCCATGGCCACTTCCAGGCCGGCGGCACGGACCTGGCCCCCCATTCTTGGCTTCGGCCCATTTTTTAGGTTTTCTTTAAGGTCTGCTTACTTGTGCACCGAGTTCCAATACTCGGCGATGCCGTAGCCTTCTTGTCCCTCCAGGCTGAAGCGGGTGAGTCCTTCATTGATGAAGGTGGCCCCGTCCGGCATGGCGATCTTGGTAGGGCAAACCGACAGGACCCGGCCGGTGACGCTTCGCCTCTTTCCGTCCTCAGTGGTCCCGGTCAAGTGCAGGGCCTGGTGGAGAATGGAACCGCGTCGGTATTCGCTTTCGACGATGATATCCCTTAAGGGCTGATTCTTCCCCTGTTCCTGAAACCAGCCCGAACCCCTCATGGATCCGTCGAATTGCCGGAAGCATGAGCCGCCGAAGGCCCGCTCAGGTCCGAAATTGGCTGAAAACCAGGAACAGGACATGGAGCCCGTCGGCCCAGCCATCATTAATCCGGAAGCCCATACGGGTGAACAGGCCTATTTTTTTATCCGGATCGACAAAATTGAAATAATAGCTTTCGCTCCAGTCCCTGTCTTCTCCGGGGAGATGCATCCTTTCATCGTTTTTATCCATTGACTTATACTCCTTTTTTTGTAACACTTTAGTTTTATTAAAAAATAATTATCAGACAGGATTAAGCGGTTCCCAAAAGGGAACCTTTTTTGAAGTCGGCATACGGCATCCGAATGGATGCCTCTTGGGGAGCTCGGCATACGGCATCCGGATGGATGCCTCTTCAAAAGCTCGACAAAGTCGAGCGGCCCGAGCGGGCCGACCGAACGGATTTACAGGTTTTTGCTCAGGCCCCGGAAGACCCTGAGCACCTTCAATCCGCTTCCAGCGGAAACTGATGACTCTGTCCGTCAGGCGATTCGGTTTGTGCTTTTCTTCCGGAAAGGCACAAAAATCAAAGTAATCCTGTAAATCCTGTCTAAAATAATATTTGAATTTCAGAAAACTAAAGAGATACTTATTTTAGAATCTAAACTCCCCGGTTATCGCTAACCGGTTCTGGCCATGACCTTTTGGGCCGATCCGATCAGCAAATGAGAGGTCGTTTTAAACATCTCAAACCTCTGATCTTTGGTCACCCCCTGGTAGTAGCGGTAGTAAATCTGTTGGAGCAGTCCGGCCAGGCGGAACATATTCAATATATAATAAAAGTCCGGGTTGGGAACAGTCAATCCGGAATAATGCCGGTAATGTTCGAGAAGCTCTTCCCGGCTGATGGACGCTCTGAGGACGGCCGGCAAAGTGGCCGAGATTCCCAGGGCGTCCTGTTCGGCTTTTTCATTGAAATAGATCATGGTGTAGGTGGCGTCCATGAAGGGATCGCCAATCGTGGCCATCTCCCAGTCCAGAACCCCGATGATTTCAGTGGGATCTTCCTCATCCAGCACGATATTGTCCGGTTTCCAGTCACCGTGTACAATGGCCGGATGGTCAACATCAGGGGGTTTGTTGGCCTCCAGCCAGGCCATCACATCCTCGCCATCCGGGACATCCGGGGTGCGGGCATTCCGATAGCGGCCGATCCACCCCTGGACCTGCCGCTCCAGATAGCCCCGGGGTTTCCCGAAATCCTCCAGACCGATTTTTTGGTAATCCAAAGTGTGGAGCCGGGACAGGACCTTCATGATGTTTCGACCTAAGCGGCCTGCCTGAGCCGGCGATAGACTGACCCCCTCCGGCAGGTGCTGGCGAATGATTTTGCCCCGTAAGCGCTCCATGACGTAAAAGGGGCAACCGATGATGGAGGTGTCTTCCGTATAAATGAGCGGTCGGGGGACATAGGGAAATACCGGAATGAGGGCCTGGAGCACCGTGTATTCCCGTTTCATATCGTGGGCTCCCTTGACCTTGCTTCCCAAGGGAGGCCGCCTTAAGACCATTTCCCGGTTGCTGAAAGTCAGCAGATAGGTAAGATTTGAATGTCCCCCGGGGAATTGCCTGAGGGTCAGCTTACCTTCCAGCCGGGGAAGGGAATCCTTGAGGAATTCTTCCAGTCTCGAGGAATCCAGTTCCTCGCCTTTTCGGATCTCTTTGGCGGCATCGTTGTTTTCCGACATAAATTTGGGTATAGAAAAAGACCCAATAGAGATCAAGGAGAAAAAGCAAGATCGGTTCCGCAACAGGTTTTCCCGGGCCGGCTCTTCCTCTTTACCGATCGATAGACCTGAGACACCATCTACCGGTTCCCGCTCCCTTTTTTTCTCCTTGACCCTGTCTTTTTCCTGCCCTATAATTTTATCAACAAAAAACAAGATATTATCCAAAGACGGAGATCCGATTTCCGACTCGATGGTTTGGTTTTGATTACTTCCACTTTAACTTTTTTTCTGCTGACGCTGCACAATTGGAAAACATATTTTCACGTTCGGTATTTCCGGATGAAAACTAATTAGTGTAGTGTTTCTATATTCCCTTTACAATGTCCCTCAGCCGTCATTCCCGCGAAAGAGGGAATCCAGGTTGAAAATGCTTGATTCCGGCCGACTCCCAAAGGGAGTCTTTGCTTAAAGTTCGGGCCGCTCGATCCGCTCGGCCCGCTCGACTTTGTCGAGCTTTTGAGAGGCCCCCCAAAAGGGGCCGATGAGCCGAACGACTCAATTCCGGAATGACAAGATTGTAAGGTGATTACGGTTACACTACACTAGCTGGTTTTTTTCCCCACCCCCCGGCCTTTTTCCTGAAAAGAGATCAGGGCCAGTTTTTACCGGTCTATATTTTTTAGGTTTAAAGGGTGCCCTGCTTTTTGGCCTGAGACTTTAACCTAGGGAGGAAGAAATGACTGACCAAACACTCTCGGATATTAAAGTGCTGGACCTGACCTGGTCTATCGCCGGACCCTTCTGCACCAAGTTTTTTGCCGATTTCGGTGCCGAGGTTATTAAAATTGAGAGACCCATAGCCGGGGATCCCGCCAGAAGCCTGGGGCCGTTCCTAAATGATGACCCCGATCCGGAAAAAAGCCTGCTCTTCTCCAATCTGAATCTTAATAAGCGGAGCCTGACCCTGGATCTCAAGTCGGCCCCCGGACAGGAAGCCTTTAAAGCACTGATCAGGGATACGGACATTCTGGTGGAAAGCTTCAGCCCGGGAGTCATGAAAAGGCTGGGGCTTGACTATGAAGTCCTCCGGTCCATCAACCCGAAGCTGATCATGACCAGCCTCTCCAATTTCGGTCAAACCGGTCCCTACCGGGATTTCAAGGCCTCGGAACTGGTCTTGAGCGGTCTGGGGGCGGACATGTACTCCTGCGGTCTGCCGGGGCGTCACCCGCTCAAGCTCGGGGGAAACTGCCTCCAGTACCTGGTGGGTCATATGGCGGCCGTAGCCACCATAGCCGCCTACTGGTTTCGGTTGAACACCGGTCTGGGGCAGCATCTCGATATCTCCATGCAGCAGGTTTTGGCTTCGGACACTAATCATAAGATGACCAATCTGGTCTCCTTTGCCTATTCCGGGATGGCCCTGACCACCATCGGTTTGGGCCGGATCGATCCCAGGAATTTCGCCATCGCCATCCACCCCACCGGTGTTTATCCCTGTCTGGACGGCTATGTCCGCGCTTACAGCGGCTTAACCCATTGGGAACGTTTTCTGGAACTGTTCCCCCAATTCGAAGAATTCGAGTATCCGGAAGACATCCTCGACGTCGAGAATAATAAACCGGTAGTGGACGTGACCTGGTATGAATGGTGCGCCGAACGGACCAAGCAGGAGATCATGGAGACCTGCCAGTCGGTAAAGTTTTGGGTCACGGCCATCAATACCCCCAGGGATTTCATCAGCGACCCGCAGATGAAGGCCCGGGGCTTCTGGGTGGAAGTGGATCATCCGCTGACGGGAAAACAGATCTACCCGGGGGATCCGCTTCATGCCGAATCGAGCCCCTGGCGCGTCAGGAGACCGGCGCCTCTCCTGGGGCAGCACAATCAGGAGATCCTTGATCATTTGGGAAAAGAGGCCCCTAAAACACCCCCCATCCCGGAAAAGACCGGTCCGTCGGCTATTCGGATATCAGACCGGCAAAGGCTGCCTCTGGAAGGGATCAGGGTGGTGGATATGGGAGTTATTTGGGCCGGTCCGTCAACCGCCTGGCTTTTCGGGGCCCTGGGCGCTGAAGTGATTCACGTCGATAACCCCCACCATCAGCCGGACTATTCCCGCGGCTTCATCATGTGGACCCCCGAGTCCCAGCTTAATCGACCGGATTCCGGGATGTACTACCCGGAAGGCAATCCCGGGGCCAGGCCCTGGAACCGGCAGGCCTTTTATACCCGAGCCTTATGGAACCGGCTCAGTTGCTGCATTGATATCGATAAACCCGAAGGCAAGGAGGTTTTTAAGAGGCTGATCAAGACCGGTGATATCTTCGTTGAAAACAACGGCGCCACCGCCATGGAAAATCTGGGGCTGGGGCATGAGGTGCTCAGGGCCATTAATCCCCGTCTGATCTGCATCAACATGCCGGCCTGGGGCCGGAGCGGACCGTACAAGGATTATGTCGGTATTGGGGCTATGCACCAGGCAATCAGCGGCGAGGAGTGGATCAGGGGCTATGACGATGAGGATCACCCCTTTCACAATACTTTCCGCTATCCGATGGATTCCGCCTCCCCTCCCATGGCCGTTTTCGGGGCGGTTATGGCCCTGGTTCAACGTTTAAAAACCGGAAAGGGCCAGTGGATCGATTTTGCCCAGATGCAGGCCATGGCCCACCATTTCGCGGAAATTTATCTGGACGCCGCCTGGAACGGCAGGGACCAGAAAACGATGGGAAATCGCCATCCCACGGCCGTTCAGGGCTGTTATCCCTGCCGGGGTCCAGAACCGACCGAGGAGACGGCCATGAACGGGGGGGAACGATGGATCAATATCACCATTACCAATGATGAGGAATGGGAGGGTCTTTGCCGGGTCATGGGCAATCCCGACTGGACCAAAAACCCGATGTTCAGCAATCAGGAAAACCGGCGGAAGCACCATGATGAATTCGATGAACATATTATGGCCTTCACCAGAAAACGGGACAACTTCGAATTGTTTTACGTGCTCCAGGACCATGGGGTGCCCGCCGGTCCGGTTGAAGACTACCGGGACTCCCATATGGACCCGCAGCTCAATTATAGAAACTTCTTCCGGACCATTACCGGAGCCGAGATCGGCACCTATCGTTACGCGGCTTTTCCTTTTGATTTTCCCGAGGCGCCCTTGCAGGTCACCCATCCGCCCTGCCGGTTGGGTGAAGACAATGATTATGTTTATCGTCAAGTGATAGGCTTGACCGAGGAGGAGATCTCCGATCTGGAGGGGAAAAAAATCATCGGCGACCTCCAGTATGAGTGGGCCGGACCGATGCCCGACTATTTCAGGAAAAGAATAGAAGAAGCCGATTAGAGGCACAAAAACCTCCTCAATAACAACTTCACTCTTTTAGTTCGAAAATAGGCTTGAATAACCTAACCTGGACAAGCCGGAAAAGTTACACTTTTTTAATCACTTTAGCCTGTTAAAGCTCTTTTCACCACAGGGACATGGAGAGCACAGAGACTCTTGTTTTTCAAAAATCGGGAGATGCTGATTTTTGAAAACCTGTCTGCCTTCGGCACCCGGTGAATCATTGGTTCGCGAAGCGAAATCTGTAAAGTATTCGGTGCTCACAAGAACACTCATCACAACCTTGGTTCTACACGGATACTTGTCCGAGACGCCTGCTTTTCCAATGAAACCCGAAAGGCATATAAGGCGATGATGGAAGAGAAGGGAACCTCTTATATCGAGAAGAAGGTGGAGAACATCGTTAACCGCAAGACAGGGACAGCCGAGCATCCAAGATCCCAGGAGAGAGTTCCGGCGGGAGCAAAATTTGATTTTGAGATCGTCCTTCAGCTCTTCGATACTGACAATGAAAACGAACTGGTTGAATTCGTCAAGGATGGTCTTAAGAATGTTCAGATGACCTATCTCGGGGGTTTTGGCAGCCGTGGGAGTGGCCAAGTGAAGTTTGTCGAGTTAACGCTTGATGGTCAGTCATTTAAGCTGTAAGGAGGGGTAATGCGTACCTATCTCATTAACCTTGCCGTTCCCTCCGGCTTCATTACTCCATGGCATGCGGATACTATTTTCGGCCATCTCTGTTGGGCTGCGGAGCGGCACGATGGCTTTAAAAACTTTAGAGGTGCTGATGGACTCATCGACTTATTTTGTACAGGAGTGCCTCCCTTTATTATCTCTGACGGTTTCCCCGCCGGATTGTTACCGAAGCCAATTACCCTTATTCACCATTACCAGGCAACCACCCAGGAAGAACTTGATCGCCGGCGTTATGCCTTACTCAAGCAGATAAAAAAGCGTGAGTACCTCACCCTTTCTCAGTTTCAGTCATTTCAACGAGGGGAGGCTCAGGATCTTTCCGATGATCAGGAAGGATTTTTATCTGACACTTCCCTTCATAATCAGATCAGCCGTATAACCAATACCACAGGTGAGCAAGGGAACCTCTTCGAATTGACCAAGCAAGCAATTTGCACCGAGAGGACGGGTGCAAATCTACGCTAAAGTGAGTGATGGTTTCGGTGATGATTTCCATCAGCTCTTTGATCAAGTTGCTAAGGTAGGTTACGGAGCCAAGAAATCAATCGGTAAAGGGGTATTCAAACTGGAAGGATTTTTACCATTCGATGGGTTTGATGTCCAGAATTCAGAAGATGGTCAAAAAAGGGAGGAAACTGGATTTGTCTCTCTTTCCCACTTTGTTCCCGCCCAAGGTGATCCGACTGATGGTGCATACAAAATTATGATCAAATACGGAAAGCTGGGAGAGGAAAAGACATACTGTGGACAACCGTTTAAAAAGCCGTTGATCATGTTAAAACCGGGCGCAGTTTTCCGAACTTTCCCAGTGAAGCCATTTTATGGAAGGCTTGTCAAAAGGGTCGCATACGCAGACTCCTCGGTTGTCCAGTATGGATTTGCCTTCTCTGTACCGGTTGTCCGGGTGTAGGGTAGAACCGTCTTTATGAATTTATTTATGGAGCTATGATGATATGTCTGCATTGATGATCATATCCCTAGGCGGATCGCCTGAACCACTCAAAAAAAGCATTGCGAAACATAAACCTGATCGGATCGTTTTCCTGGCCTCCTATGACAATATCTGCATTCAGGCCGGGGAGTAGGTATCCGGAGTTTTTCTCAGCAGAGGAATTACCTGGATTGTTGATGCTACCCTTTAGACAGGGCTAACCTTCGGATGCCGGGGATGAGGTCAAAGTGGGGGTCGGCGGAGAAGATTTCTTTAATACCGTTATTCAGCATGGTGGGGGCATGTACGGCATCGCGGGAGGTTATTGGGGGATACTTTTTAAGTAGTTCCAGTGCCCGGATTATTTATTGGGGGAATCCTATAGAAGATGGCAACCCTTTTTCTGATTTTTAATCATCAGTTCTCCTCTGAACATGAAGCGGATGCCCATCTGTCACTGGGCGTAACAAAAAGTGCCCCTTTGCCGACCCAGTTACAGGAACTTTGGCGCAGTATTCCACCAATCCTGCCTGCCCTTCAGAATTACTTGGGACCGTTCCGGTCCTGGACGGCCTCTCTGGTCGCGGAAGGAGACTATGTCCTGATCCAGGGGGATTTCGGGGCCTGCTATCTTTTGGCTCGTTTTGCTTTAAACCAGGGTCTGATTCCGGTCTACTCGACCACCCAACGGGAGGCTGAAGAAGAAGTTCTGCCTGACGGAACGGTCCGATTGATCCACCTTTTTGGGCATCAGATTTTTAGAAGATATGGAGAGTAATGTTGTAAAATACAAATAGGTTTGCGATGAGCGTTTACCGATGAAAACCAGGGAAGATAGCAAAATGAAAGGATGAGAAAATGAACCCATTCGAATTGGAAATAATAAAAAAATTAAGAGAAGCTATCGAGCAAAAAGTACCCGTTAAGGAACTGAAAGTTTTCGGATCCAGAGCAAGAGGTGATGCCCATGAGAGCTCTGATCTGGATGTATTGGTTGTTGTTGACGATCTCAATCGGTCCACTGAGAAACATATTATAGATTGTGCTTGGAATGTTGGTTTTCCCTCCGATATTATTATAATGCCGGTGATTTTAACCGAAGAGCAAATAAAGAAAGGGCCGATTAAAGAATCGGTTTTTTTGAAAAATGTTTTTCGAGAAGGGGTTTCCGCATGACACAAGAAGGATTTGCTTTGATTGACTATAGAATTAAACAGGCAAGGGAGTCCATCCAGGAAGCCAAAGTTCTTTGGGATCAAGGGATGAGCAATCGTTCCGTGATGAATCGGCTGTACTATGCCATGTTTTATGCCGTTTTGGCCCTTTTGCAGGAAAAACAGTTGGGTACATCAAAACATTATGGCGCAATATCCTTATTCGACCGAGAATTTGTAAAAAGCGGTTTAATTGACACGGAATATTCAAAAGCTCTTCATACGGCGTTTATCTTGCGCCAAAAAGGAGATTACCTGGAAGAGGCAGAGGTCTCCCTGGCCGACATAGAGGAAATTTTCCCCCAAGCTGAAAGCTTTGTCGGTTTAGTGGAAGAAAGATTTCTGCAAGGAAGAGAGTAGAATAACCGGAAGGAGACCAAAATGGCCAGGGTTTACCTTTCTTTTTTAGGAACCAACGATTACCTGCCTTGCACTTATTATTTTCAAGAGAAAGAAATTCAGGGAATTCGTTTTGTCCAGGAAGCAACGGTCAGCATGAATTGCCGGGATTGGTCTTCTGATGATCGAATCCTGATTTTTACTACAACGGAGGCGGAAGGAAAAAATTGGTTGGACAACGGTCATACTAAAAATGGAGAAAGGCAGCAACGGGAAGGACTGGACCAAAGCCTTAAAAAGTTGAACCTGGAAGTTCCAATACGAAATGTGCTTATCCCCGAGGGAAAATCCGAGGCGGAAATTTGGGAGATCTTTCAAGTTCTTTTTGACAACCTTCAAACGAACGACCAGATTGTCTTTGACATTACCCATTCCTTCCGGTCGATTCCCATGCTGGCCATGGTCGTTCTGAATTACGCCAAAGTCATGAAGGGGATCAATATCCTGGGTATTTATTATGGTGCTTTTGAGATTTTGGGCAGCCTAAAGGAGGCGGAAAAGAAACCCATCGAAGATAGGCGGGTACCTATCTTCGATTTAACCCCCTTTGATAGTCTTTTAGATTGGTCTTTGGCCATTGATCGGTTTCTGGGTTCAGGAGATGCCATTCCTATTTATGCGCTTGCTAAAAAAGAGGTTTCTCCTTTATTAAAGAAGTCAGAGGGAAAAGACGAACTTGCCGGAGACATTAAGAATCTTGCCGATACATTGAAAGCTTTTACCCAATCCTTGGCGACCTGCCGCTGCCGCGATACGGCCCGTCTTTCAAACCAATTGAGAAAACTATTAAAACAATGCGAAAGAAATGATTTAATCAAACCTTTAAAGCCCCTTTTGAGAAAAATTGACAATCGGGTTTCTCTTTTTAACGGTGACGATTTCCAGCAAGGGATTCAAGCGGCTAAATGGTGTCTAGAGCATAATCTGATTCAACAGGGGTTTACTATATTGGAAGAATCTCTAATAACACATGCTATCACCTTGGCTGGTTTTGACCCCTACATAAAAGTAATAAGGGAAGTTGCCGGCCAGGCCATGAATATTTTTAGTAGAAATATATCAGAGGACAGATGGAAAGAACCCGCGGTTGAACATAAAGAAATAACAAATAGGTTTCTGGAGATATTTCAATTCGAACCTGAAATTCCAAAGCGATTTCTTTCAATTGTTGATAAAAGAAATGATTTAAATCATGGCGGTTGCAGGGAAGAGCCCCTAGCAGCCTCCATTTTTTTACAATCATTAGGTCAGCTCATTGATAATGTTGAAAAGACCATATTAAAGGCGAAAACCTCAATTCGATAACCGACTTGCCTGTTCTTTGACAATTAAATATTGCAACCTTGCAGTCCTTGCCTACGACCGGGGCTGTCTCTTAAAATAATGAAACAAAAGGAGGCAGCCTATGGTCGTTTATATCAAAACTCAGGGAGCGAGGATCAGCAGGGAAGGAAAACATCTCCTGGTAAAAAAGGGGGACGCGACTTACAACACCCTTTTCACTTACAAACTAAGTCAGGTCGTTATCTTCGGCAACGTGGAAATTACCCATCGCGCCCTGGCCCAACTCATGCGTTACGAGATTGATACGGTCTTCCTCACCCAGAACGGCCGTTATCTCGGCAGGATCGCCTCGCCGGAGGCCCGTAACGTCTTTCTCCGCAAAAAGCAATACGATCTTCTTGGAGACCGGGATTTTGGCCTTCGCCTGGCCCGTGCCATCGTCTCGGGAAAGCTGGCCAACATGGCGACCATTCTCATGAGGATTAAGAGGACACGGGACGATGCCTGGGCGGGGAGGAAGGCCCATGAGATCCAGGATCTGATGAAGCTTTTCCAGGGGGCTGATAAACTGGACAGCATCCGCGGCTATGAGGGGCGCGGCACCGCCCTCTACTTCGAGGCCTTCTCCCGAGGATTTATCGAGAATATGGGGTTCACCCGAAGGGTCCGACGCCCGCCGACCGACCCGGTCAACTCCATCCTTTCCCTTCTCTATACCTTTCTGATGAACCGTGTTTACTCTGCCGTCCGGGTCGCCGGTCTCGATCCCTATCCCGGTTTCCTCCACTCCCTCGATTACGGCCGCTACTCTCTTGTCCTCGATCTTATGGAGGAGTTTCGGACGATCATCGCCGACACCCTGGCCCTGTCGCTCTTCAATCTGAAGATCCTTAAACGGGAGGATTTTTATGTGGAGAAGCCGGATACCAGTGAGGAGTTCCACCAGACACAGGAAGAGCGGATCGCCGATGTGACCCAGGACCCCATCGGGCGGATTTCCGGGAATGCCGACGACGCGGAATCCTTCGATTTGCCCGATCAGCGGATGGAAGAAGAAGGTTCACGGCAGGCATCGACGCCCACCGGGAAATATCCGGTGAAGCTCCATCCGGAGGCATTCCAGCGGGTCATCGAGGCCTTCGAGAAGAAGCTGACGACTTCGTTTTTTTATCCGCCGGCCGAGCGCCAGTTGACCTATGCCGACGCCCTCATCTTCCAGGCGTCGCACTATCGGAAGGTCATTGAGGGGGAGGCGGCCGTTTATCAGCCGCTATTGTTGAAATGATCACGCTCATCACCTACGATATTACCGATCCGAAACGCCTGAACGCGATGCGCCAGTTCCTTAAAGAATTCGGCCTCCGTACCCAGAAATCGGTTTTCGAATGCGATATCGATGAAGAGGCCATCCGGCAGATCCGATTCTACTGCAAAGATCAGCTTGATCTTGATAATGATTCAGTTCGGATCTACCGGATCTGTTCGAGGTGTATCAACCGGGTGATTATCTCAGGGCAGGGATTGAAAGTGACCCAATTGGATTACCTGATCGTCTGATAGGGATGAGTTATGAACATGATCGTTGCCTATGACATCGCCGATCCCCGGCGTCTGGCTAAAATTGCCAAAATCATGAAAGACTACGGCACTCGGGTTCAGAAATCGATCTTCGAGGTGTCCGCCCGGGGTGGTGTTTTCAATGAACTTCGGAGGCGGGTGGAGGCAGTTATCGTTCCTGAGGAGGATGGGGTTAAATATTTTCCGGTCTGCGAAAAATGTTCAGGGACCGTGGAGATCATTGGTAAAGGGATCTTCGTTGATCCCGATCAGGAATATTACATCTACTGATGATTTTCATCTTTAAGCTGGGATTTCCGCAGACCGCTGCTTTGCAGCGGGATTATTAATAACAGGTTGATATTGTTTAAAATGCTGAATGTCAACTTGAAGTGGTCTGCGCAAGGAAAGAATGCAACGAAATTTCAGTAGGTTATCGTGATAAATATACTTTTAAAAGGAGGTGATGATAAATTGAAAAGTGTTTTTAATGAAAGGTCTGCGGAAAAGAGGTTTCATTTAGCTGTTAATCATGGACATTGGGGACCCGCGGAACCAACCGACCTGATTTAAGAAGGGATTGCGACGCTTCAACATTCCGCCCATCATTATAGATACGGTATTCGAGAACCAACCGACCTGATTTAAGAAGGGATTGCGACCCAAGGAAATCACACCTATCACACTCGCCCGCTTCCCCCGAACCAACCGACCTGATTTAAGAAGGGATTGCGACCCCGGAGCACGGCTCCATATTCACCACTCCAAGCTCTCTGGGAACCAACCGACCTGATTTAAGAAGGGATTGCGACTGAATAACGCCCTTTTCTTCAAGCTTTTTAGTCTCAAGAACCAACCGACCTGATTTAAGAAGGGATTGCGACTTGACCTCCCATCCATCCTTTTCATTCCCCCATACGTCGGAACCAACCGACCTGATTTAAGAAGGGATTGCGACCAGAAATCTTCCCCACAAATGCAAATTTTGGTCTCGTAGAACCAACCGACCTGATTTAAGAAGGGATTGCGACTCATCAGACTGGGATTCAACCCATACTTTGGATGTAACCGGAACCAACCGACCTGATTTAAGAAGGGATTGCGACTCCGAGGCCCCGGATACATGAATACGCCCTTCTTCCCCGAACCAACCGACCTGATTTAAGAAGGGATTGCGACTT
>JACQYK010000097.1:47770-48411 GCA_016208255.1 Deltaproteobacteria bacterium | reverse complement strand
TGATCTCTGATGTTGGCCATTTCGAAGAGATACTTGTTGAGCCCCGCATCTCTGATGGTGGCCCTGAACAGGGGTTCATGGGTCCTCGGGGAACATGAGGCGACGACGACCCTGTTCAGTCCTTTTTCATCTATGAGCTGCTTCATCTTCTCCTGCGTATCCTGGGAACAGGTAAAGAGATTGTCCTCCACATGGACCACGTGGGGCAACGATTTAGCATATTCCCGGACGGCCGGTACATCGGCCACCCCGCCGATATTGATACCGCAATTACAGACAAAGACCCCCACCCGGGACTCCTGTCCGCTGACGTCCGTCTCGGGAGGTAGGTCCTGATGCCGGACCAACTGGCCCCGAGCCTCGGCTAAGAATTCGGTAGCCGCACAGGCCGCGGCCGAGGCCTCCATGACCGCCTGGGGGATGTCCTTGGGACCATCAAAGGCCCCTCAAGCAAAGATCCCCGGTGTTTCCGTGGTCACCGGTGCAAAGCTGCTGACCTTGGCAAAGCGGTTTTGATCCAGGGGCACCCCCAGCTTTTCGGCCAGGGCTATGACCTCCGGCGAGGTCTCCAGTCCGACCGAGAGGACCACCATATCGAATTCCTCTTCGACGATATCCCCCGATTCAGTGACGTACTGGAG
>JACQYK010000097.1:0-47744 GCA_016208255.1 Deltaproteobacteria bacterium | reverse complement strand
AGGAGATTGTCGGTTTCCGGCACCGGGGCTACGGAATGGATCCGGGAACGGACAAAGCGGACCCCCCGTTCTTCCTGAGCCCGATTATAATATTTTTCGAATTCCTTGCCGTGGGTGCGCATATCCATGAAGAAGATGGCCGTATCCAGGGATTGAGGGCTGTGTTCCTTGGCGATGACCGCCTCCTTGATGGCATACATACAGCAGACCGCCGAGCAGTAGCCGTGATCGCAATGATGGATATCCCGGGAGCCGACGCACTGGAGCCAGGCGATCTTTTTCGGTTCCTGATGGTCTGAAGGACGGACCAGGTGGCCTTCGAAAGGACCGGAGGCCGACAGGATCCGCTCAAATTCCATGCTGGTGACCACATTGGGGTAGTGGATATAGCCGTAGGGTTCATAAAGCGACGGATCAAAGGGCTGAAAGCCCGGGGCCATGACCACCGAACCGACTTCGATAGTCCGCTCGATGACTTTCATCTCATGGTCGATGGCCTTGGCCAGACAGGCATCCACGCACTGATAACACTCGGAGCAGATGCCGCATTTCAGACACCGTTCGGCCTCTCTCCTGGCCCGCTCCTCGGTGAAGCCCAGGGCCATTTCCTGATAGGTGCCGCCGCGTTCATCCAGATCCCGGGTAGGCATGGTCTGGCGAGGCTTCAATTCCTCCCCTTCGGTTTCCGGCTTGACGTAAGACCAGTCTTTCTGCCGGTTGGCCCGCAAGTCCTTTTGATTCAGAAAGCGGTCGATGCTCTCCGCCGCCTCTTTGCCGCAGGCCACGGCCTCGACCACGGATTTCGGTCCATAGAAAAAGTCACCGCCGGCAAAGACCCCGGGCAGATTGGTCTCCAAGGTCAAGGGATCGACCTCGATCCCCCCTCGGGGGGTGAACTTCAGGCCTTGGGTATCAACCCCTTCCAGGTCGGCCTGCTGACCGATGGCCACAATGGCCGTATCCGCTTCCCAGGAAATCCGGCTTTTTTCGTCATAGCTGGGGTTAAAGCGCTTCTGGTCATCAAAGACGGCCAGGCATTTCTTGAAGGTTACACCGGAGAGGACGCCCCCTTTTTCGATAAACTCCAAGGGGCCCCAACCGTTTTCAATGATTACCCCTTCGGACAGGGCCTCTTCGATTTCATAGTCCCAGGCCGGCATTTCCTGACGCTGTTCCAGACAAACCAGCCTGACTTCCTCGGCCCCCTGGCGCAGGGCGGTCAGGGCCACATCGATGGCCACATTGCCGCCGCCGATGACCAGGGTCTTTTTTCCCACCCGGATGTTTTCCCCCAGGGCGGCCGAGCGGAGGAAATTCACCCCTTCCAGGACATGGGGCAGATTTTCACCCGGCACCCCCAGGCCCCGGCTCTTGTGCAGGCCCAGGGCCAGGTAAATAGACTGGAAGCCCTGGTTTTTCAGGTCATCCAGAATAAAGTCCTTACCAAAGGTCAGGCCGGTCCTCATTTCCACCCCCAGGTCTTTGATGACCTGGATTTCGGCCTGCAGGGTTTCCCTGGGCAAACGGTAGGCCGGAATGCCCACGGACATCATCCCCCCCAGGACGGGCAGCTTCTCGAAGATGGTTACCGGGTAGCCTTTTTGGGCCAAATAATAGGCGCTGGTCAGGCCGGAAGGACCGGCCCCGATGACCGCCACCTTCTCCGGACGGGGCTGGGCCGCTTCGGGTACATAACGATCGGCCGCCTTCAGGTCCAGGTCGGCCACAAAGCGCTTCAGATATTCGATGGCCAGGGGTTCGTCCACCTGACCCCGGGTGCATTGGGCCTCGCAGGGATGATGGCAGACCCGGCCGCAGACGGCCGGAAAGGGCATCTCCTGCTTAATTAATTTCAAGGCCTCTTTGTCCCGGCCCTGGGCGATGAGTGCGATAAACCCTTGAATGCTGATATGGGCCGGACAGGTGGCTTTACAGGGGGCCGTACCCCTTTTTTCGATGGCAAAGGCACTGGGCATAGCCTGAGGATACAGTTTATAGGCGGCCTTTCGGGTACGGAGTTCCTGATCAAAACGGTTGGGCAGATCAATGGGGCAAACCTTGGTACATTCTCCGCAGGCCGTGCATTTTAAGGGATCGACAAACCTGGGATTTTGCCGGACCTGAATCTTAAAATTTCCTGGATCGCCGGAAATGGCCTCGATTTCACTCAAGGTCAATAGTTCAATATTCAAATGCCGGCCGCATTCCACTAATTTGGGGGAAATAATGCACATGGAACAGTCATTGGTGGGGAAGGTCTTATCCAATTGGGCCATAACCCCGCCGATAGCTGAATTTTTTTCTACTAAATAGACATAGTATCCGGATTCGGCCAGGTCCAGGGACGCTTGAATACCGGCAATCCCGCCCCCTATTACCATTACCGATCCAACTTTATTTGTTTCTGCTTCGGCCATATAATTTTGTCCTTCTTGCTCTTGAAATAATATAAAGAACGCCTTCTCCAGCGGTAGGCCCTGGAAAAGGCGGTTTAAACCAGGTAATGCAGCGATTTAGATTCTAAAATCATAAGTCTGAGAATTTATCTCTCACTTTTAATACTAAGGGCCAAGGGGGATCTTATTTTTGGGGATTGTCCAAAGGGTGACTTATCGCCCAATCCCGGCCAGTCCAGCAAACTTTGATTCGAGGCAGGGCCTACACCTTCGCCCGTTGCAGGCAATGGTGAAAGGCCTGCTTCAGACTTAGGCAAACAATTTGGCCCGGCAAAGAATCTAAGGGCGTTAAGGTGGACAACGCCGGCTTCCTTTGGAAGCCTCTTCTGTAGGTCAGCAAAGCTGACCGGCCCAAAAATAAGATCCCCCTTGGTCCTTAGTATCGAAAGTGAGAGATAAATTCTCAGACTTATGATTTCAGAATCTAAAGGGACTCGAGGTTCGCCTCAACCGGGGGATCATAACTTATATTTTTATGCAATTTAGAGGACTGCTTGCCAATAACCGACATCGAGCCACTGGTTGAAGCATGCACGCCCCTTTCTTTCAGTAAAGCAAACAAGGCTTCATAGAGCTTTCTTCCCAGACCCTGGCCAATAAAACCCCGTTCCAGGTAAACCGTAGCCTCGACCGAGAAACGATAAGCCGAGCGCGTCTGCCACCTGGTGGCATAAGCGTAACCAACGACTTGACCGGATTGCTCCGCAACCAGCCATGGTAAAGAAACCGAAACAACCCCGTTTATGCGTTCTGCCATTTGTTGAGCGGAAACTTCCTGCTCTTCAAAAGTGATCACCGTATTCAGGATGTAATAGTTGTAAATCTGAGCAATAACATCGGAGTCATCGGCTGCGGCCGGACGAACCATAATAATCTCCTTAAATTCCATCATGTTGTTGGTGGTCGCCTTCCACTAAAGGCACAGAATGTTCGGCCGAAATAATGGACGTCAAAAGTCAAACGGAACTTTTTCCCGAGCGTTTCAATATCAGCCAGGGTAAAGTATTTTTTATAAATTGTAAACTCGGTTCCATCATTCAACTTACGCGCCTGTTCACCTTCTTTATTTCGAGTTTTCGCACGTTCCTGACTCCAGGTCGAATCTAAGATGAGGAGTTTTCCGCTCGGTTTCAAGGCATCGCAAACCTTGGAGAAAAATAGCGATTCTTCCTCCGCTGTCAAATGACTGATAAAAAAGCCGACCAGGACCGTGTCAAACTGATGCCCTGCCCAGTCATAATTGAAAATATCCGTCTGGAGAAAGGAACAGCGATCTTCCAGGCCATTCTGCCGGGCTCTCTCTCTTGACTCTTTCAGCATCTTCAAGGATTGGTCGACAAGAAGAACCGTGGCACAGTGATGCGCATAACTTGGCAACCAAAACGCCGTTCCGCTGGGGACATCAAGAATATCACCGGCACAGAGGGTGTTGACAATCTGTTTTAGCCGGTTCGTCTCTTCTTTGTAGGTCAAAGGATCATTGATTGAGGTTGGCCCCTTTCCGGCAGTATATATTTCGTCATATTCAGGGGCCCGTTCACTATAGTAGGCCATCATACTCTGCTTCAGTGTTTGATCCATTATTTCCCGTTTCCCCTGGTGCGATTCAAAATAGTAGTAAGGGCAATCTCAACCATTGCTTTCTGGGCAATTCCTCGGCGTTCATCTTTTGCGGAACTCGAAGTCAGGATGTAAATTAGGGGTCAATTCTTTCAAATTGACAATTTGACTTCAATTCGTTCAGCTCCGTCTTAAATTTTGATCTTTTCCTAATCCCCTTGTCAATTGCTTTCTGCTTTGATTACAGTTTTAAAATCCACATTGAAGATTTTTCCAATTTTGATTCCGGCCAATCTGCCACCTTGAATGATTTGACAATTTAAAAGAATTGACTCCAAAACACATTGTTGACCCCAAAACACATTGGGAAAACCACGTCCCCTGGAATTTCTCAACAGGGCTATCTTATTCACATTTACACTTAAGTGGGTCATTTAGCCTCCATTCAGGCAGGAAATCGATGCAGGTATTCGGTATTGGGTCTCTTTTCGGCATTGGATCAACCATTTGAAGGGACTAAAAACTCTGGGATTAACATAAAAGATGAGGGGTGAAAAAGGCATTGACACACAAAGAGAGTACCCCAAAAAAGAACCTTCTCAGCAAAACACTATTGCCGAGAGATAAAGATTCCGCTCCAAAAAATATCGGATGAGCAGGGCCTGTGTTTCACCTCCAGGTTGTGTTACCCCATGCCAATTTAAGGTAGTCCTTCAGGGGGAAGGTAATTTTTAAGTGATTCCGGATGGGTAAGAAAGGGATTAACCGTTTGCAACCTTCCGAATTTCTGTCCATTCTGCAGATCCTCGGTTAAAAGATATTGGCAATCGGCCATCTGGGCTGCTGATACGATCAAGGCATCCCACCAGGAAATCCGATAGCGATCTTGAATAGACCAGGCCCTTTCCACAACACCTATATCCACCGGAATGGGTTTCCAAACCATGAACATCCGAACATCTTGTCGAGCAGCCTTGATATTCATCCCCGGGCGAAGTTTTTCGGTTACGGTAATATAAAACTCCTGCAATACTTGGAAGCTAAGACGTCCGGTCCGGCTGGACCAAAGATGGGCCATCCATTCCAAGGCTTGTTGTTGTTTGAGCGGTTCGGAGGAATCTCGGGTATATACCAGTAGGTTGGTGTCAACGAAGCAATTAACGGGCATACAACTCTTTTCGGTTGGGGTATTTGCTCTTTCCTTTTTTTAAAGGGAGAGGGGAGGTTGAAAGGTATTGTTCCATAGCCTCCTGGTAGCCTTCCTCTTGTATCATTTTTTCCCGAAGCAATTCCCCAACCAGACGAGAAAGGCTGGTATCCCGTTCAGCGGCCCGGATACGGGCCCAGCGGGCGACTTTTTCATCAATGGTAATCGTTACGTTTTTCATTACACGAAAATAATATAACAAGAAAATTGTGTCAAGAATATTTTTGGGATTAACGGGGGGCAGTTAAGGCAACATATTGATTGCCCTGATATGGGACGAAAAGTCAGGAGGGTCTATTTACTTGTCATTATTGAGGTTTGTGTGATGTCCATCGGGAGGTTTAGACCACCCTTCCTGCAATCCCTCTGCCTAATTCATAGACCTCAGAATGGTCCTTGAAATGACATCGTATTTCCACTTCATAGTGAGGCAGTGCAGAAGTTATATTCTCTTCCAACTTTTCTCTGTTCCTTGATTATTTTTTTTGTCCATAAATAAGGCTGGTTCCGCCAATTCGATTGGCTACTTCGTACTCGGATTTCTGGACAATGTCTTTAGCCTTTCCCGTCATAATATCCTCACGAATACGACGGCAACCGGATTCAATTTCCTCATCCGAAAGAAAGGCAAAAGTGGAGATGCTGTCCCGATACCGTTTATCAAGATACTGCTTGGGTGTCTCATCAGCTACCACAACGTCCGTAAAGCATATCTCAAGGCCAACCCCCGAAAAGCCTGCTTTTTCGAGAAGTGCGGCGATTTCTTGGGAGTCCGGCATACGGCCAAGGTCCAGATCAAGTCCCTTTGGAAAAAAATGATAAAACCAGAAGGTCCGCAGTTGTTTATGAGAACAGACCTGTATGGCTATAGATGCTCCTCTTCGAAGCACCCGATAGGCCTCAGTCAAAAAAAGCTCTTTTTCTCTAATGTGGTGAAGCACCTGAATGGCAAAGGCCCCGTCAAAAGCCTCTGAAGAAAGTGGAAGATTAGTAATATCGCCGCAGGTGAGTGATAGGTTGGCACGCTTTCCATGGGCTTGCTCAAGCATCCCTATAGATAAGTCAATCCCAACAATGGATTTCGCCACTCTTCCCAAGGCGAAGGTGTAATTTCCGGTACCGCATCCCATATCGAGAACAATAGAGTTGTTTGAGATCCGAAGCAATCGGGTCAGTTTCTCAGTCGTTTCGGCATTGGCAATCCTGCTGGTATCATAAACCCGGCTTACCTTGTTATAGTCAACCGATTTTTTCTCTGCCCCGTCATTCATTGCCGTCTCATTTCAGGGAACGCAATGCCGAACATTATAAACCCGGTAGATTTATACCTATAATTTGTCCTCAGATCACCCGTCTGAAGCGAGGAATGTTCATCCGGCCATGCGCTTTCCAACTTGCTTATTTTTAAGGAGAACAACTTCCGATAACCAGTTTTGGGCTGTTCGGATTTGTGTGCCGTCCGGATAGGTCTTTTCTCTATCTAATTCCTTGACCACCTGTATCTTCCCGACCTCGTCAAAATGCTTTCCAAAGAAAGAAAAGTTCGGGCTTCTGTCCGAATCCTTCCATTTGACTTCGATCATGAGTGCCGGTAGTTCTTTATGGGTTATCAGGAAATCTATTTCCCTTCCATCCTTGTTTCTTAAATAAAACAGATTCCACTGCTCACCCAGACAGTCTTCCCGGAAATGTATCTCTTTCAGCAAGGAACAGGCCACAAGATTTTCCAATTTTGCTCCGGGATCTCCCACGACCTGGCCGGTATCATAAAAATAATATTTAGGTGATTTGAGAATAGCCCGGGAAATGTTCTTATGATAAGGGGGAACCCTGAAGACCACATACAGGGATTCCAAGATGGTCAGCCATCTCTTGATTGTCTTATCCGAACATTGAAGGTCCCCGGCCAGGGCGCTGTATGATATTGGGCTTCCCACCCTTTTTTTCAGTAATTGAATCAAGGTTTCCATGGAGGTGATCTGCTTAACATTTTCAAGATCAATCAGATCTTGTTTTAAAATGATATCCAGATGGCTCCTTTTCCAGCGGTTATAAAAAGTTTCGTCCCCTTCAAGGTAAGGTTCCGGAAATCCACCTATTTTTAACAATTTATCGAGTTCGTCCTCCAGTTTTTCCGGATTAAGAATTTGTTTAATTTCCTTCAGGTCAAGGGGATGAAGTCTGAATTGAAAAAACCTTCCGGCCAGAGAGTCGCCGACTTTTTTATAGGCATCAAGCTTTGCGCTGCCGGTCACGATGATGGAAGGGGGGATCTTTTCCGTATCATGGATGCCCTTGAGCCATGATTTCCAGTTCTTTAATTTATGGAGTTCATCAAAAATAACCAGGTCTTTGGATCGATCCCAAGATTTCTCGATCAGGCTCAGACGATGCTCGGCATTGTCATAATTAAAATAGTCAAAGCTTTCCTTAAGCATTTTTGCCAGGGTGGTTTTCCCTGTCTGTCTTGGGCCGGTAAGGAGGACGATCTTTTTCTTCAGATCCTTCTGAATATATTCTTCTAAGTATCGTTTCATGGCGACTATTTTAGACCACATTCCGAAAAAGTCATGACTTTTTCGGAATACGCACCGATAAAGTCATCGGGTGATCCCTGTAGGGTTTATAAGCTATATGGTCATTGATAACGTATAAGCGGAAAGTTTGGTTGGACATCGCTTTGTTTGCGGTAGTGATATCACCCCAGTATTTTCAAGATGTCTCCTAACTTGGCGACAAATCGCCGTTTACAGCATTGTAGATCGTCACAGCACGACGTATCGCGAATGATATCGGTCGGACTACCTTGACCACCATTGAGGTGTGCGCCGCGACAGGTGCTGGAAGTACGTCCACGGGAAACACGAGCGTAAAGTGAGCTTCGATCCGAGATACCTGTGGATCGTGCCGGGCTCGAATCGATTCGATCCAAGCGCGATCGGCATCATCGAGTCTTGGATACGCGATGATGGCAAGTTCGGTCATTTCATTCCCAGGTTCTGGAGAACAGATTCCATACCCGCTACTCCGGAAACACAGAATGCGGACAAGCCCAGTCTGCTGGCCGTCTCGATGCATTCCTGATTGTCATCGAAAAATAAAATTTCTTCTGCTTCTTTCCCGATCTTTTTCAGCACATATAGGAATGCTTCTTCGTTCGGTTTCATAACTCCAATCTCATGGGAAATAAAGCAATAATCGAACATCTGGTCCAATCCGGCCATGTCCCGAAGTGGGGTCCAATGGAGTTCGTTATTATTACTGAGGCAGACAAGCAGGAATCGAGAACGTAATCCTTTTAAGAGTTCCAGAGCGCCTGGAAGTAATCCCCGGTCCCAGGACACAAATTGCTCTAAAAACTCATCGGGCTCAAGGGAAAGGTTCAGTTCCTCAATAACCCCGACAGCAAACTCGTGAGGCCTGCACCGGCCGGTTTCAAATTTATTGACCCAGGGTGATTCCAGCCAAAAGCGGCGAGCCATCTCCGTGGTTAACCTGCCCTCCGACAATTTCTTCAAAGGTTCGATCCCATCCCAATCGACCAGGACCCCGCCCAAATCAAAAAGTATCACTTCCGGTAATTTTCTCATTTCAACAGGCTACCCCGCAATAATCTTACTGCTATCCGTTTTAATGGGTCATCGGACACGGCAAATGATCTCAAAAAATCAATAAGTTCCTTCAGTTTGAAAGAGATTTTCTCAATCCCTTAGTGGTTAACCATGTCTTCCATCGGATGCCCGATTTACTCACTCCTAAACATTTACTCACTAAACCATCATGCCTCGTTGAGGCACCGCGAAACATGAAAATGTTGCGAGACCAGTGAGTTAGGTCGTTATTCCGGCGAAAGCCGGAATCCAGGTTGTTCAATAAGCCTCAAAGTCCTGGATGCCGGATCGAGTCCGGCATGACGGAGAACAAACAAGCCTTGAGATTAATCCAGGGTTATTTTCGTGTTAAACGAGAAGGACTCAGGTGCTCTGCCTGTCCTCGTTCCCTCCGAACGATTGTTGGCCGAGTTTCTCCCGCATTTCCGATGCTCTCTTGAAGGCAGTGCAGACAAACTGCTCCGCCGGTATATGCTCGAAGTTTTGTGGAACCACTTCCAGCATGATCGACCCCGAATACCGGTCTCCAGGAAACGCATCACGAACCAACTCCCAGTCAATGCAACCATCTCCCGGGAGGTAATGGTCGTCATTTCTTCCGTTATTGTCCGAGAGGTGTGTTGTCAAGAGGCGGTCCCCCCATTTCCGGAGGAGTTCACATGGAGAATGGCCGCTGATAAAATCGTGGGACGAATCGTAGCAGAGGCCGAGATGGTCCGATTGGATGCCGGAGAGCACGAAGTCAGCATGATGCGGGCTCCGAGTGTTTTCGATTGCGAGCACAACCCCGAGCTTCTCGGCCCGCGCAACAAGTCCTTCCAAAGCCTGCAACCCGGTTTGGGTGGGTGGTGGAGGACTGGACCCCTTGCCAACGTGAACAACGAGAATGGGAATGTCATGCTTTCGGCAGTATTCTAACGCCCGGAAATACGGATCGAGTGCCGCGGCCACTGCCATCCTGGAGTCCGACCAGAGGCCGTTGCATTCCTCGAACGGTGCGTGGATGTTGTCCACAGAAAGCCCTGTCTCCCGGGCCAAAGGCGGCATCTTGTCGGCCGTCTTCGCCGCAAAAAGCTCCTCATCTTCACCGAACCATAAGCAGGTTGTTGAGAAACCTGCTTGAGCAATAAGCTTTAGGCGCTGTTCAAGTGGCAGACGATATCCAAACCAGGCATACATCCCAAGAGGCTGCGACTGCATCGCTTTTAACTCCCCTCCGGTCAACGTCGCGGATCAGGTGCGGTTGAAAACGTGTCGCCTGCATCCGTCTTGTTAGAGGTCTTCACCCTCCAAAATAAAGTCACGCCCTGTTTCTTTAACCCACCGAATGAAGAGCCCCCTGCATTCGTCTGACATAATAGGACCCTCCATAACGATTCGAGACTGGCTGAATGTTTCTTCCGACCATATATGAATGACATAGAGATCATGGCTATAGCCTTCGACGAAGCCAAGGCAGCATACCAGCGGGGTGAATGTCCGGTAGGGGCAGCTATCGTCAGAAATGGGGATATTATTGACCAGCTTCTCTCAAGACCAGTATCTCTGCATGAGCCATAGGGTCTTTCAACTCAATTTCCCGGTTCCCTGCGTAGGCTATAATATCTCCATCTCTGGCAATAGCGGCTCCTACAGGGCACTCACCTCTCTGGTAGGCCGCGTTGGCTTCCTCGAAGGCTACAGCCATAATTTCGCTGTCAGTCATAAATAGTTAGCCTTATCCGATCTTTTGCCTCTAATAAGTCTCTTTGCCGAATGGGGCACTGGTATGGGTCTAGTGGAATGATAGGTCAGGCCACTCGGCTAAACATGAACGGGCTCGAAACGATGAATGCGCGACAAAACATCAGACAAGGCGTCTTTGGCTCGCGCCGTATCGTAATCGGTTTGCAATCCGACCCAAAACCGTCGCTGGTGCCGAAAAAGCGAGAAAGGCGCAAGCCGGTATCCGGGGTCACGGACCGCTTGCCGGCTATGATCTCACCGATGCGTCGTTGAGGCACCCCGATTTCTTTGGCGAGCCGGTACTGGGTAATTCCCATCGGTTTCAAAAATTCCTCCAGTAATATTTCTCCTGGGGTGGGGTAAGGTATTTCACGCGGCACGTTGGCTTCCTCGAAGGCTACCGCCATAATCTCTTTGTCATTCATATATAGTCGAACTTCTTTTCTTTGACCTCAATCACCATGATCAGCCGGAGATCACAGTTTGAGGGTTTTGCTTAATCAATTGATTATTGATTGATAAATTGATTTCTTCGGGATCCCGGTATGAGATGACTATGCTGGCAACACCTTGCATGGTGTTGCTCAATTCTTTTCCCTCTTTTATCAAAACAACAATCGTCTTTCCTTTGGCATAAGCATAACCAGCTTCAATTCCAAGGCCAACACCCTTTTCTGACATCTCCAGAATAACAATATCAGAGTGTTCAATTTCGTAAAAAGTCCTTTGCATCAATTCCTTTGAAGGTAATTGTGTATTACCCCATTGCTCGATGTCCCTGGCGATGCATATAGTTTCTATGCCATTTTTCTTGAGAAGGTTTGAAAGGATTTCTATGTCTCGTCTATTCCTGTGATCCTCGTAGTATTTTGCCCCAAGATAGGCTCTGACGGTCATGTTCTATCCCTGTGCATAATGTTGCGGGTGAGGCGCGCAGTTTACCGCGTCGCCTTCACCCTGTTGTCAAGTGCCCGATTCATCAGTTCGCCACATTTTAATATTGTAAGTCTCAAATCCCAGCTTTTCGAAAAATCTTTGCGCATTTTTATTGAAGGCCCAGGTATCGACGGCAAAATTGTGAAAACCCTTTTGCCTGGCAAGGTTTTGTATCTCCTTAAAAAGCGTGCTCCCAATATTTTGACGTCTGAACCGTTCATGAACGGCTACATGGTGAATATAAACCTGCCTTCTTGCATAAGTAAGCGGAGTATCGGGTTTATTTTCAAAGGCTGCCCATAAGTACCCGACCGGTGTACCTTCTATGTAGGCGATTAAAATACAATTGGTCTTTTTACTTATAATAAAATCAAAGAATTTAGTAAGGTCATCATCATTTCCCACAGGCTTGAAAATATCCGGATGTTTCTCAATATGAATTTTCTGAACAAATGAATTCAGAAAAACGATATCGGGTATATCTTTCTTTTTTGCTTTTATAATATCCATTTGAAGACTCCTTGGAACTTTGCAGACCGGCTGCAGCAGCGGCGTTCTGGCAACGCTTGGGGATGTAATAAATTAACTGCGTTCCTTCTCCCTCGTTTCCCTTCTAATAGTTAGAGCAAAATATCTTTTATGCTGGCATTCTCGCTCACTGTATAATCTAGCCCGCGGACAATTACTACGGGAACCCCTTCATTAGCCTGACCTATAAGCATGCCGGCTGCTGCCGCGATTTCATCTACCTGTGCGGTTGAGGTCTGTTTAGGTTTATCATACAGGTCTACAGTGTCTCTAACTGCCTTAGGATGAATACCGGCTATTCCAATGGCAAAGCTGATGCTGTGATTGCGAAATTCGTTTCCAAAAGTATCGCAAATTATCACAGCTAATTCATTCCGAGTCAGTTTCTTTAGCTTAGAACGTATCTCGCGGGCGCTGGAATCAGGGTCTTTGGGAAGCATACAGACTATTTCTTCCTCCGATGCGCCTACGTTAGAACTGTCCACCCCTGCACCCGTACCCCAAAAGCCTAGTCGATGGCGGGTGATAACATGCCTTCCGTTAATGCCGCATATTTCGAGGCTTTCATTGATGTATACCTGGCAAAGCCGATGGTCCCGCCCGGTCTTTGCAGACAACTCTCTGGCATGATCGGATGGTATGATTTCGGAGAGTTTTACCAGTGCATTTTCAGCCTTAGAAACAATTTTATGGGTTACAACTACAATATCCTGATTTTCAAAGATAAATTTATAATTTTTCGCACATCAATATATTTCTGCGGGATATCGTCCCCACTTTTAATCAGGGGAATATTCGGAACCACATACAGCCCAACCTTGAATTTGGTATCTTTCAAATTCATTTCTCTATACTTTTTCGGCTCTAATATGCCAGTTCGAATAAAATTGCTCCTCCCCTTGATTATCCCAATACCCTTCACTTTTCCAGCAGGCACGAGTGCGAAAACCAACCAATAATTCTGTTAAATCTTCCTCATCAGCAAAATAATGAATATCTCCCGGTGTGATCGATTTTGTACAACGATAGGTATGCGGGGCGACCTTCTCCCCAAAACCATATTTTCCATCTTGCCGACTGGGACAGGTAAAGAAGAATATCCCCTTCCGCTTTAGCAGTTTTCGTACCCGTTGAATAGCCAGGGCAAACAGCTCGCGTGAACCATGATAAATCACGTTATAACTCAACACCACATCAAAGGTTTCACTGGGCAAGGTCTCGGCGAGCACTTCACAGACTTGTGTCTCAATCGAAAGGTGTAAACTATGAGCCCATTCATGCAAATACTGAATCGCCGTAGGAGAGACATCCGTTGCCGTTACCGAAAACCGCGCCAAAGCAAAGGCGATGGCATGGCGGCCCAGACCGCAGCCCAAGTCTAACACCTTTGGCCGTTCGATGGGCGAAAGAGAGCGGATCAAATCAAACACTTCGGGTGCAGGTTTTTTCCACCAGTCCCAATTGTCTTGATCGTCCCAATAGGTTTCCCATACATTAGTATTCATCAATTAGTTATTACTTTGGTTGAGTAGTATAATGCGTAAATTGCGGCTCATCGATTGAAATCAGCGGTGACTTACCAGCCATCCCGTTGGATTTCTTTTTTAGGCACTTTTACGGATCAAATTGCTATCAAGTTCAAGTTGATAGGAGAGAATTGTTTTAATATTCATTTTCTTGGACGCATTGAGTATTTCTATGCCAACGATTTTATTTTCAGATGTCGTATCTAAATTAACTCCTTCGGAAATCTCAATAACCCCTTCAGGTTTTTGGTTTCCCAATTTAATATATAGAGCATCAACCTCATTATCATAATGTACTCTCATTTTTGTCTTCCTTTCTTCAATGGGTAGGTTGTTATTACGGTTATTAAATCTTCTTCAACGGAAACAACAATTTTTAGAGGATATTAGAAACCTGAAACATGTCTTATAATTTCATCCTCACCTTGATGCAAACTCATGTCTGTTAAAATATCCGTTATCGTCGCCTCAGAAATCGCGTAAAGTTTTGCCCGTCTTTTAGCATGCCGTGAGAATTTTATCACCATGAAATATCACCTTTTAAATTACAAACTTTATTCATTCCCTATGATATCAATCTTTTTCTTTTAGGCTTGTTAAAGTGAATGGGGTCAAGTCTGCTCTTGACTCTTTCTTTTTTTAATTCAATAAGACACGATTTTTTCAAGTACAAAAAGATTAAGTAAGCGTTTATCCGATCGAAAAAAGAATATCTAGTCAGCTATCACCTCAAAACCGTCAATTAAGGTGGGAACCTGTTTTAACAATCATGCTCAGATATCCCCCACCCGGGAAGAAGTCCGCCAGGAGGTTCCGTCATGGCTTGCCTCCGTTGAGTTATATTGCCTGCACCATGCTCACCGACATGGCGCGCGATTTTGCCGCGACCGGTCCGACAGCTTGTTCGCTTCAGCGGTAAATATCTTTTCGACGACCGACTTTTACTACCCAGACGGTAAGCTCCCTGTCCTGAATGGAGTACACAATTCGGTACCGCCCGTAACGGACGCGAACCCTATCCTGGCCAGTTAGTTTTTCACAACCCAACGGCCGCGGCTCATCGGTAAGCGTTCTGATCCGCTGGAGTATTTTTTTTAAATCTCTCTTGGGTATTACAGCAAAATCTTTCTCAACAGACACTCGGAAGAGAACCTTATATACGGCCATCTTTTCTAAGTCTCTTAACCATTTCATCATAACTGATCAAGGGTTCTCCGACTCTTTCTTCAAACGCGGTAAAATCCTCGGAGTCCTCGGCCATGGTTTCCCTGACCGCCTTGTTGATAAGCTCAGATACGGAGGAAGACGTCTCAACTGCCTTCAGTCGTAACGCTTTATGTAGATCTGGTTCCAAATACACCGTGGCTCTTTTAGCTGGCATTCCCATAATGGCACCTCCTACTATAGGCATGGTACTATAGCAGTAAAACGTCATAACGTCAATCTCTTTTTATGGCCTCTGGAGGAAGCTGACCAGGATACGACTTGAATTGTCTTTAATTTTTTTTAAATTTAGGTCAAAATGGGACCTATCCAATCAACCCAAGGCCCCCTTCTATTTACTCTGAAGGAAAACAGAAAAAGGAAAACAGAAGATGTATTTAAGAAGCCCGAAGAAGATCGAAGAAGAAAAAGAACGATGGCTGGAAGCCTTTTTTAAAGATGGGGCCATCGAGAGCCAAGTCACCGACTGGGGGGAACCGATCGATATTCTCTATACGCCGGAGGAGCCTCGTCTCCTGGATTATCTTGCGGATATTGGGTTCCCCGGAGCCTATCCTTTTGTTCGCGGGGTCCACCCCAGTATGTACCTGGGCCGGCCCTGGACCATGCGGCAATATTCCGGTTTCGGCACCGCCGAAGAAACCAACAAACGATTTCACTACCTTCTAAGCCAGGGGCAGACCGGTCTTTCCGTGGCTTTTGACCTTCCCACCCAAATCGGTTACGATTCGGACCATCCTTTGAGCCGGGGGGAAGTGGGGAAAGCCGGGGTCCCGGTTGATTCTCTGGAAGATATGGAAATCATCTTTCAGGGATTGCCCTTGGACAAGCTGTCTACTTCCATGACCATTAATGCCCCGGCGGCTATTCTGCTGGCCATGTACCTCGTCCTGGCTGAAAAGCAAGGGGTACCATTTAAAAAATTGAGAGGAACCATCCAAAACGATATCTTGAAGGAGTATACGGTTCGCGGGACTTATATTTTTCCTCCCCAGCCTTCCATGCGTCTGATTACGGACATCCTCGCCTATTGCAGCACGAATGTTCCTCAATGGAATACGATAAATGTGTCCGGCTATCATATGCGCGAAGCCGGCTGTTCGGCTGTTCAGGAAATCGCCTTCAGTTTTTCCAATGCCATCGCCTATCTGGAAGCCGGTTTGAAAGCCGGACTGGACATCGATTCCTTCGCTCCCCGGATCAGCTGGATCTTTAATACCCACAATAAGCTTTTTGAAGAGGTGGCCAAATACCGGGCCGCCCGGCGAGTTTGGGCCGATTTACTGCGGAATCGTTTTTGGGCCAAAGACCCCCGGTCCTGGATGCTTCGTTTTCACACCCAGACCTCAGGGGTGAGCCTGACCGCCCAACAGCCGGAAAATAATATCATCCGGGTCGCCTACCAGGTTTTGGCGGCCGTTCTGGGCGGCGCCCAATCCATCGCGGCCTGTTCCTTTGACGAAGCCCTGGCCCTGCCCACGGAAGAATCCGTACGCCTCAGCCTGAGAACCCAACAGGTCCTGGCCCATGAAACCGGGGTTACCGATACCGTCGATCCCTTGGGCGGTTCGTATTTTATAGAAGCCCTGACCCAAAATATGGCGAAAGAGATCACCCGTCTGATTGCCGAAGTGGAGGCGATGGGCGGGGCCGTGGCGGCGATTGAAAAAGGATTTTTTCAAAGGGAAATTGAAAGCAGGGCTTATGCAGTCCAAAAGGAGATCGAAGGGAACAAGAGAATAGTGGTCGGGGTCAACAAATATCAGAGTTCGGAAAAGCCGTCCATCCCCTTGTTCAGATCCAATCCTTTACATGTCCTCCAACAGACCGCCAAACTTCAAAACCTTAAGGGTAAAAGGCTGCAGGACCGGGTTCAGGCCTCGTTAAAGGCCTTGCGCGCCGCAGCGGAGGGAACGGAAAATCTGATGCCCCCTTTTATCGAAGCCGTGTCCGCCTACGCCACGATCGGCGAGATTTGCGGGGTGTTAAGGGAGGTCTTTGGGGAATACACCGCGGGGGAGGCAAAATAAATTACCCCGTGCATTCGCACGGGGTATCACAGGTTTTGTCAATAGAGATAAATTGTAACACTTTAGTTTTGACAAGTTCGTAAAAAGTCGCCGGAAGCCCGAATTCGTCATTCCGGCGAAAGCCGGAATCCAGTGTTTTTAAATGGTTATAATATTCTGGACCCCGGCTTTCGCCGGGGTGACGGCTTTTTACGAAGCCGTCAGTTTTATGAAAAGAAATTATCTGACAGGATTAACTGGATTTACTTATACTTTGCTCAGGCTCCTGAGGACCCTGAGCAACCTCGATCCGCTTTCAGCGAAAATTAACCTATCTGCGGGATGATTTTATTTGTGCCTGGAAAGGCACAAAAATGAAGAAATCCTGTTAATCCTGTCTAATATAAGCATTTGAATTTAAAAAAGCTAAACTGATACGATAAATTTGATTCAATCAAAACCTTCATGCCACGCTTTTGGTGGCGTGACGCTACGAATCATGAATAAAGGGGTTCGCCTCACGCCTTACGCTTAACGCCTAACGTATTTTCGCATTGATCAGTTAAATTGTTCCCGAAGAACCCGTTTTAAAATTTTTCCTGTCGGCGTTCGGGGAATGGTATCGGTAAAAACAACCGACTTGGGGATCTTAAAACGGCCGATCTTCCCCTGACACCATTCGATGAGTTCCTTTTCGGTCAGGGTTTCCCCCGGTTTAACGACCACAACGGCTTTGACCGCCTCTCCCCATTTTTCGTGGGCATAACCGATCACCCCTACATCCGCTATTTTGGGGTGGTGTAATAAGTAGTCTTCGATCTCAGCCGGATAAATATTTTCCCCGCCGGAAATGATCATATCTTTTTTGCGGTCTAAAATATAGAGGAAACCTTCCTCATCCATTTTCCCAATATCCCCGGTATAAAGCCAGCCGTCTTTTATGGTGGCTGCGGTATCCTGGGGTCGGTTCCAGTACCCCTTCATGATATTAGGCGCTCGCAACAAAACCTCCCCTTTGACCTCCGGCTCCACATCCTTCCCCTCCTCGTCAACCACCCGAATTTCAGCATGAAAAAAAGCTTTTCCGCAAGAACCGACTTTGGACAGGGCGTTTTCCGGGTCCAGGACGGTGGCGGTATTGCCTTCGGTCAAACCATACAGCTGGCGAACCTTAATACCTACTGCCGCATACTCCTTGATCAGCGTTACCGGCACCGGTGCCGCGTAGACGAGTATGGTTCTAACCGAGCTCCAATCATATTTTTCGAAATTGGGTACCCATTTGAGGATATCCAAAAGGGCCGGCACCGAACCGAATCCAGAGACCTTCTCTTCCGATAAGAGTTCCAAAAAACGCTGGGGATCCAGAGTTCGAAGCAAAACGGCTTTTCCCCCGGTATGGACGATCCACGGGGGACTGGCCAGAGCACCGATATGAAAGAGGGGCAGGGCGACCAGGCTGGTAGTGCCGATATCCACACCAAGCGTCGAGCTTAAATTGATCGAAGTCCAGAAATAGTATTTGTTGGTCAGCTCAGCCCCTTTAGGTCTTCCGGTTGTTCCGGAGGTGTACAGGATGGTAAGGGTATCATCATCGCCCCCCATAATCTCCGGTTCCTCGGCCGAGGCGCCGTTAAGCAAGCCTTCATAGGATTTAGCCCAACCGATTGGTTCATCGGAAATAGCGATAAGATCCGTGGAGGGGATTTCATTTCTGATCGAATCGACAATTTCCTTGTATTCCTTTCCGAATACGAACACCTTGGCGGAACAATCCGATATAATGAATTGTATCTCCGGTCCGGCCAGACGATAATTGACCGGCACCAGAATGGCCCCGATTTTTCCCAGACCGAAGTACATATCATAATACTCCGGCTCGTTCAGGGCCAAGAGGGCCACCCGATCGCCGTATCCTACCCCCAGATTTTTCATGGAATTGGCCAGCCGGTTGGCCTTCTCATTGAGTTCCTTATAGGTTCGACGGACTTTCTCACAGACCAGTCCCTCCCTGTCCGGAGTTAAATACGCTCGTTTAGTTAATAATTCGCCGATGTTGATTTTCATAGCTAGGCCTCCTTTTTTGGTTTTGTCCGATTGGGAAGTTCGTCGTTAAGCGATAAAAAACCTCAACCTCAGAATTGAAAGTACTGAAAAGCAAGATTATAGGAAGTAAATAGAGGGGAAAGGGGGAGAAGTCAAGGGGAAAAACATAGAGAAAAGATATAGCGCGCAAGGCAGAGAGCATAAGGCATGGTGCAATGAAAAAAATCAAATTCGGGGAGGCAAGCCACGGATATGATTTAAATTGGCTTTTATTCTTTGAAAAATTCAGGCACAATAATATATTATGTCTGCTATGTTGTCCCCGGATATAAGCCAACGCGGCGGTTAGGCGCTTAGTGAATCAACATCGACAAAATTTTGTCGATCTTTCTATGGACAACTGAACCTCCCCGGCCCGTCACCCCGGCGAAGGCCGGGGTCCAGTCCCGCAAGCGGTGAATTTATAGAATACAAATCTTCTCAAAATGGATCGAATATTATCAATTAAATCATAAACGCCCTTTAAGTGGAGGATCCATTGATTATTTTTGAGCCGCCGTTTTTCATAAATTTTGCCTTTTGCAATTTCCAATTTGCATTTTCAAATTCAGGCTTGTCCGGGTTGGGGATCCATGGAGGAATTTAATAATTTCTTTTTTCGTCGTCTAAATCCTAATATATCTCTGGGGACCGCCAGCGACCGCTACGCCGGATGGATCGGACAGATTTATTCCAAAGAAAAATATGATAAGCGGATCACCCGGCGTCCCAAGGTGATGAAGGAGAAAACCTTTTCTGAAGAAACTCTGCCGGTGGACAGCCTGGAAGAGTATTTTGAACACTTTTCCATCCTGGAGATCGATTATACTTTCTATGGCCTTCTACTGGATGAAAAAGGCCGGTCCCTTCAGAATTATTCCCTGCTTAATAAGTACAAAAGTTTCTTAAAGGAGAATGATTTTCTTTTCCTAAAGGTTCCCCGGGTCATAACGGCCAGGAAAATCCATATCGGCCCCCGGTTCGCGGCCAATGAAACTTATTTGAACCCTGAAGTATTCACCCGGCAGTTTTACCGTCCGGCAGTGGAACTTTTGGGATCCAATCTCAGGGGCCTCCTTTTCGAACAAGAATATCATCGAAAAGACGAACAAGTTTCCGCCCCCGAAATGGCCTCTTCTTTGGATCGTTTTTTTAAAACCATCCCCCAGGATGATCGTTATCAGCTGGAGTTGAGGACCGAATCCTATCTGCAGGACCCTGTTTTTGAAATTTTGAATAAGCACGGAGTCGGCCAGGTCCTGTCCCACTGGACCTGGCTGCCGCCTCTGAAAAAACAGTTCAAAAAATCCGGGGAGCGATTTTTTAATTCCGGCCGTCAGGCCCTAATACGATTGATGACCCCTTTGGACATGCGCTATGAAGACGCCTATGTCAAGGCCTTTCCTTTTGATAAGCTGATCGAGGGGATGCTTCAGCCCCGGATGATTGAAGACACGGTCGGACTGATGCACACCGCTATTAAACGGAATATCCAACTTAATCTCATCATTAATAACCGCTCCGGCGGCAACGCCCCTCTCATCGCCCGCCAAATTACCGGACAATTTTCCGCAACCGGTTAAGGCTTAAGTTCTTCTCCTTTCCTCGAACTGCCCAGCGGGCCGACCAGGAATCCCCGGTTTTATGAAATAGTTCCCCTACCCCGCTGTTTTCCCTTTCTTCTTTTCTCCTTGACTACTATTTCCTTCCTATTTTATATTTGATGGACTCGTAAAAAGTCGCCGGAAGCCCGAATTCGTCATTCTCGCGGAAGCGGGAATCCAGGAAACTCAATCCCGCCTTGGCGGGAGACCCCCGCCCCCCGCTGAAGACATTCGGGGGCAGGCTTCGCGGGGGTGACGGCTTTGGAGACTTTTCACGGATTCGTCATATTTATTACCTATAAAAAATACTCGAAATCCAGATCACCAAGGGGGACATTATGAAAAAAAAATGGACCATGACCCCGTTATTATTGATTCTGATACTGATGGTTTGCGGTTGCGCCGCATCGTCCAAGGAAGAAAAAAAATCGGAGAAGGTTAGTCCCGGGAAGAAGGAAGTTCTTCAGAAGAGTGAAGATAAAAAAATCGATAAAAGCGATGAGAAAAGTGGCCGGGAAAGTGAAGAGAAAAGACTTGAGCAAAGTGAGGCGAGAGCTATCCGGAGAATGGCCAGGGAAATTGCCAGGGATCGGGGCGCGGACTTCTACCAAACAGGCATGACGGAGTTCAACAAAGGGGACTTTGAGGATGCGATTATAGCCTTTAAAAAAGCCGTGGATGAAAATCCCAAAGATTACCAATCCTATTATGCCCTTGGCCGGTCCTACGAGAAGCTGGCCAGACCTAAGGAAGCGATAGCTTCTTATGAAGCGGCCCTTAAAATCAAACCCGATTACCTGCCCGCCCGGGAAGCCGCGGGGCTCCTTTATTTTCAGCAGAAGCAATTTCAGGAAGCAGAAGCGCATTTAAAACTGGCCAGAACACTCGAAAGCAAGGTGGCGGAAGTCTACTACTGTTTGGGAGAGATTGAACAAAGGGAAAAAGCCTGTAAAACAGCCATTATTGCTTATGAACAGGCTCTAAAATTGAATCCGGATTATGTGGCCGCCCGCAATGGTCTTAAGGCGGCGCAAGCGGCCTGTAGAAAAAAGCGGTCGTCAAAACCCCTGAAAACCATTAAGGCTCAATAAGAGGGTGGGTTTAAAATTTCGGTGCATTCCTAAAAAGTCGTCACCCCGGTGAAAACCGGGGTCCAGGGGTTTTCCAACTTATTCCCAAAACCCTCTCAATTCCCACTGGGACATGATCCCATTGATGAAAGTTAGCCGAAGTGAGGGCGGGTCGGTCGGCACCGGAACGAAATGGCGCCCCACAGGAACATAGGTAATATCGAATGAGCCCATAACCCAGAGACAGGATTTGGTCGTACCGGCTTCCGCACATCTGGCCGGCGGTCCGAAGCGTTGAATGGCCTCTTCAAAATTCATCTGACCTGTTCGGCTTTTTAATAAATCCATCGTCTTGGAAGCACAGGCTGAAAAATTCAGAAGAAGAAGGATCAAAAATAAAACCTTAAATCCACGAGGCATAGTCTCCTCCTTTCTTTACCCGTCCCGGCCCATGGCAGCCCGGTCCCTTTCCCCTGGCCAATCCGTTTTGGCGCCCCTCCCTTGCGGCCCTTTTATTCGTTCATCTGGTATTCACCGTTAAGGGTCAGAACATATTTCTCCCAGACCCGCTTATATTGAGCCTCGTCGCCTGCGGCCATGATCAGCATGATCTCTCTGCAAAAGCCCTTTGCTCGGCGGAGAATAGGTTATCTTAAGATTACTGTCGGTTTAATAACTGCAGGGCCTTTTCCACCACCCGATCGGCGGTGATGCCGAATTTTTCGAACAAAACCTTGTCAGGGGCGGAAGCGCCGAAATGATCGAGGCCGATCACCAGACCCTGGTCTCCTGCATATCGATGCCACCCTAAAGGACTTCCGGCCTCAACAGCCAGCCGGGCTTTGATTTCCGGCGGCAATACCCGGTCGCGATATTCTTGAGGTTGCTGTTCGAATAATTCCCAACTGGGCATGCTGACCACCCGCGCCTGAAATCCCCTGGCTTTCAGTTGCTCCTGGGCCTTCAGGGCAATGGATACTTCCGAACCGGAAGCCATTATGATCAGGTCCGTGTTGGTTGTATCTGGTTCATTGACGGCATAGGCCCCGAAAGCCAGGCTGTCGGCCGGGGCGGAAAGACTCCGATCCAGGGTGGGCAGATTCTGGCGGGTTAAAACCAGGGCCGTCGGACCTTTTTTTATTTTTATGGCCATCCGCCAGGCCTCGGCCGTTTCATTGGCATCCGCCGGCCGGATGACAGTCAGGTTGGGTATGGCCCGGAGAGCGAGCAATTGCTCGATGGGCTGATGCGTCGGTCCGTCCTCCCCCAGGCCGATACTGTCATGAGTAAAAACATAAATAAGCCGTAAACCCATCATGGCCGCCAATCTTATGGCCGGCCGCATATAATCGGAAAAAATCAGAAAGGTTCCGCCGTAGGGGATCAGCCCGCCATGAAGGGCCATCCCGTTCATAATGGAGCCCATGCCGTGCTCCCGGACCCCGAATCGGATATTTCGTTGATCGTAGTTTCCGGCTTGAAAATCATTGGCTCCCTTAATCTCCGTTTTATTGGAGGGGGCCAGATCGGCCGAGCCGCCGATCAGATTGGGGATTTTGGCCGCCAGGCCATTGAGCACCGTTCCCGAAGCCGCTCGCGTGGCCATCCCCTTGGCGTCGGCTGGAAAAACGGGAATCCCCTGCTCCCAGTCTTCCGGCAGATCACCGTTCATGACTCGCTTATAATCTTCGGCCAGGTCCGGATAGGCTTTTGCATAGGAAGCAAACAGGTTTTTCCATGTTTTTTCCTTTTTTTCTCTTGATTTAATGGACTTCCGGAATACCTTTTGAGCCTCTTCCGGGATATGGAAGGCCGGATCCAAGGGCCATCCTATATTTTCTTTGGTCAGTTTGACCTCCTCTGGTCCCAGCGGTTCACCATGCGCAGCGGCGGTGTCTTGTTTGTTGGGACTCCCACATCCGATACAGGTCCGAACGGCAATCAAGGAAGGTCTTCCCGTTTCTGCCTGGGCTTTTCCAATCGCTTTCCTGATAGCCTTGAGGTCATTTCCATCCTCAACCTGTTGGACATGCCAGTCATAAGCTTTAAATCGGGCCAACCGGTTTTCGGTAAAAGAAATATCCGTGTTGCCCTCAATGGAAATATGATTGTCGTCATACAGATAAATCAACTTGCCCAATTTCAGATGACCGGCCAGCGAAGCGGCCTCGTGAGAAACTCCTTCCATCAAATCCCCATCACTGACAATGGCATAGGTAAAATGATCCACAATGGGAAACTCCGGGCGGTTAAACCGGGCGGCCAGAAAACGTTCGGCCATAGCCATACCCACTCCATTGGCAAAGCCCTGTCCCAGGGGTCCGGTGGTGGTTTCCACCCCCGGGGTATGCCGGTATTCGGGGTGACCGGGGGTTTTACTTCCCCACTGCCTGAAGGCCTTCAGGTCCTCCAGGGAGAGGTCATAATCGGTCAGATGAAGCATGCTATAGAGCAGCATAGAACCATGTCCGGCGGAAAGGACAAACCGGTCCCTATCCGGCCAGTCAGGGTTCCGGGGATTATGTTTCAAAAAGCGGGTCCACAGGACGTAGGCCATAGGGGCCGCACCCATAGGCATGCCCGGATGCCCGGAATTGGCCTTTTGGACCGCATCAACAGCCAACATGCGGATAGTATTGACACAAAGATTATCCAAAAGGTTTGACGGGGGTGGGTTCTTGGGCTGAACTGTTTCTTTCATAAGTCATCTCCAATTCAAAAATCTCGAGATCCGGTCTAGGGCATTTATTTGTATTTCCGACCGCGGCGGGCAGTCGCGAAGCACGCGTATTAAACCCGCCTAATCTATTCCAAGAATCCTCCGATGTAAACCAATTTTTTTGCCTCCTGCCTTTCTTTTTATACCGGCGCCTTCGGGCGGGACAGACCTGCTTTCATGTAAAAATTGGGCCCATCCAACAGGCCTTCTATTGCTATGAAAATCTCCTCAAGAATTTTCCTTCGTCTATCTCCTGGAATTGTAGGAAAAATCATTCAAATTTTCAATGACCTGGAGTACCCCTATTATTGACTATCTTTTTAAATCAATAGGTTGTGTAAATTTATCCATTTGGTACATATTTTGCGTATATAATTTATTGAATGGTTCCTTTATTGCCACGGCCAAAGGCAGGACAGGAGAAAGACGACTTGTCTTCCTCCTGCTGTCAGGCCCTTCGGGCATTAAAACCAGGTTCGTCCCCGGATCGAGTCCGGGGCAGGCTTAGGGATAGCTGGTTTGTCCGGCCCGTTTTTGTTGGGTCGGGCAAACGATCTTCAGTCCAGCTTAAGTGTTTCGAGTTTTTTTTTATTTTCAACTCTTGCCTACACCAAGGAGAAACCAAAATGAAAATATTAATCGTGGATGATAACCAGTCCCTGGCAACGGTTATCCAGTATATGCTGGAGCAAAAAGGGTATGAGGTAAGCTCGGCCTTTGGTGGATTGGAAGGATATTCAGCCTATTTTCAGTTCCAGCCGGACCTGGTGATTACCGATATTCAAATGCCGGGAGAAAATGGATTTGAATTGATAAATCACATCAGAGAGCAGGACCCTTCGGTTAAAACGATCTATATGAGCGGCAATTTGGATCAATTTGATACCCTTCTGGAGGAAGAGAAAAAAAGGTTTCCTATTAATGTGTTAAGAAAGCCCTTTTTCATGGATGACCTGATTAACCGGGTTTCAGAATTCAATAATTAGGATAAAAATCACCATCCTCAAAAAGATCTTTAGAATCAAAAGGGGGTAATCCTTTTTTTCTGGAAAATCGGGAAGAGGAGAAAAAGCGATAGCCGTCGGAAGGATTTCCGGAACCTTTTGGGAGGAGAAAAACAATGGAAAATCTCAGAAGGATATTGTACATCGATACCAGTTGGAGAGTCATGTACATCCTGATTCGCGGAGGGGTAATGATAAAATCGATGCTCTCCTTGGAAACCACCCTGTCTCTCTTGAAAAAACAGAATTTTGATTTACTCCTCGCCGACCCCGTGAATATGACCATACTGAATCCTCAGGAATCAATCAAGAACAGGGTCATGGATTTTTTAAAGGTGTTGACCTGTTAAACCGTCAGGCCACGCAGGGGCCTGACACCACGATCCGGTCGGGTATGGTATAACCAACCTCAAGCATGAGTTTATGGCTGCATATAAACTAGAGGTTTATCCTTGAACACTGACAATCGAGATGACCGGGTTCATTAGGTAGCGGTCATTTCCGGTTTTTTGGATAGATTTCTCACCATCGAAATCCAGTAAAATTGTGCTACCCCCTCCCGCTGCCAGATCGAACTCCCGGTTGAGCTTTATTTCGCCCGATGATATCTCCAGTGGGGCGTTCTGTCCCAAAGGAGGGAGTATATAAGAACCACAGGCCGAACCGGCTGACGGATTGTCAAAATAAAGAGTACTCTGGTTAACTACCAGGCGAATCTGGGTATAACGACCCGCTGGCAGGGATCCAGCTCCCAGAACGTCTTGCGCCCCCCCGACCAGGTTCTTGAGGTCACAGGTGCGGGAGGTTCCGGCAGCAAAGGGGACCGTAACCCAGCCCCTGTCACTGTGGTGGACTTGGACCTCGGAGAAAGTCACCAGAACCGCCTTGGCATTGCTGAAAGGGCTGTCGGTCAGGTTGACCGTCAAGGTTCCGCTGGCTCCCCCTGTTCCGGCGGCCCCGGTAGTCCCTGTTCCTCCTGAGCTGGTTCCGCCACCGCTGGAGCAAGCCCACAATCCGGTCAGTGATAAAACAGAGATTCCTAATCCAAGAAGATAAAATAATTTCTTTAGATCCATTATTTTCTTCTCCTAAGAATGATGGACTCGTAAAAAGTCGCCGGAAGCCCGAATTCGTCATTCCGTACGGTCGGCCGTTCGATCCGCTCGGCTTTGCCGAGCTTTTGAAGAGGTCACCAGCCGGTCGGCTTTGCCGACCTAATAGGGAGGCTTCCAAAAGGAAGCCGGATCGGTGACCGAACAGCCGATCGGCAGGATGCCGTATGCCGACCTTAAAAAGAGACTTCCTGTCCGACTCCCTCCGGGAGTCTCCCCAAAAGCTCGACGAAGTCGAGCGTCAGGAAGCCGAGAGAAGCGGGAATCGAGGAAACTCAATCCCGCCTTGGCGGGAGACCCCCGCCCCTCGATGAAGACATTCGAGGGCAGGCTTCGCGGGGGTGACGGCTTTGGGGACTTTTTTACGGATTCGTCAGAATAATTGAGGTTATTTTTTAATGTCTCATATTTTTTCTCAAATATTTAAATTTGCATTTTAAGTGCCAACATTTACTTATTTAAATATAGAATTATATTAGATTGTTATAACAAGGCTGGAAATTAAAATCCAAATGCTGAATGAAAAACCAGACAAAAATGGAGGGGAAAAACCAAGAATATTAGATTTTTCGACTAAAAACTATGACAACCAATTCCAAATCCACTCCTTCACCCGGCAATTTCAAGGGGTCTCAGCCGATTCGATCATCCTGATTACCTCTGCCTGCGATTTAAGATGCACCTTCCGGCCGGGAAAATCTTCCATCAGTTTCCGGTGCCCCGCATAGGATCGGGCATTCGTCCGTTCGTAATATTGAGAGGCCCACTCGACGAGATTCTTCAGTCCCTGCTCGGATTCGGCTCGTCCCAGATGTTTAAATCCTGCCCTTTAAGAAAAAGCGAACCTCCAATTTCCTACTTCAATAAGTCTGAAAACCCGTAGGGTTTGGGATTTCCCTTCAATTTAAAGGTTCCGTCCGAAAGCTGCCATAAGGCCATCCCCAAAAGGAAAAGCCCCCCGATTAATAAAAGAGTACAAATTCTTTGGAGCTGTTTGGGGGACATATTGCGTCGAATGGATTTCCCCCATCGGGTGTCCAAAAACTTCCCGGGAGCAGTGGTCCCTTGATAAGCCAAAATAATCATGAGGAACAAAAATCCAAAATAAATTGCGAAACTGAAATATTCTTCCAGACTCATAGCCAACACATCCCAATTTTAAAATCGCCGATGATTCCACCCGGCTGGTGATTTGACAAATTAAATCGGGCCGCACCAAGGGCCTTTTATTGAATCATTCCATTTTATTTTAAGAGATATTGGGAATAATCATCAACCTAATCATCAACCTAATCATCAACCTCTTTTTACTTTAAAACGTAATATACCGACCTCCCGGCGCCAATCGGCCGGATGACCTTTAGCTTCACCAGCTTGGTCAATTCCTTATGAACCGCTTGCGCTGAAATTTTAAAAAGTGTCTGCATATCTTTATTGGTGACTTTGCCGTGAGTGTTAATAAATTCGACAATTATCATCTGGTTTTCGGTGAGAGAAATTGGCGTCTTTGAAGAGTGTTTTTTCTTGGAGCCTAATTTCAAGATCGCCTCTTTAACCTCGTTTACCGATATTGCAACCCCTGTCGTAAAATATTCAAGCCATTGAGTAATATCACCATCATTTTCCTGCACAGTCTTGAGGGCCGAATAATAGGCTTGCCTGTCCCGTTCATAAAAATCATCAAAGGCAAAAAGCCTGCGGTGATCAAACCCGCTCAAGTAAAGAATGAGCGCAGCCAATAACCTGGCTGTACGGCCGTTGCCGTCAATAAAAGGGTGGATTCCGGCAATTTCATAATGGGCGATTCCGGCCAGTAAAACCGGGTTTGTTTCCCACGTCTTATCGAGATTTAACCACTTTGGAAACCATCTTGTGAATATTCAAAAGGTCTTCAACTTTTATTTTGCCTTTTCTGGCCAAGGAATGAACCGCATCCAGGGCCTCCAGATAATTAAGCACCTCTTTTTTGTCTTTAACGCTGGCGATAACGTCCTGGCCGTCAGCTAGAGCCTCGACCTGTTCCAGGGTAAGGTTATTACCTTCGATGGCGGTTGATGAATGGGTATTGCGAATTTTTGCCTGCCTGCGCAGTGAGGCTTCCCATTTCGGCACCAGATGCGCCTGCTCGACAACCTCCCGGGCAACGGCAATCATGGTCAGGTTATTGAGTATCTTTTCGGTTATGGTATATTTCGGCTTAAAGGCCATTGGTAACCCTTTCAAGTATAACGACGACGGATAATATGCGAGATATATCTTGGAAGGTCGTGTTTTGTTGCTCTTGATATTGTATTTCAAAAAGCTATCATTTGGACTTAAAAGATGTGATATAGGCCTAAAAATATCCCCTTTTTTGAGTCATTATCATGTTTTTTTGGAGACATGTAGCCCGGCCGATAATTATTCGACAAAAATCGTATCAGATTCAGTTTTTTCAAAACATAAATTCACGGTTCTCCCCTTGGCCCTGGTCCGATGAGTCATCCTTTTATGAACAAGGAATATATCCTGTGGTTTTAAGGTAATCAATCGCCTGTCATGAAACTCAATCGTCAGTTCCCCTTCAAGCACAACAAATAATTCATCTGAATTTGAGTGATAGTGCCAAGGAAATTCGCCTTCATTCACAGCAAGCCTTAAACAGCTATCATTTATTTCGCTTACAACAAAGTTCTCATGTGTTTTGCTCACATTATCGCTTAGGCTTTTTAGATTTTTCAAGTTTTCCATGTACCTCATTTCAATTCCTAACTTTTGGTCTGGGTGTCCTGCTCAAAGACAACTAATCCTACCATATCATACTTAAATCATTAAAAAATAATTATAAACCCCTAACCGGCCTATTACAATAATTTATTTTTTCCGATCTTATTCAATTGTCTTTTGTGGGATTACATGGAAACGGCGGGGTTCTTTGTGTTGCTCAAATAACTTCTTGAAACATCTCTTCCGCCAATTGACCCTCAGCAATTCGGGTTACCGGTCCGGTCATGGTGATGGCGAAGTTTTTATCGATTGAAATGTGGAGCTGACCGCCGGGCATATGGACGGTGACGGGTGAATCGCAAAGCCCGAGTTTATTGGCCACGGCCGCGGCGGCGCTGCCGCTGCTGCCTGAGGCCAGGGTGTTGCCCGCCCCCCGCTCCCAGATCTCGATCCGGATGCTGTTTCGATCCAGGACCTTTATAAACTGGACGTTGGTGCGATTGGGGAACAGGGGATGATTTTCCAAAAGGGGCCCATAGCTTTTAGCCAACTCCGGGGAAAGGTCTTCCACCGGGATGACGCAGTGGGGATTGCCGATGGTTGCCCCGCTGAATCGAAAAGTCTTATCGGCAACAGTGATCGGCTCTTGCAGGACTTCGCGGGGTTCTCCCGTTATGGGGATATCCGGACTCCAAAAGCTGACCCGGCCCATCTCCACCTGAACCCGTTTCCCCTCATCCAGCACCAGGCAGCGGACCAGACCTCCCTTGGTTTCAATAGTGAAAGGGTGTTTTTCAACAAGCTTGCGGTCCCAGAGATAACGGCTAAAGATTCGCAGGCCGTTGCCGCTCTTTTCCGCTTCACTGCCATCAGGATTGAAGATACGCAATCCAAAAGGGGCTTCTGGGGACAGCAGGGGACCTAAAAGGATTCCGTCCGACCCAATGCCATAATTTCGGTGGCAAATGATCCTGATCCGTTCCGGGGTTAGTTCAATGGGCTGGTCCTGAGGGTCCAGGATCAGATAATCGTTTCCCAGGGCCTGATATTTATAAAATTTCATAAAGCGTGGCCTATTTTTCATAACCTTCAGAACTTTCCAAAAAAAAATAATACCTGACAGGATTAAGCGGTTCCCAAAAGGGAACCTTTTTTGAGGTCGGCCAGAGCCGACCGAATGGATTTACATGTATTTTGCTCAGGTTCCGGAGGACCCTGAGCAGCCTCAATCCGCATCCGGCGGAACTATGGTTTCGGTCAAAAAGACGATTCAGTTTGTGCCTTTCTTCCGGAAAGGCACAAAAATCCTGGCAATCCTGTAAATCCTGTCTAATAAAAGCCTTGAATTTTCAATAATCCAAACAGAACCTATTTTTCAAACCCATATCGCTTGCGTAACTCCCGGGAAAGTTGATTCAATAGGCCCAGGACTCTTTCCGCCAGAGGTTCGCTGAGCACCCCCCCGGCGCCACAACTCGGGGTGATCAAGGCCCGCCGCAAGAGCAATTCTCTATTAAATCCTTTCCCAACCAATTGATTTAGGCCCTCCTCCAAACGGGACAGCAAAGAGGGGACCGTCTCCGTTGCAGCCGCCTGGCGGTCAAGAGTGGGGACGATACCCCAACCCAGACCACCTCCCCGATCCAGGAAAGCACAAAGTTGATCGGGATAAAGGGTTATGGCCTGCAGGTGATCATAGGCGTCGAAATCCAGGATATCCAGATCGGTCTCCATCAACAAGGACCAATCGGTGTTTTCTTCACAGTGGACCCCGGCCAGCCCGCCAAAGTTATGGATCATGGCCGCCACTTCGTTCAAGTCTTTAATGACATCTTCCCGGCTTATGGTTAGAAAAAGGTGTTTCCCGAAGCCCAACAAAGATGGCTCATCAATAAAAATCAAAACCGGAAGATTGAATCGACTAAGTTGGGTAATCTGCCAGATCGCTTTCAGTCCCGTCATTTTCACGATTATATCACGCAGTTGTTCATCGTAATAGGAACAGCGCCGGTCTTGATCTAAAAAATTTATCCCCAGGGTGAAGGGCCCGGTAACCTGGCCTTTGAGCATACAGGCTTGGCCCCGATTGATTCTCTCAGGCAACTGGTTCATGAATTCCTTAAAACCCGCGGCATATTGCGGCGATAAGCCGAATGATTGGAGGGCCTCAAGATCTTTTTCTTCGGTCACGGACAAGTAGCGCTGGTAAAAAACGACCATTTCTTCGATGAAACCGGCGGATTCAACTGAAAAATAGTGATATCCTCCCTCATGAACAAATCCCGGCAACCCCTCCGTGAATTGAATCATCATGTTTTCATATGGGTTCCGCTTGGGAAACTGAATCCAGGAAGGTATTTCAGGGGTGTTCTCAAACATAAGACTGGTCCCCCGGACTACATCGGTATGGGGCAGACTGCCGATGGTGGTTGCTCGGCAATGCGGTTCGAAAAAGAAGGGGGGAGTGTTGGGATTATTCATTTCATATAACCTCTACAGAGAATTACGGCTTTTTTTCAGGTCTGATTGGGGATTATTCAATCATTACACAAAGTTTGTCAAGAAAGAATTGCTTGGTCCAATTGAATCATAATTAAATGTTACCAAGAGGATAGTAGGATAGGGGTTAAATTTAGTAGTCCCTTAAAATTTCTTTTTTTGTTATAATTAAAAATAGTTTTTCACAAGGATAAAAATAGGATTGAATCATTTCCAAATAGAAGAAAGAAGCTTGGCCCTTCACCGGGCCATTGCCCGGCGAATAAGGGAAAATCCCGCTCTCTTGGACATAGCCAAGATGAATTTTGAAAAGTGGATATCGGATCAAGGAGAGACCCCTTATTGGTCCGAATGGAAAAAAATACTTAACAGCTCTCCTGAAGAAATCATTGATTTCCTGGTTTCTCATGATCAAAAAGCGGTGTGGCTGAGACAATCCAGTCCCTTCTGCGGCATCTTAACCCCTAAGGAACGATGGAAAATTTATGAATCGTTTACAACTTGAACATTTAATCCGGGCGGCCGGAGATATAGCTGAGGATGATGAGATTATCGTTATGGGAAGTATGGCTATCCTGGCCCAGTTTCCTGATGTCTCAGCAGACCTCCTATATTCAATTGAAGCCGACTTATACCCTAAAAACAAACCTGACCTGGCCCAGGTAATTGATGGAAGTATAGGGGAACTATCCCCCTTTCATAAAACCTATGGGTATTATGCCCATGGCGTTGGACCGGAGACGGCTCGAAATCTTCCAAAAGGATGGGAAAAGAGATTAATCGCCCTAAAAAATCCCAATACCCGGGGAATCACCGGCTGGTGCGTTGAGATCCATGATTTGGTTATTGGGAAATACGTTTCCGGAAGAGAGAAAGACTATGAATTTAATGCCCGCGCCATAAAAGACGGTCTTGTTTCCGAAGAGATATTAGAAAAGAGAATAGATGATCTTAATGTTGCAACTGATTTAAAAAACACCATCCTCCAAAAATTAAGGATGGAATTTAGGAAGGGTGTAAAAAAACCGAAGTAGTTCTCATCCGGAAAAGACCTTCCCGGATGAGAACACACATCTGCCAGTTATCATTTATGGCCAGAAACCCTCCCGCTCGGTCCGCTCGGCTTCGCCGAGCTCCTCAAGAGGCCCCCGTACAGGGGCCGATCAGCCGAGCCCCGTTAAGGTCGATGAAATCGACCGACTGAAAAAGGGTTTCTGGCCAGAGCTCCAAACAGAAATCCAGGTGTTTCCATCCGGAAATTTGAATTTCCGGATGGAAACTAAGTAGCTTCATTCAGGCCATTTTGATGGCTATCATCCCTAATACAATTAAGGTGATCCCGACAATTTTAAGCCTGGTCGGTTTTTCCCCCAAAAAGATGAATCCGAAAACAGCCCCAAATGCCACCGCCAATTCCCTTAGGGCGACCACATAACTGACCTGGGCTATCCGGTAAATAAACAAGATCAACAAATAGGTGGCCAATGAACCCGCCCCGATGATAAAACTATATTTCTTGTAATCCTTCCAGGCCAAAGCTAATTCTCTCCGCCTGTAAACAAAAACGTAGGGGGTCAGCCAAAGGGTGGCGAAAATCCACAGCCCGAAGATGTAGGCCACCGGACTCATAATTCCTACCCCCAGTTTATCAACGATAGAATAGCCGGTAATGGTGGCCCCGACCAGTAAAGCGAACAACAGGCCTTTGAAAAACCCTTGTTGTTGGGAATGTTTCCAGCCGACGAAAAGGGTTCCCAGACTGATGGAGCCTATTCCCAAGAGACCAAACAGGTTAATGGCTTCATTTAAAAAAAAATAGGCCGTCAGGGCGGTCCCGGCCACTCCGGTCCCCCGGGCAATCGGATAAGCGCTGGAAATATCCCCATGTTCATAGGCTTTGGCCAAGGCAAAGAAATAAACGGCATGGATGGTTCCCGTGGCCAAAACATAAGGGAAGGCTCTGGGATTAAAAATATCAGAGACCGACAGGGTCAAAAGGAAAGGGAAAAACAAAACGGAGGCTATCAGCAGGCTCAGATAGACCACATAAAAATTGCCGGAAGCCTTTTTTGCGGCAAAGTTCCATAAGGCATGAAAAAAGGCGGAACCAATGATCAGTAGAAAAACGATCAGGGACATATCAAAATACCTTGGGAGTGATATTTTTTTCTCTGAGGGCTCAAGCGAACGAAGGGAGCGGGCGAGAGATATGGGGTCGATAATAATTTAATTGACAAGTAATTCTTTCTATTATTCTCCCGTTGTCATCTCCGAAAGAAGTCTTTCCATCCTCTGGGGATTTCCGATGCCGCAGACACAGGGTTTGATCAGGAGTTGAGCCCCTTCCTCCGGGGTCATCTTGCCTCGTTTGATTTTTTTGACAATATCTTTCACCAGATAGGGGGAAATAAGGGCATGACCGCATTGAGTGACGATCTCCAGGGTCTTTTCATCCGGAAGTTTTTTCGTCTTTCCAAAAATACCCAAAGAAATGTTATAGGTGTGCTCTTTCAGGTTGTTGGCCTGGCAGAGACAACGCACATCAGAAAAGAGGCCGGAGACCACCATGGAGATGCCTAATTTTTTCTCTTTGATTTCGGCGATGATCTTTTGAACATCGTCCCGGTTGTTAAAAACGGCGGTGACGATCCCGCTGCGGGGAACCAGCTTTCTTATTTGTTCCTCGTTGAGTCCCATGGGTGCTCCAATGATATTATCCGGTTTGTATTTTAAAACCGTTTCCAGAATAGGGACCATCCCGGAAAGCTTTTTGTCTTTTTCCTTCTGGTGTACCATAAACAGTACGACCATTTCCTCGCCCGGTTTGGCTTCGGAAAGACCTCTTCGATTTAAAGTATGAGTCATTGTTCCTCCAATAAAAAAATAGGTATACGGTGCGAGGTATAAGGTACAAGGTACAACTCAGGGGTTTAGTTTTTGATTTTCCGTAAACCTTAAACCTTGAACCTTAAACCTGAATTTATTCAAGCTAATGCCAGACCGATATTGACCTTTCCATTGGGATAAAGGTCATGGCCGGCGGCCTTGAGGCGCTCCATAAAACGGCAGTCTCCGTTGGCATCGGCCCGCGAGATGACACTCATGGTGGCCACCGAATCCAGCTCCCTGTTTAAGAAAGCTTTCATCTCAGTAATGAAATCTATGGCCCGGTTTTCATCGATGATGAACTCGGCAATGGCGCTGAGCACCTTTTCGCCTAAAACCTCCGGTCTCAGCGCCCCGGTTTCCTGGTTTACAATCAGGTCCATCACCGGATTGTCCCTGGCGAATTCCACCTTCATCTTTTTTAATTGTCTGACGACTCTTTCCAGGTCGATCAGATAGGCCCCTATTCCCGGACGGCCCAATTCGATGGAAAAGCCGGTTTTCCCTTCGACAAAATTATTGGTCACATCATTGGTTTTCATTTCCTCCGTGCCCCGGCCGCTGATCCCGGTGCTTTCGTGCCTTATAGTCGGGTCGGAGAAAATAGCCCTGATGATTCTCGGATAGGGGATAGGATCAACCTGTTTAATGGCCCCTTCCGGGCAAATATTGATCCGCCGGCAGACCCCGCATTCCACACAGGTTTCATAATCGATAACCACTTCCTTATTCCGGAGCATGATGGCGCCCATGGGACAGACCGGGCGACAATCCAGGCATTTTTGACAAAGTTCTTTCTCGATGTACATAAATTATCCTTTCTTAAGCACCTTCACTGACTCTCTGGGCCCTTTTTCCCCCAAAGGCATAAATGGCCCTCGTACCGGCTAAGGCTTCTCCGCTATGCAGGGTCCCTTTGGGGATCAAAAATTCTTCACCGACCCTTACGGGGATTCGCTTTCCGCCCATCAGCACTGTGTATTGCCCCTGGACAACTACAAAGTACTCGTCATAGTCATGCAGGTGTTCGGCGGATTTTCCTCCTCCCGGATAAGTCCAGATGGCCATCTGGCTGCCATCCAGTCCGTCAAAAACATATCCCTCAATTCCCTTAGTGTATTGTGTTTCCTGAGATATCCTGTTGACCGGGTGTTTCATAAACTTTGGGAAAGTGTCCATTAAGACTCCTTATGTGGGACAGGCGCCCTCGCCTGTCTTTTATGATCACAGACGGGGCAGCTGTGCTACAATTTCAAAGCCCAAAAATTTGTTTGGAACTACGGCAACATTAGTTTAAATGACCCTATGAAAAGTGAACGTTGGTTCTGATTATTGGTGTTTCACAATAGCGGAACAATCCGATCAAGAATTTCATGAGCAACTTCATACTTACTCAATAAAGGAAGTTCTTCTTTCTTGCCGGTTTGATGTAAAACGGTGATACGGTTGGTATCCACCTCAAAACCGGCATCAGGAGCAGTTACATCATTAGCGCAAATAAAATCAACCTTCTTAGACTTCAGTTTCTTGATTGCATTCTCTTTCAGGTTCTCTGTTTCGGCTGCAAAAGCAACCTTTATTAAATTATCAGGTAGTTCCAAAAAAAAATCTTCATTTTCCACCAATTCCAATAGAATTTTTTTCCCCTGCTTCTTGATTTTATTTAAGGCCGGATGGACCACTCGAAAATCAGATACAGCAGCCGCCATTATAAGAACGTCCGCTGTCTTACATGAAGCCAGCACGGCCTCACGCATTTCAGCGCATGTTTCAACGTACTGAATATTAGGGTATTTTTCCGGTTGGGGCGGGCGAATGGTCGTTATTAAACTAACAGTTGCACCACGTTCCTGGGCTGCCTCTGCCAGGGCAAACCCCATTTTACCGGAAGATCGGTTTCCGATGAAGCGAATGGGGTCAATGGGCTCTCTATTGCCTCCGGCGGTGATAGTAATGCGTTTTCCCTTCATATCCGGGGTCGATTCTTTTCCCTCAATTGTTTTTGACATCACCACGAGGTCTGACCGTTGTTCCCAGCCGATCGACTTCCAGAATTCAATGCCGGAGCCATTACTCGTGAAGACGAAAAGATGGCATTTTTGAATACCGGCCTCCCGCAAGGCCTGCAGACACCGGTCAACCAGCCTTCGACCAATCCCCTGCCGCCGCCGGTCCGGATGGACAGCCAGATGGTAGATATATCCACGCCGGCGGTCATGACCGGCCAAAACCGTCCCGAGAATCCGGTCTTCCTCTGAAGCCAAAAAACTCATTCCCGGATTCCGATTCAAAAAGGAATGGATATTCTCCCTGGAATCGGCGCCGCTCAGCCCGACCCCTTTGGATTGCCTCCATAAGGAAAAAACTTCATCATAGGCCTCGATCCTAAAAGGTTGAATGGTTATCGCCATTTTCCCCAATTTTCTTAAAAAGGTTTTCTTGAACGTCATGCCGCCGCCAGGGGGGTTGTCAAAGTCTTAACGTTGAACTTTGAACATTGAACATTGAACATTTTTTTATCTTATATCGTATCCATGACTCCGCGAATAAAGATGGGTTCCATTTCAAGGCGGGAGACTTCAGTTTTTAACGGCACTTCCAGTTCGGCGGCAGAGGTGCCGGCCTCATACTGCCGGGCCGCTTCCAAGATCATTGGCAATAGCGTGGCATCGCTCGAGGTATTGAGAAAGATATTAGGGCGACTCAACACCCAATGAACCACCTTGCCCAGGGCCTCAGGGTCCCTGACCGGTTCGTACCAGCTGAAGTGCTTCGAAGTATCGCCTTCCCGCCAGCGGCGCCGGGCAATGGATTTAATGGTCTGAACGGCAACCCCCCTTTCTCCGCAAACCCTCACCAGCTCCTCAAAATCCGAAGCATAATCCGGACTTTGCATCAGCATGTAATTATAGGGAAGGAGTACCGAATCGAAATTAAATTTTTCAAGACTTCGCAGGTGCATTTTCGGCGCCCAGGTGCCGTGACCGGTGACCCCGATAAAACGGACCAACCCCTGCCTTCTGGCTTCGATAGCCGCCTCCAGGGCACCGCCTGGGCCAAAGGCGGTCTCCCAGCCCGGTTCATCGGTCAAATTGTGGAATTGTATCAGATCGAATTGGTCCACCCGCAGCCGTTCCAGGGAGCGGTGAATGCTGTCCCTGGCGCCGGAGGCGGTCCGTTCACCGGTTTTGGTGGCCAGAAAAAACTTGGGGCGATGTTCCTTCATCCAGGCCCCTACTCTTAATTCGGAATCCCCGTAATTGGCCGCTACGTCGATATGGTTTACCCCGTATTTGAAGAGCGTTTACAAAACCTGGTCGGCCTTCTCCTGCCTCATGGCCCCCAGGGAGGCAGCCCCGAATACGGTACGGGTACTCAAATGTCCGGTTTTCCCGAAGGGAATTTTAGTAATCATCGGCTAAATCTCCTGGTGTCTATTTTCTGGTTCCTTTCCCAATTAGTTGGGAGAAAGGGTCCAAGGGTTCGAGGAATCAAGGTTTCAAGGGTTTGTTTTCTAAAAATTTTATTATTGCCTGGAGCATTCTCTCGACTTCTTCAACCGGTTCCGGCTCCGATGTCTGCCAGGATTGAACCGTTTGGCAAGTTCAACAACTTAATAATTTTCTCAATAACCCTATAATCAGCCGTTCGGTTGACATTATAATTTACACCGATGGTATTGTATACTTTTTCATTCATGGTTTTTACCGGGGTGTAACCTGACATTAAATGGGAGGAATATTACCAGGATTAAAGCAATAATGCAAAAATATCGAAGAAGGGGTGTGTCCTTCTTTGGACCGGCCTTTCAACCTGCCTGAAAAAGTCCGGCTTCCCAAAAGATCAGGTTGACATGCGGCTTCCTTTTAGGCATAAATATAAAATATATTCCTGGCTTATTTGTCAAACGGAGAAACCCATGTCGGTAGAACTATCTGATATTCTTAAGATTGTTGAAAACCAAAACCAGTGGAGGGGCAGGGAGACCCTGAATATGATTGCCAGCGAGAACACCCAATCTCCCGCAGTCCGCCAAATCGAATGCAGTGATTTTATGGGACGCTATGCTGAAGGGCATCCCAACACCGAACTTTCCACCAACCGTTATTACGAAGGGACGGTTTTTATTGATCAACTTGAGAATATGGCGACCAGGGAGATGATGGAGCTGGCCAGGTGCACTCATGTTGACGTGCGGCCCATCAGCGGGAATCAGGCCAATACGGCCGTCGCCCTGGCTATTCTGCGGGGCGGGGATACGGTGATCGTCAACTCGATCGATGCCGGAGGTCACATCAGCCATAATCCGATCGGTATTTTCGGCCGAAGAATCCAGATTCGCGGGCAGGCCTTAACGGTGGGAGGCGAAGATTCCATATCCCTCCATTATTGGCCCACCACCCCGGACGGTTATCTTATGGATGTCGCCAAAGGGATAGCCCTGATCGAGAGAACCTCCCCCAAAATGGTGGTTCTGGGCAAAAGCCTTTTCTTGTTTCCCGAACCGGTCAAGGAAATTGCCGAAATTTGCCGGGCTAAAAATATACCGGTTCTCTATGACGCCGCCCATGTCTTGGGACTGATCCTGGGGGGTCAGTTCCAGGATCCCTTCCCTGAAGGGGCCCATTTTATCGCTGCCAGCGTCCATAAAACCTTCCCCGGACCTCAACGGGGGGTCATACTGGGAAATTGCCAATCGGAAATCGAGTTAAACTGGTGGTCGAGTATAGACCGGGGGATCATGCCCGGTTCTTCCAGCAATCATCATCTGCATACCATTCCCGGGCTTTTGATCGCCATCCGGGAGATGAAGGCTTTCGGCCAAGCTTACGCCCGGCAGATCGTTTCCAACGCTAAAGCCCTGGGCCGGGCTTTTTCAGAAAATCACATTCAGGTGGAAGCCGAAGAGTTCGGATTTACGGAAAGCCATCAGATCGCTTTAAAAGTTTCTAAAAACGGCTCGGCCAAAGAAATCGCCCGGCATTTGTCTGAGAATAATATTATTGTCAATTATAATCTCCTACCGGGAGATCAGGATCCAAAAAATCCGAGCGGTCTTCGGATAGGGGTTCAGGAGCTGACCCGATTCGGTATGAAGGAAAAGGAAATGGAAGAAGTAGCGGCCTTAATCAGCGCTGTTCTGAAAGGGAAAAAGGTTAAGGATGAAGTCATTCAATTAAGGAGCCGTTTTCAGGAAATCCAATATGCCTGATACGATTTAGGACCCCTTTATTACTAGGACGTCTCCCCTACTCCTCGGCCCACCCCATTTTTTATCTTGATCCCGTCCTATCCCTGCTTTATAATTTTTCATGAAAATCATGTTCTTATCAAATCCATGAAAGTGGATTTTATGGTTCGGCGAAGGAATTGCAGATATGGATTGACCTCCAGCCCTCCAGGTCGAGTAAAAGACAAAGGGGATTCCTCCTTTGGTACGGTTGTACCCCTCCCCTTAAAAAGATGGTATGGGAAGCACATCTATCTTCATCGAAGGAAGAAATTGCTGGAAGCGGACCCGCGCTGACAGGGTGGCCTTCCTCATTGATGGTGAAGCCTATTTCAAGGCATTCAAAGAGGCTGCGCTTAAGGCCCAGCGAACCATCGTCATCCTCAGCTGGGATATTGACACCCGCATCCTTCTCAGGCGCGATAAGGATCCCTCCGGTTTACCAAACCCACTTGGGGATTTCCTCCAGGCCCTTTTGGCGCGGCGGCCCAGTCTTCATATCTACGTACTCAATTGGGATTTCTCCATCTTTTACAGGTTTGAACGGCAAGTTCAACCTATCTTCGATCTGGGTCTGGAAGGCCGGGGAAGACTCCACTTCAAACTCGACGGGACACACCCCATTGGAGCCTCCCACCACCAAAAAATCGTGGTGATAGATGATGAGGTCGCTTTCGCCGGAGGTTTCGACCTGTCCCGTTCCCGCTGGGATACCCCGAGCCATAATGTTCATGATCCGAAGCGGGTAGATCCCGATGGGACAATCTACAAACCGTTTCATGATGTCCAGGTCATCATGGACGGAGAGGCAGCGGTGCATCTTGGGGACATCGCAAGGGAAAGGTGGTACTTAGCCACCGGTCAGCATCTAAGGCGAGTGACTGTTCAAGATAATTCATGGCCTTCTTATCTGGAACCCCACATCGAAGAGGCTTCTGTGGCCATCTCACGAACCCCCCCGGCCTTCATGGGACGATCTGAGGTACGGGAGGTTGAATCGCTTTATCTGGATATGATCGGGGCCGCCCATCACTCCATTTACATTGAAACGCAGTACTTTACCTCGGCCCGTATCGGCGAAGCCCTTGCCGCACGCCTGAAAGAAAAAGACGGTCCGGAGATCCTGGTTATCCTCCCCAGGAAAAATTCCGGCTGGCTCGAAGAAAACAGTATGGGTCTATTGCGGACGGGCCTCCTGAGCCGGCTGCGGCAGGCGGATTGGCACGGCCATCTGGGGATATACTTTCCCGTCGTTCCCGGCCTTGAAGAAATCGGTGTCAACCTCCACTCTAAAGTCATGGTGATCGACGATCGAATGGCCCGTATCGGATCATCCAACCTCAGCAACCGGTCGATGGGATTGGATACGGAATGTGACATTACCATCGACTCGGAGGGGAATGACCATCAATCGGACGGGATTGCTGGATTTCGGAACATCCTCCTGGCCGAGCATCTGGCTGTCTTCCCGGAAAAAATAGCAGAGGCCATTTCTTCGAAAAACTCTCTCCTGGAGGCAGTGGAGGCCCTTCGGGGAGAGAACCATACCCTCCGCCCATTAGTCGCTGATGTCCCGCAATGGGCGAGCAGCCTTCTTCCCGAAGCTGCTATCTTCGATCCGGAGCGTCCCCTGGATAAGGAAAGATTAATTGAGGAATTCATACCCTCCGATGGGGATGAATCGGCAGGCCGACCTTTTCTGCGGGGAGCGTTACTTCTTGTGTTACTGATGGTCTTGGCCGGCCTCTGGAAATGGTCCCCTTTAAGGGATTGGATTGACCTCCAAACCCTGATGACCTGGTCGGGTTCCTTTCGGGAAAACCCCCTGGCCCTCCCGATCGTAATCCTTATCTATGTGGTTGGTGGTCTCGTCATGTTTCCTGTTCTCTTATTGATTTTTATGACGGTTTTCACCTTTGAGCCTATGGCTGGAATCCTGTATTCCCTTGCGGGTTGTATTTCGAGTGCCATCGCCGGATATGGAGTGGGAAATATGATTGGTTGTGACCTGGTCCGTCGTTTGGCAAGAGGCCACTTGAATCAGCTCAGCCGACGATTGGCTCGCCACGGCCTGGATGCGATTATTTTCTTCCGTATTTTTCCAATCCTCCCCTTCACTGTCGTCAACCTCATCGCCGGGGCTTCCCGCCTTCGTCTCAGAGATTATATCCTGGGAACGATCATTGGAATGGTTCCTGGTATCCTCTTTATCACCCTTTTTCAGACAAGTCTCGCCCGAGCGATCTCAAACCCTGAACAGCATCATTTTTTCATCCTCATCGCCATTACCGCCATCATTATGGCCGCGACCCACTTTTTCAAAAGGTGGCTTAACAGAGCCAGTTACGTTAAATTTTTATACACGAGAATGAGCAGGAAGAATAAATGAAAAAAATGGTTTCGACACCGGGATCGGCTACCCCCCTGACTATAGCTTCGTATAATATCCACCGCTGCATTGGAAAAGACGGGCTCTGTGACCCCGGCCGGATCGCCGGCGTCCTCAAAAAACTGAAGGCCACCATCATCGGTTTGCAGGAAGTGGACTCGTCCCTGCAGGATGGGAAGGGCCTCAGCCAGATCGATCATCTTTCCCGGGCCTTGGGATTTGAAGTCGTTGCCGGACCCACGATTCATCGTCATAACGGATATTACGGAAACGCTCTTCTCACCTGTCATGAAATCCAGTCCACCCGCCATATCGACCTAAGCTTTCCGGATTGTGAACCCCGCTGCGCCTTGGAGGTTGAACTAGCCGTCGAGGGTCAAAGGGTTCAGGTGATCATCACGCATCTTGGATTAAAGGGTGAGGAGCGGCGCGCTCAGATAACCCACTTGCGCAGGGCCATCTCGATGAACCGGGATGGGTTGACGGTCATCCTGGGCGACTTTAATGAATGGCGGTGGGGATCCAGGAATTTTCGTTCCCTTCCTTCACATTTCGGAAGTTCTATTAATTTGAGAACCTATCCTTCCCAATTTCCCATCTTCTCACTTGATCGGATTTTTGTCCGCCCTTCAACCGCCCTTTTAGGGACGGAGGTTCATTCCACACCCTTGAGCCGAATTTCATCAGATCACCTCCCGATCAAAGCCTTTGTCAGGATAAACGGTTGAGGAAGATCTTCTATTTATAACCGGAATCCTCCCGAATTCCTGGTCAGACGACCTGAAAAGCTCCAGACTGCGTTCTAAGGACAACTCCTTCGCCGCTTGGATTTCAATTATAGGATTCATCGGCCACCGTCTTTTCCTCAGGATAGGCTTTATTAATCTATTTATCGTCCTTTATGGATATAGACATAAAAAGGACCTCGAAGGGGAGATGGGGGAAACGGGCTTTTCTTTGCTCAATAAAACCGATTTTCTGGTACCATTCCTTCAACTCGGTCTGGGCGGCGATGATGCCGATATCGACCTGGTTAGATCCTGATCCCCTGGCCCTGTCAAGGACGTGATCGACGAGGGCCCGGCCAAAGCCTTGACGCCTCTGGGCCGGAAGGACGGCCAGCCGTTCCAGGTAGCAGACTTCAGGGCCGGCCTGTTCCAGGGCCACACAACCGCAGGAAAGCCCTTCCGAGTCAAGGATGAAATAGCGGACTCCTTTGGCCAGGGCCTCTTCGATCCAACCGGGTTGGCAGTTAGAAGGGTGCTTGGGACAATTGGTTTCAGTAAGGCCAAATCGGATGGCCACCTCATAAAACGCATTTCTGATAATTTCGACCAGCTCGGTTATATCCTTGGCTGTGGCTGGTCTGATGGTTACTTCTACAGGCATGATCTTGATTCGTTTACCGATTCCCAGACTTTTCCAATAGAGATTGACACCGGATCAACGAGCCGTTTAATCCTCGTTCAGGTCTCAACTTTCCACCGGAGAAAGGATTTGACCATCTTTTCGGAAGAGAATTGGTTCTGGGTTCTTGGGGCACTGGGATTTTCTTCGCCAAAAACTTTTTGTCTTATGGCCTCAATAGTCAGACCGGTATTATGCAACTCTTCGATCTGTCTTCCCAGGGATTTCAGATGGGCTATAACTTTATCCAGCGTTTCCCCCGGGTCAAAAAGAACATTGCCCGGAGCCGGGAAAAGGACCCTGGGTTTTAACTCACGGACGGTCTTCAGGTCTTCCAGGATCTGCCATTGATCGTCCAGGGGACGACAGACGACGGGTCTTTTGCCAATATAAAGATCGCCTGAAAAAAGCCAGCGCTGATTGGATTCAAAAAGACAGACATGATCCCGGTCATGTCCTGGTGTCGGGATGACTTCAAATGTGAAATTCTCGGTACGGATGACTTTTCCCAGCGGTTGAACCTGGCTGGGAATGGGGTATCCCCAGACTTCTTCCTGGTAAGGATAGAGAACTGCCGGTTTACTGATTTTGGCCACCGCCAGCGCAGACGCAAAAATTTCAACCCCATAACGGTCCTGGAGAAATCGGTTGGCCGCGACATGATCCTCATGAAAGTGGGTGTTGACAACGGTTTTGACCTTCCGGTCCCGGAGAAATTCGGCCAGTTCCTCCGCCGTGTGAGCCGGTCCGCTGTCAATCAGCAGACCATCCACCAGATAGGAGGAGACAGTCGCGGCCGGAATAAATTCGGGATACCGGCAGAGTTTTATTTGAAGAACTTTTTCAAATTCCTGGGTTGCGATCATCGTTTGACCTTAATAGTTGGGGGAAACTCATTATTTAAAGGTTGCTCAAAAAGGTCCAGATACAAGGCGCCCGAAATTCTGAGGAATGAGGCGTACATAGTGGTACGCCGCAGTGACGAAGGATGAGGACAACGCCGTAGATGGGCCTCTTTCAGCAACCTGTTAATAAGATGGAAATCAACCGCCTCCTAAGACAGGTAGCAAAAGAACCTGATCATTCTCATTTAAGATGGACTCAAAAAAGGCCTGTTTTTGATTAATCAGGACAACGATCTGTCCGTTTTGCAGGAGTTTATTTCCAAATTGAATACTAAGAGAACTCAATAAATCCGATACCGTGGCCCCTTCAATCAAATCAACGGTTAAGCGGTCCGTACCCGCGATTTGGCCAAGGAAAGAAAATAACTTAACGGACACTTGCATCGATTAGACCCTGTTGGATTGAAGAGAGAATCAATTATTGTTTTGCCCGAAAACGCTCAAAAACAGGGGGAATCGCCGACCGGAGGTCAAGCCTTCCCCCCATTCGAAAGATAGACTTCCTTTCCATCCCCCAGGTTTTGATTCCTACCTGAACCTTCCAGGCGAGGGCGGAGGGCCGGGAAGAGGCGGAGGACCGGGAGCATATCGTCGGCCATACCTTGAATACCTCTTCGGTCTGGCCCAATGGCCCGGTATCCAGCGCTGCCCTTTATAATGGCCCGGCACCCAAACCCACCCCGGATGCGGGGGAAGTCCCGGCGGATGATGGATAACAACCCCTGGTGGATGGGGCGGCACCGGTAGAGGAGGATGAGGAAGCACCTTGTGCGGGGGCGGCGGCAGTGGCGGCAAAGGGGGATGAGGAGGTAAAGGCGGCGCGGCCAATGCCACGTTATTGAGAAGAAGGCAAAAAGTCCCGGCTAGCAATAACACTTCCAGACCGCTGAACCATCTCGAAAGTCGGTTTTTTTCAATTTTATATTTCTTGAATACGGTGTTCATAATTCCTCCCAAGAGAATTTTGTGAATTGCCTGATACCGGTTTTAAGGCCAAAATCAGCTGATTTTAAAAATTATGACTCTCCAGGGAAATCTAAAGTTAAAAAATTTCTTGAATTAAATAAATTTATAACCCTGTCGCTTTATGAAAAAAATTATCGGACAGGATTAACAAGATTTACATGTAGTTTGCTCAGCCTCCGGAAGACCCTGAGCAACATCAATCCGCTTCCCGCGGAAACAAAACCTTTTACCGCAGGACGATTCGGTTTGTGTCTTTCTTCCGGAAAGGCACAAAAATCCAGTTAATCCTGTAAATCCTGTCTAACTCAGAATTATCCATAAAGATTTTGAATGACATCCTCCATCCCGCCCAGGGCTTCCAGGGATTGACGGCTGGGTTTTCCGGTCTCGGCATCCCAGTTTATGGCAGCGAAGAAATTCTTGGCCAAAGTCCTATGGTCGATGGTTACCCCGGTCAGGGGGCCTTCCGTTTGAGGCGGTTCTCCGACCAATCTTCGGGGCATTAGTACCTCGGATGGTTTATGACCTTCCCGAAGATTGAAGACATGTCTCATATTAAAAATTCGAAGGCCGGTTTCTTTCAAAAAAACATCATCAACATCCCAGCCGGTCACAGCGGCCAGCATTTTTGGGGCCAGGTCACGAACACCAAGAAACCCGCTGAATAAACAGATCCCGCTGGCATTGAGGATCTCCATGCGGCCGGTCATGGTGACATCGGTGGGGCCGATGTTGATGCTGAAATCGTACCTGTTAGGCCGGCCGGCCTGTCCCTGCCACGTTCCTCCTTTGACATGGCGGCCTGGGGTGGGATCGATCTGATAGGTTCGGGCGTATCCCGGGGCGAGTCTGGCATCGTGCATGGGCAATTCAATACCCTGCACGGTCTGTAAATACTCGGCCCCCTTTCCTAACTTAGCAGCCGCGGCAGCGGAACCCAGGGCCAGTATTTTCCCCAGACCGGATTGATCGGCGATAGACTGGGTCATGTCGACAATGGCCTTGGCATTCCCCCAGGTCAGCTCAAGGCCACCCGTTTCCTCTTTATTCAAAATCCCATTTTCATAACACTCGATAGCCCAGGCCACCGTCGCCCCCACCGAGATGGTATCCAGGCCATACCGGTTGCAAATATCGTTACATTTGATGATCGACTCCACGTTGTCATTCAAACACAAGGTGCCAAAGGCTCCCGAGGTTTCGTATTCGGGCCGGTAGGTCTCCTTGAGGGGCCAGGGGCCTTCTTTGACTGCATAGTCGGCTCCGCATCCCACAATGCAATTAGCGCAGGCATATTTTTTGGTTCTGAACTTCTTGTCCATGTTGGCCGCGTCAAGTTTATGAGCCTTTTCTTCTCCAAAGTCGACAATACCAACGCCTCCCCATCCAGTTTATGGGCCTTTTCTTCTCCAAAGTCGACAATACCGACGCCTCCCCAATTTTTAACCGGCGTATCCCCGGAAAGGGCATTGGCCCCGGTTCCCATTCCCGTCCCTAACTGAGCAAAGGCTTGGGCAATGGTGGCCATGGGGCCTTCTTTCATAGCGGATTGTAACGATTGGTTGATCTCTTTCAATTTTTCCGGATCGGCTATTGGAACCTGTCCTGTTCCCCGGACCACGACGGCTTTTAGTTTTTTCGAACCCATGACCGCCCCCAGACCTCCGCGACCGGCAGCCCGGTGATAGTCGTTCATGACGCAGGCCATCAGGGACAGCTTTTCTCCCGAAGGCCCGATCAGGGCCGCGCGAAGCATCCTGTCGCCGATTTCTGTCACCAGGGCTTCATGAGTCTCGACGGCGTCTTTGCCCCACAACTTGAAGGCATCCCGGATCTCGGCCTTCCCATCCTTGATCCAGAGATAAACCGGTTTATCCGAGGCCCCGGAAATAAACACGGCATCGTATCCGGCTTTTTTAAGTTCCGGGGCAAAAAAGCCGCCGGAATTGGCGTCATTCCAGCCGCCGGTGACCGGTGATTTGCAGACCACGGTGTATCGAGCCCCCAAAAAGGCGCCGGTACCATTCAACGGCCCGGTGACAAATCCGATGACGTTATCCGGTCCCAGGGGATCAACCCCCGGTTTCATCAGGTCATAGAGAATGCGGGCTCCGATTCCATAGCCGCCGATAAAACGTTTGGCCATTTCCTCCGTGAGTTCCTTTTCCTCGATCTTCCCCTGGGTCAGATCCACAAAAAGCATTTTCCCGGTATATCCGCCTTTCATCATAATTCCTCCTTATAAAATTTGTCATCCATAAGGTATGGTTAATTGCCGCTTATTCCCCTCCAGGATTAGATAAATCGTAATGTATTCCAGGTTATTAGTCAACAAGATAACAAACCATATTCAGGTTTGTTTTGTCATTTACCGGGAAGT